>CALVCB010000011.1 GCA_944325965.1 uncultured Bacteroidales bacterium
TCATTCTTTGTCATAGCTGATTCCTCTGGTGCGCCGGCGCATGATGCCAGGATCCCGGACACCATCACCAGCAAAAAAGCAAAATGTTTCATACCGCAAGAAAATGTTTCATGTCAATCCTGACAAAGATATAATTTTTGGAGCAGAAAGAACTGTTAAAAACATTACTGTCATAATAATTTTTGTGAAAAATTTAAACAGCTTCTTATCTTTGCCATGCCGGACGTTCCTTTTTCCGGAAGACGGCCGGATATCCGTACAGGACAATTGCAGACCGGAACAATATAAACCGAAACAAGAAAACGTCTTACCGGCATTATGATAGAACAGGACACAGCGGACATTCTCGGAATGAGCCTTCAGATGAAGATAATAATATCCTGCATAATCATTGTGACAGCCTATCTGGTCGACTTCCTGGGGTGCAGGCTTTTCGTGCCGCTGGCCCGCAAGGTAGCAGTAAGGACTTCATTCAAATGGGACAACTACATAACGGACAGCAATGTCGTCCACAATGTCTTCCATCTGATCCCGCCCATCACCTTCCAGGTGGCGCTTCCCATGCTCTTCCCCGAACCCGCACAGTGGACAGGACTGCTTTCAAAGCTTTTCAACATATACATAATATTCATTTCATGCAGGCTGGTATGCGAGTTCGTCTCATCGATGTACGCCATATCCAATGACTCCGACATCCTCAGGGACAAGCCTATGAAAGGCGTCTACCAGATGGTCAAGGTCATAGTGGTGTGCATAGGGGTCATCCTGGTGATAGGGGTGCTGCTGGACAAGGACTTCACTACCCTGCTTGCAGGCCTTGGAGCCTCCGCGGCAGTGCTGATGCTCATCTTCAAGGACACAATCCTGGGCTTGGTGGCCGGAGTGCAGCTGTCTGCGCATGACATGCTCCGTCCCGGAGACTGGATCATGATCGACAAGTACGGCATCAACGGTATAGTCGAGGAAGTGTCTCTCAATACCGTGAAGATACGTAACTGGGACAAGACCATAATGACCATACCGCCCTACGCGCTCGTGAGCGAGTCTTTCAAGAACTGGAGGGGTATGCGGGAAAGTGACGGACGGAGGGTGGCAAGGTCGGTCCGCATCGACATGAACTCGGTAAGGTTCTGCACGGAGGAGGAACTGGAGCGGTTTGCCGGGGAAGAATGGGCGCAAGGCCTGGAGATGGGGAAAGACACAGTCAACCTGAAACTCTTCAGGGCTGCCACGGAGCACTACCTCAGGAGCAGGACCGAGGTCAACAGCGACATGATGCTCATGGTCAGGCAGCTGGAACCGACACCCGAAGGACTCCCGCTGCAGCTGTATTTCTTCACCACGGCAAAGGACTGGGTTCCGCACGAGCATATCGCAGCCGATGTGATGGAGCAAGTGATAGCCAGGATGTACCAGTTCGGGCTCAAGGTGTACCAGAAGCCTTCCGGAGCGGACATGGCGGAACTCGGCAGGAAACTGGGCTGACACACCGGAAGCTATGCTCGTGGAAAGAATGGCCCGTCAGGGCATGGCTGTACATGATAGCCGGCAACCATCCTCTTCACTCGGACAGTTCCCTCGGGATGACCGACTCCGGACCGGACTTGCGGCCTGAGACCCGGACCTTGCCCTTGTTGCGCCTCGGAGAAAGCCCCAGGGACTCCAGCCTGGCTATCTTCCTGATTACCGACTGTTGGGAATCGACAAGCTTTGACCGGGACTCGGCATAGGACTTCACGGTCCTGTCGAGGTTCTCCCCTACGGCAACAAAAGCGGACATCCACCCCTGGAGCTGACCCATGAGTTCGGATGCGGTCTTGTACACCTGCTCTATGTTGGCTTCCTGCTCGGCCTGTTTCCAGCCCATCTGAATCATGTTCAGCACTATCACGAGTGTCATCTGGCTGACGATAAGGACATTGTTGTCCTTTGCGGCCTGCCACAGCAAAGGAGCCTCGTCAAGCATAAGACGGAAAGCCCCTTCGACGGGGATGAACATGATATTATATTCAACCTTGCGCCTGCCTTCCGGAATATATGACGCGTAATCCTTGCTTTTCAGTTCATCCACATGCCTCCGCACGCTCTCTACATGCTCTTTGGCAAACCTGTTCCGGGCGGATGCAGAGGAACTTGCCATATAGTTCTTGAACGCCGTCAGGCTCACTTTCGAATCAATGACCACCATGGTGTCATCAGGATAGAAGACCAATGTATCCGGAATCATGGTACTACCCGTTTCACTCTTGATCTCATGGCCGCCGCTGTCGGTCATGACACCCTGGCTCACATAATGGACGCCTTCAGCAAGCCCGGCATTCTTCAGTATGTCCTTCAGAAGCATTTCCCCGAAATCGCCCTGGACCTTCGAGCGTCCGGACAGCGCATCCGCCAGATTTCTGGCCTCCTCACCCACCTGACGGGACTGTTCCATGACAATGCGGATGGATGCGGAAAGCTCGGAACTGTATTTGACGGAAGTCTCCCGGGACTCCTTCATCGTCCTGTCGAGCTGAGAGAAGCGCTCCTTCAACGGAGCGAGCATTTCTGCAATACGCGCTGCGCTCTGCTCATGGAACTCCCTGCCTGCAGCGGACGAAATCTCCACGGCGGCCGCCCTGAACTGCTCCCTCATGACCTCGATATCCTTCCGGTGACGCGCCTCCGCTTCTGCAAGATACCGCTCGTTCATGCTTTTAATTTCAGCAACGGAGCGGCGGTGCATCTCCTCCGACATGGAAGCGGCCTTCTCGGAGGCCCTCAGGGAATTTTCCATCACGGCATTGTCCTTCTCCAGGGCGGAAACCCGCCTCCGGAGCACATCCCTTTCACGTGACACTTTCCACAAAAAGGAAGCGGCGGCGATAAAAGCCGCCGCCACAATATAGAACACAATTTCCGGTACCATCATAATCCTCATGTTCCCCTTACCGGATATGTAAGCCGGTATAGGATACCTGGAGGCAAAGGTAAGAACTTTTTATTTCCATTCATAATACCTTACCCAGTCCACTTCCATTTCTACAGGCAGTGTGGCCGGATCGACATTGCCACCGGACCAGTCGCCTCCGAGTTGCATGTCAATGATAAGGAACATCGGCTTATAGAACGGATACTGGCCCTGCGAGGCGGCAGACGGGACCCTCGGATATGAGAATGTCAGTTTGCCGTTTACACGGAATGCAAGGCTGTCGGCTGTGATATCGACTCCGTAGACATTGAAGCCGTCATGGTCGAAATCCGCCTTGCCGGTATGTACGGGATCGGTCTTGTGCCCGAGGTTGTAGGTATAGTTGCTATGGGCGGTCTGGGAGACTTTCGGGTCGTAGCCGAACCTCTCCATTATATCTATCTCCCCTCCGTAAGGCCAATAATTGTCAGGCACGTCACGGAAATAAGGAAGCAGCCAGATGGCAGGCCACGCGCCCTGCGCAGCCTGCAGCCTTGCCCTCACCTCTATACGGCCCGGTCCGAAAGCCTTCTTGTCCTGGGACCATATACCTCCGGTAAGGTAAGGAGAAGGATCCTTTTCAAGGTCATCATTGACTATCCCCTTCAGCACCAGGCACCCTTCCCTCATTTCATAGCATCTGTCATCAGACGACTGGGTGTCCTGCCAGCTGGACGTGCCCCTGGGGATACGGCTCCATACCGCATCATCCACCGACGGGCCGTCGAACTCATCTTCCCACACGAGGGACCACTCCCCGGCAGTGCCGGTCCTGCCTTTGTCATCGTTCCCGGCCTCCGTCCTTGCACAGCAGGCAAGGAGAAGGAACGGGACTGCAAATATGCTTTTCTTTATTTCCATATCATTCAATCAATATCAGTTCTGGTTCCAGTCTATAGGCGGAGCGGATTCATACCAATAGAATGTCGCGTCACCGTTGTCATGCCAGTCGGACCCTATCTGGATCTGTATATGGTCTGTCCCCTCCCATGTGGCGTTCTTCATGAAGTCAGGACCGGAAGATATCTCGGCAAACTTGGTGTCGTTGAGCCACCATTCGAAGTGGATGTATCCGTTATCCTCGGACATCCTGACCATCAAGTCATTGGCTACAGAAGAGTCGAAAGGTATGTTGTAGGTCGCAATATCGGAATTCGGTGCCGTGCTTGCATCCGTCTTCCCTGTAGAGGCATTCAGGTGCCACCGTATCTCGTTAGGTGTGGTGTCGGTGCCGTAGAACTGGAAATAAATGTTCGTTACAGCTATCGGACTGTCCGTCTTCACCCTGAACCGGTAGTCCCCTGGAGATATATGGTTGTTCCTGTACAGGATAATCCTGGCTCCGCTCTTGGTGAAATGCAGGCTGCCGTCATCGCCTACCGTTATAGGATATGTCGCTATCGGCCAGGAATCATGCACCCTCCACGGAAGAAGGTCCTTGCTCCATGTGTGCCTTGTAAAGACCTGTTCCGGAGCCTGTTTCAATGTCACCTGTTTCTCGACAGGCACTGTACCGGCTTCCGTAGACACTGACCTGATGGTAAATGTGGACTTCCTCAAACCTCCGGATGTGTTGGCAGAAACATCTATATTCAGTGTTCCGTTTCCGTCGAACTCTATATTTTCAAAACTGTACCAGTCAGAACCGGAATCCTTGGAAACAGTCCATTTGCCGTCAGAGGCGACATGCAAGGACACCCTTCCGGCATTATGGTAAGTCCTTATTTCAAATTTTTCCGGATCAAGACGTATTCCATCTTCGGATATTACAAGAGTGATACTCTCATTTCCTTTCCTGTCCCGGACAGCGACTCTGCCTTCCCTGATTTCTCCGGAATTCGGTTCTATATCAAGAGTAATGACGCCGTCATTCTCGCCTTCCGAGCCTTCTGTTATTTCAATCCACTCCTTTCCTTCCGTAACATCGGCAGACCATTTCTGGTTAGACGACACGGCAACTGAAACCGTCTCTCCAGTACGCGCAATATCGAAGTCTGTCCTGTCAACATCCAGATATGCAGTACCCGCCTGGGCAACTCTGACCCATTTGCCTATCCAATAGTCGCTTTTGATGACCAGGGTGTCGATTCTTTCGTCGAGGGAATCTGAATCCAGGTATTTGACAGTTACAGTACATTTCTCTCCGGGAGCGCCCGATGAAGGCGTGATTTCACACCAGTCGGGATGGTAGCTGTACACCTCCCACGGATCCGACGACTTGACCACGAAAGAAATCGGTTCAGCGGAAAGGGCTGACACACTGTAGCTGTCCCTCGCATCGAATCTGAGGTCCACGGGATCTATCCTTTCTTCCTTCTCCGTACATGAGACGGCCGCTATGCATAGCAAGGCAGGAAGCACAAGCCTCGCGGTATTTCTGAAAATTTCCATATATCAAGATAACGTTAGATGATATTCGACAAAACATTACCAGCCAGGATTCTGGGGATTCAGGTGAGGGTTGTTGAACAGTTCGCTCTGAGGGATAGGATACAGGTTCATCCTGTCGTTCCACACACGTGTCTCACACTTTACCCTTGAGTACTGCAGCCCGTCCCCGGTCTTTTTGATTGACACCCCCGAGATTCCGGTCTGAGTATCTTCTCCGATACACCATCTGCGTACATCCCAGAAGCGGTGGTCCTCAAAGGCGAATTCCACACGCCATTCCCGTCTGATAGCCTCCAGGAACTCTTCCCTACCGGTAGCATTGACATCGGGCATGCCGGCATTGCGTCTTACCTGGTTGAGTGCGTCCAGGGCGGAAAGGGTATACTCCCCTTTGTCCGCAGGGTCATGCCCGGCCTCTACCATGGATTCGGCAAAAGTCAGCAGGGTCTCCGCATAACGGTAGACTATCCAGTGGTGCTTGTTGGAAACGAGGGCCTCGGGAGTGAAACTCGTGGTCTCCTCTATGTATTTGCGCAGGAAATATCCTGTCGGGGTATTCCTGTCCCTGGTGGTGAAATAGTCCTTCCCGCCTTCGAATGTCTCAATGACATCACCCTTGAAAGCCATCCCGTCAGCCAGTACAGTGCGGGCGAAGCGGGGATCCCGCCCTTCATACGGACGGCTGATATCAAAATCCGGGTCATCAGTCTCCCAGCCGTTTTCGCCGAGGATGATATCATATCCGTTCTTGGTCTGGAAAGCGTCTACGAGCTCCTGTGTAGGATAGGTGCCGCACGAATATGTGCGTTTGCCTTCGGTAAAGCGTATAGGGAAGTTGTCAAGTTCGAAGGTCGAACTGTTGTTGTTCATCCTGAAAAGGACCACTTCAGGGGAATCCACGTCATTCACCTTGGCACCAGGGTCCAGGCTGTACAGATTAAGGGCTATAATATCATGGGCGGCCTCAGCGGACATCTCCCATTTTGCCTTGTCCATAGAAGGATTGTGGAGGCGGCTTGCCGCATAAAGAAGAGCTTTAGACCTGACAGCCAGGGCGAAGCCCTTTGTCACACGGCCGAACTCATGGTCCGGCTGGTCAAGGTAGTCATCAGGAAGCACCTTGCTGCATTCATAGCATTCATCGGCAATGAACTTTATGACATCGGCAAACGGAGTCTTGCCTATGGTGTTGGCTTCATCCGGTGTCAGCATTTTCATCGGCATGGCGATATCGCCGTAGCGGCGGGCCAGCTCGAAGAAATAGAAGGCCCTGAGGACCCTCGCCTCGTAAGGGAAGAATTCGAGCTGTTTTTTCCAATTCTCGTACTGCGGCTCATTCTCGAAACGTGAGAAGTCCGCTTGCCCGATCGATTCTATGAACTCGTTGGCCGCCCTCACTCCGTTGTACATGCCCCACTGGGTGTCCATTACCGAGGAAGGGGTCCAGCTGCCGTTGTTGAAGTTCTGCACTATATTATTCGGATCCCCGAACTCGGCGTCGTCACAGCCGCAGTCGCGCATTGCCTTGCTCACTACCCCGAAATCCTGCGGCATGTAGCCGTAGACATTGGTCAGCATTTCCTTGGCCTTGCCGAAATATGCATACATGTCTTCTCTGGTATAGAGGCTGCTGGTCTCGTCAAAATCAAGGAAATTGCACCCCTGCACCATGGCGGCCGCCGCAAGTATGTATATTATCTTTTTCATCTCAATATGCTTTATCATGATTTATTTCCTGATCAGAAACTGAATTTTACTCCCGCCCAGAACGCCCTCGTGGCCGGATAAGCCACATTCAGCTGCTCGGGGTCGGCAAACCCGATCTTGTCGATGGAGAAAAGGTTGGTCCCCTGGACATAGACCTTCATGTCGGAGAATCTGATCATCTTGCGCGTGAAGGTATAGGAGATCATGAGGCTGCGGAGCTTCAGGAAAGAGCCGTCACGGAACCACCATGAACTGTTCCTCGTATTGTTCGTGTTGTCCATAGGGGAAAGCCTCGGCATGGTGGCCTGGGATGCCCTTTCCGGAGACCACGGTATCTCCCGGTCGAGATAAGTGTCCGAGATTGTGGAGCTGTTGGATATCGGCTTGTAGAGAGGTGAAGACAGGAGGTTCACTGTCACTCCCGTACGTCCCTGGAATTCAGCTGAGAGCTCCCAGTTCCCGTATCCGAGCTCGAAACCGAACCCATAATGGAATTCCGGTATTGTGGAATCGGACATCCTGACATAGTCCTCATAGTCGATGCGGCCATCCCCGTTCTGGTCTTTGTATTTGAGGTCGCCCGGCTTAACATCACTGAAAGACTGCGGTATGCTGTTCCTTATCTCGTCCTCGTTCTGGAAGATGCCTATTGCCTCCAGCCCGTATACCTGCCCGACCTTGTTCCCTCTGGTATAGAGGTAGTCGTATTTCTGGAAACCCTGTCCGTCCTCTATGATTTTGCTTGTCATCCACGCGCCGTTCGCGTGTATGTCGTAACGGAATTTTCCGCAGACATCTCCCCAGGAAACAGCAAAATCAGTCCCGGTGTAGTGATATTCCCCTATATCCTGCCTTTCGAGTCCGATCCCGATCACTCCGGAGACTTTGTTGTTGTCCACAAGTATCCTGCTTCTCCTGTCATGGAAGAATTCCCCGTAAAGGGAAAGCCTGCTGTCGAAGAGCCTGAGGTCGATCCCGGCGGTATATTTCATGGTCTGCTCGGGGACAAGGTCAAGGATAGGGAGATTGCCCTCGGCGCGGCCCCCGTATGAAACCACATTCTTCCCGAAATAATATGACCTGGCGTTTTCCGAACCGTAAGGCTGAAGATACATCTCATGGGACAGGCCCTTGTCGTTCCCGGAAAGGCCGGCCGAGGCGAATACCCTGAAATAGGATACCGCCGGAGCCTGTTTCATGAATTCCTCCTCAGACATTACCCATCCGATGCTTACGGCCGGATAGAAGTTGAAGCGGTCCCCTTCCGGAAGGTATGACGTACCGGACCAGTTGGCCACGGCATCGATGAAATATCTTCCTGCGTAGGAATACGATGCCGTCAGGAGCATTTCCTGGTTTTTCCATGAACGGTTCCTGCCGCTTGCAGTATAGGCACGCTGACGGTATACGGCATGGGCATCGAGGTGATGCCTGTTCCTGGCCAAAGTGTAATTAATACGGCCCTGAAGCTCCGTTCTCATGACAAGTGTAGAAAACCATGAAGAATGACTCAGCGTAGGGGAATCCTTGCCGTACCACAGCTGCTCCTTCACCAAAGAACCGTCTTCCATAATGTCGGATTTCAGTTCCGAGTACCTGTACTCTTTAGATGAGGCATCAGCCATTGCCCCTATATAATCAAATGTGACCATGGCATCCACATCCAGGCCTTTCACCCACGGACTGAAGTCCTGCCTCAGGTAAAGATTACCCAGAAGAGTAGTCCTGGAGTTCTTGTAGGCTCCGCTGTCATTAAGCATCGCTACGGGGTTCTTGTTCCCGTAGATGGCGGATCCGCCATACGTACCGTCTTCCTGTCGGACAGGGAATGCGGCAGCCGGGGTACGGTAGACGGCCGCATCAAGGCCTGAAGTGTTGTACATGTTGTACTGGGACAGACGAGCCATCACTCCGAGCCTCATCAGTGTGGTCCTGGTAATGTCCACATCGATATTGGCCCTGATACCGAGCCTGGTATCATACTGCCTGGAGTCATACCGGTCATCAGTATTCTGCATCCTGTAAAGGGCCTCGTCATACATGTAGTCGGCTGCGGCGAAATACCTGAACCGCTTAGACCCTCCCCGGAAAGTGAGTTCAGCCCTATGGTTTGAAGCAGCCTTGCGGTAGATCTCGCCCATCCAGTCCACATCCGGGTAAGAATATGGATATATCCCTGTCCGGAAAGCATCCAGCTCCCGGCTGCTGTACTCCTCTGGAAGGCCGTCGAGCCTGAGGGCCTCGTTGTAATATCCGGCGTATGTATAGGCGTCAGCGAAATCCGGTGCACGGAACATGGTATGCACGCCGTACTGGTATTTTGCGGTGACTTTCAGCGGGGATACCTTGCCGCGCTTTGTAGTGACGAGGATCACCCCGTTCGAGCCCTTGACACCGTAAAGGGCGGAGGAGACCGCATCTTTCAACACCGACACCGACTCTATTTCGGATGCCGTGATTTCATCAAGGGACCGCACGGCTCCGTCTATCAGCACCACAGGACTGCGTCCGTGGAGACTCAACGAAGAAAGGTTCGCTGTAGGATTGTCTACGCTGTACCCCTGATTCACCAGCAGTCCCGGAATGCGTCCGTACAATGCCTTGGCCACATCGTACTCAGGGGATTTTTCAAACACGTCGGATACCGCCGTTACATGACTGGATGCATACTCTCCGCCATGGGGCATATACAATGAGTCGCTCAAGAATGCCTCGGCCGGCTCATGGGCCATGGCCCACACAGGGATCATCCCCGACAAGAACAGATATGTGATTTTCCTTTTCATATTTCTGGTTTTAAGCTGGATAAACTGCATTACCATCCCGGATTCTGGGTCATGCCGTAGTTTTTATCGACCTCCACCTTCGGGATTGGGGCCAGATACCATTTGCTGTCCCATATTATCGCCCAGTGCCTTTTCGGAAGCTCGAAAGGCTCGAACGTGAACTCGGTAGGGTTGTTCTGCTCATTTCCCGTAGAATACAGGCCGTACAGGGTTTTCGTGAAATCGTCTTTCATCCCCCATCTGACAAGGTCGAACCATCTCACCTCCTCGTATCCGAACTCAAGGGCCCTTTCTTTCAGGACAGCTTTCCGGAATGCCATCTTGTCCATACCTTCAGGAAGAGGGGACAGGCCTACCCTCGCCCTCACCCTGTTCACAAAACCGTATGCCTCCGCTGACGGGGCACCGTCCGCTTCATTATATGCCTCGGCTGCACTGAGGAGCACTTCCGGCAGCCGGAGGTAAGCCCAATGTACAGGTCTGTTGCTTCTTTCATCCTCATCCTGGAGAACATATTTCATTGCCCTGAACCCGGTCCCTTCCGGCTTGTAGTTCGGATGGTTCTTATGTACCGGTGCGACAGTCCCGTCTGCATATATATCCCCTGGCACAGCTATGTTCTCGTAAAGTCTCGGGTCCCTGGTAGGTATGCCAGGAGGATTCCCGGAGCCGTCCGGAGTGAAGAACGGCTGCTTAGGAGGGTTCTTCCAGTCGAAGTCCTCAGGGAAATCGGTGCCGTCTTCCCACGGATACATATTCGCCCAGTTCAAAGTCGGGCAGGCATAGAGCCTGGCATTATAGTCGACAAAACGGTAATGGGTACCGACATCATAGCCTTTCCTTATGGATATCAGGGTCTCGCACATACCCCTGTCATAATACCCCTTGCGGTATGCCAGCCTCCTTGCCATGTGGGTAGGCTCCTCAGGCTGCACCAGGTCATAGTACCCGTTCTCCTGCCATTCCTTCATGAACTCATCGGCGGCATCCTTCGCCCTCTCCCAGCGTCCGTGGTCATAGTTCATATAGCACTGGTACTCCGTTGCCTGCGGATGGTATGGGGTGTCCGAGTTGAACGTGTCGCTCGCAGCAAAGCAAAGTACCCTGAGTTTCAGGCCCAAAGCACCGGCCCTGGTCATCCTGCCGTCCTCCAGGGCATCCACCTTCCACGGAAGGTAAGGTACAGCGGAGTCTATCAGGTCCACAATCCAGTCCACCGTATCCGAAAAAGTCCAGCGCGGGAATTTCATTTCCTCGTTTACCTGAATCGAATGGTCCAGGACAGGGATGCCCCCGACATAGCGCATCATGTTGGAATAGGCTATAGCTATGCACATCTTGGCCTCTGCTATCTTCCTGTTCCTTACCTCATCCGTGATATCTGGAATCCGGTGGGCGTTCTCGATGAATATCCATCCGTAGCGTATGGCCCTGTAGTCGTTCTCGGAACCGAAACGGTAGGCCTCGTTACCGGCATCCTGGGACGAGAGGGTGGAGTTCAGGGCTCCGTTGTAGTAAAGGTTCCTCGGCCCGTCGGAAACATGGTTCCTGACACTTTGCTGTAAATCTGTCAAAGACTCCAATGTATTGTCTCCCAATTTTGTATCACTGTCTACAGGAAGGCAGTACGGAAGATATGAATACGCCGCCACAAGCACCTTGTCTGCATCCTGTATAGACGAGAACAGGGAATCGATGGTAGCCCCGGACGATTCAGGCGCCTTGCTCAGGCCGGCATCGCCGAACCTTATGTCGGCACAGGATGAGATCAGCATCAGTATACTTGCCAGTATCAGTGGTTCAAAAACTTTCATCTCAATCATCCTTTAAAAGTTAATATTAAGTCCAAGGTTGAATGTCTTGACCAGAGGGTATTCGCCTCTGTTGTTGGCCACAGTCTCCGGATCCTCGAACTTCATTGGGCTGAAAGTAAGGAGATTGTAACCGGTGAAGAATACCTCGAGAGAATTAATTCCGAGTTTCCTGAAAAAGTTGTTCTGGGAAAATGTATACCCGAGAGTGAGCTCTTTCAGCCTTACGTAGGAGGCGTCCCTGAGCCAGAGGGTAGAATTGGATGAATTCCATCCCTCTGAAGTCTCTGCGGCACGCGGAAGGGTGCCGTCCGGGTTCTCCGGGGTCCAGCAGTCAGTATAGAAATAATCAATCAGACCCCTGTTTCCGGCATTTGTGAACGGAATCCTGTAGTCGAGCTCCATCATCTTGTCCACATGCGTCGCGCCCGTCCAGTTCATGGTCAGGGAAAATCCCTTGTAGCCGAATGTGGCGTTGAGCCCGAATACATACTCCGGCCTGGTAGAATACCCGTAGACCATGGTGTCGTCCCCGTTCACTACATTGTCCCCGTTAAGGTCCGCATACATGGCGTCTCCAGGATAGACCTTCACGTTAGGCTGAGGCAGTGAAGGGTCAAGAATCCTTTCGCCGGTAGCATTGTCCGTGATGAAGTCGCTGTCCCTGTACAGGCGGATGAACTTATATAGTCCGGTCTTCCTTCCGGTAGGTCCTCCTGTCTGGTTCTGGTAGTCGAATTCGCTCTTGACCTCATCCATATAGATGATCCTGTTCCTTGCGAATGAGACATTGGCATCGATGCTGTAATAGAACGATGAAGGACGTGTGTCGGACCATCCCAGAGATATTTCATATCCCTTGTTCTTGACCTCACCGATGTTGAGGTTCGGAAGAGGGGTAGCTATTATCGAAGGCATGGAATTAGGCGTTACCAGGATTCCGTTCCTGTCTTCAAGGAAGAAGTCGGCAGTCAGGGAAAGACGGTTCCTGAACATGTTCATATCGAGTCCGACATTGTATTTCAAGGCTTTCTCCCATGTTACCCCAGGGTTTCCGGGAGTGCCGAGCGTATAGTAAGGAAGGCCGTTAGGGTTGTCAACCCCGAAACTGTAGCTTCCTGCAGGGTTCCAGACGCCTTCCATGTACATGAACCTGGACGATGTACCGAGGTCGTTTCCGACAAGTCCTACAGATGCCCTTATCTTCAGGAAGTCAACTACGTCCTGCCTTTTCATGAAGCCCTCTTCGGATATCACCCATCCTATGGAGCCTGAAGGGAAAAAGCCGTATCGGGTCTTGCGCCCCGGAGCGAAGTTCTCGGAACCGTTGTACCCCGCGTTGAAATCCACCAGATATTTATCCATATAGGCATAGGTGACCCTGCCCACAAGACCGACATAGCCTCTCGGCAGATAAGAATAGGCAGCTTTGGAGCCGCTGTAAACGGTAGGATAATAGTCCTGGGACTGGTTGTACAGCAGCAGTCCGGTAACGGCATGCTTGCCGTTGAACTTCCTCCTGTAGTCAAGACGGAATTCCATATACCAGTTCCTGTCGTATCCGGAAGTCTCTGAATATCCAAGTGAACTGTTAGATCCCTGAGGAACATAAACCAGTGTTTTGTCAAAATCCGGATCTGTCATCGGGATAGTGTTGTCCTCCAAGGTCGTCTTGTAATATACTGTCTGGTACTCGGCCCCGTATCCTGTATGTATCTTGTCAAGACTCATGTTTATGTCATAGCCTCCTTTTGCAGATACACTCAGGCCGTCCGTGATGAAATCCAGGCGCTGGGTCAGCTCGAGGTCGAGGTTAAGCGTGGCCCTGTAAAGCTGCTTATACCCGTATCCGTAAAAAGGCCTGTACCCGTCACGCATCTCAAGACCAGGAAGTATGCTGCTCGGTACAAGGGTCCTTATTCCGTCAATCATGCCGGGACTGACCATAGGGAGCGCCCAAATACGTGTATGGTTCCATACATGGGCCATATCGCTTTCTACCTTCGGTTCCTGGCTTTTACCCACATTGCCGCCTATGTTAAGTTTCATCTGGGTGGTATTGGAAAGCTTGAAGTCCAGATTCGCGCGAAAATTGTACCTGTTGTACTTGTAGTTGTTGTCATAGTCGAGGCCGGGAAGCTGTTTCAGGAGGCCGTCCTGGTAGAAAAGCCCCATGGAAACGAAATATCTCACGTTCTCCGTACCTCCGGATATGTTTATATTGTGTTTCGTCTGGAGGAACATCTCCTTATACATGAGTTCAGACCAGTCCGTGTCGGGATACATTATGGGGTCTGAGCCGATGCGGTACGCCTCGATAGCCTCTCGTGTGAACAGCTTCTTCGGGTCGGTGATGCCGTCGTTCTGCTGCTTCATGTTCCAGAACCTTGCATATTCATAGCTGCTCACCTGTTCCACATATGACATAGGATGCTGGAACCCCACTGTAGAATTGATGGAAATCCGTGGCTTCCCAATCTCCCCCCTTTTGGTGGTGACGAGGATCACGCCATTCGCTCCCCTGACCCCGAAGACGGCAGTCGATGAGGCGTCCTTCAGCACGGACAGGCTCTCTATCTCGTTCGGGTCGATAGATGACATCGGCCTCTCTATGCCGTCTACAAGAATCAGCGGGGAAGAAGCCGCATCGTTGAGGGAGCCCGCCCCGCGCACGAATATCCTTGCATTGTCCGCACCAGGCTGCCCCGTCGTCTGGATGGTGGCCACCCCGGGAAGCTGGCCGGCAAGGATATTGGTGAAATCCGCCACAGTAGTGTTCTTCAGCTGGGCGGACTCCATTGTAGAGAGAGCGCCTGTGACAGTTGCCTTGGTCTGCGTACCGTAAGCAACTACCACGACCGCATCCAGAGCTTCCCTGTCCTCTTCCAGGAAAAAGTCTATAATCAATTGGGAGCCTACTGCACGGCTTTGCGGCTCATATCCGAGGAACGAGACCTCCAGCACGGCTTTCCTGTCCGGCACACGGATTTCATAGGAACCGTCATTTTCCGTTATGACACCGGTCCTGGTCCCCTGGACCACGATGCTTGCACCGGCCACGGGCTGGTCGTTCTGGTCATATACCTTCCCGCTCACAGCGAGTCCTGAATCCTGCGCATGCAGAAACTCTGACGCCGCCAGAACGGCAAGGAAAGACAGGAAAGACAGCCGCAATAAAAAAGAAGACTGTAGTTGTTTCATAGATAATCCATTTTTGAATTATTGTTTCACTAATTTCGCCATTAGCGCATACACCGGCTATGAATTATGTCCATTTTTATTGAAATTTCATCCACCGGAGACTATTTTCCAATACCGGGAGACAAAAATCCAAGTTATTCCTTAACTTTGTATGACATAACCTTGTTACCATACAATGACACTGAAAACCCTCTGCCTGCACTTCATTACATTATATGCCGCACTGGCATCGCCTGCCCCTGCAGCCGTTCATGCAGGAGAGCAGACGGACAAAAATCCATATCTGCAATACAGTACCTTAGGCAGCGGAGAAGGACTGTCCGGCAACAAGATACTGTCTATAGCCAGGGACTCGGCCGGCACATACTGGATCGGCTCGGACAAAGGTCTCGACAGGATTGCCGAAGGCAAGATAAAAAGCTACAATTCCGACAGCTCCTTCCTCAACAAAAGGATAAGGTTCATCTCCGTGGACAACAGCGGGGGCATCTGGGCCGCCACATCATCCGGTCTGTACAGGTACCACCACAGTACAGACACCTTCAGCAGGGAAAGCATTGACGGGGTCCCTGTCATACCGTATGACTATGACACCTGGAAAGACGGGATATATTTCATATGCAAAGACGGGATAGCAGGGCAGGACCGGACACAGGACAGCCTCAGGATGGTAATGGACGCAGGATCATTGCCGCGCAAGGCCGACCATCTGGAATTCATTGATGACACCACCTGTATAGTCACGGCCGATGCCGACGGGGTATATACAGTCGGCCTGCGCTCGGGATTGGCAAGGAAAATATACGGCCTCGGACACGATTCCCTGGTGAACGACCTGTGCGTTGACCGGGAAGGACGTATATGGATGGCATTCCACAATAACGGCGTCATCTGCATTTCAGGACAGGAGGGCAGCCACGGGAAGGAATACAGGAAAATCCGTTCTTTCCTGGAAGGGCACATAATACTGGGGCTTGAAGAATGCAATGGTAAAATATATGTAACGACGGACGGGGACGGGATCTACGAGGCGGACCTTTCCTCCATGTGCATAAAAAACATCAAGGAGTTCTCATGCGGGCAGCTTCCTCCGCCGGAAATCGAATCAGTGAACTGTATGGAGATATACGGAAGCGAAATATGGATGGGCACTGTAAGGCATGGTATCCTATGCCTCAAATATACTCCCGTAAGGAACTTCGACAATGACGAATTCGGTTTCCCGAAAGACAGGGGGGCCAACAGTTCCGTAGTTTCATGCCTGAGAGAAGACAGCGGCGGGAACATATGGATAGGTACGGACGGGAGCGGCATCGCCATACTTGAACACGGGAATGGAAGAAAGTTCAGGGTACTTGAGGCAATGGGGCACGAAAAGGTAGCCTCGATCGAGGATATCGGGAACGGACAGATGCTCATCTCGGTCTACAATAAAGGCATATACAGATACGACACCGGTTCCGGGAAGACAGAACGCATAACCATTTCAGACGAAGAAACAAACGGCAATATCCTGAAAAAAGACATAATCATAAACCTGGAACGGTATGATGAAGAGAATGTATATGTACTTGCAGACAGCATATACAACTACAATATCCCGTCAGGGAAGATAACCGGTCCGGGAATCTACAGAATAAAGTCCAGCAGCAACTTCTGGACAGCCTATTCCGGTCCGGGGGAGACAGTCATATATGACCATTACGACATCTGGGCACTCTATCCGGACAGGGTCAAGGCGGAACACATATTCCATTCCAACGGAGGGGACATCAATACCGTACGTAGATCGGGGAACACTCTCTGGATACTGAAATCCAACTCCCTGGCCAGGATTCCCATGACCAGCCGGGAATTCTCCCATGTGCCTTCAGACTACAACGGAAAAATCCTTTCACTGGAGGCAGATGCCCTGGGGAACATATACCTCATGACCGACTCCAGGCTTGTGAAGATGTCATGCGCCGACCCCGGGGAATACACCATATTCGACAGTTCCGACGGCTATACAGGCAATTATTTCATAGAGAACGTTTCAATACGGTCGTCATCAGGGGAGATATATGCAGGCGGGACAGCAGGACTGTGCGTGATACATCCTGAAGCATCATACCCGCCAATGGTTTCACGAGACATATCACTGATCGGGGTGACAAGCGGAAGCGAAAAAATCGGCTATGCCAGAAAAGAAGACGGGACCTACCGGATATTGCTGCAGAACAGGCACAGATCCGCACAGATGGAAGTATGCCTGAACGGGGCCGGAGCCATGGAAAAACACGAATTCAGATATACGGTCAAAGGCTTCCTGAAAACAAGGACAGTATATTCTGACAACGTTCTTGACCTTTCCGGGCTGTTTCCGGGACGTTACAGGATTAAGGCAGCCTGGCTCGACAGGGCCGGGAAATGGCAGGATACAGACACTGACATACAACTGGACATTCGCCTGCCATGGATAGTGACACTTGCACTGCTCATTTTCATGCCGGCTGGCTGCATATACGGGAAAAAACTTGCCAGGGACAGGAAACGGTCCGACATAATAAAGACTGATGAATACAAGGTGGCTGAGGGGACTTGTCTTGAAACAGTCCCGGCAGAAAATCCTGACCGGCAGTTCCTGGAGAAACTGGACAGTTTCATATTGTCAAACCTGTCCAATGACAGGCTGTGCGCCCAGATAATAATAGACCATATGTGCATGGGACGGGCAACCTTCTACAAAAAGATAAAAAGCCTCACAGGCATGGGAATAATGGAGTATGTCACCAGAAAACGCATGATGGAGGCATCGGAACTCCTGAAAAACAGCAGGCTGTCCATTTCGGAGATAGCCGTCAGGACCGGATATACGGACAACCAGTACTTCAGCCGGGCCTTCAGGCAATACTCCGGTACAGCACCGAGCTTCTACAGGAAACAGCACCGAAGGGGCGAATCACCGTCCGATGGTGAACGCGTAGACATTGCCCCCGAAATCAGAAACAAAAAGCATGTTTCCTGAAACGGCGGCGGGACCGAGCACCGGAGCGCCGAAGTCATAGCTCCAGAGCTTCTTTCCCGTGACCGGGTCTAATGAATACATATTCCCGTCGGAAGCACCGACAAACAGGGTGTCCCCACACAGCACGGCCGGCGCCTCCACCGTCCGTACAGGATGTCTTGTATACGGAGCCGTAAGTATCAAAGCATTGCCCACAGGCATATTCCATTCCGGCTCAAGACTTCCCGCATCCGTCCCGACGACTCCGCTGTCAGCAGTACCGAACACGGCACATCCTCCGGCAACTACAGGAGAAGATGCCACGTCAAGGTTGAACGGGAGCTCCCTTTCCATGACAGTTTCACCGTCCGCAATATCTATCATGAACACGCGCCGTCCAGATGTCACATAGAGCCTCTCTCCGTATACCGCCGCAGATGCTGCCCGGAAGTTGAGACCGGAATCAGCGCGGCTCCACAGAAGCTTGCCCGTGCCGGCGTCATTGCCGTAAAGGGATCTCCACTGGGCGGAGCCTATCAGCATACCTCCGCCAAGGGACAGGGTCGCGACAGTACCCTCGCCCTGGCTCCATCCGTCATTCCTCCAGAGCATCCTGCCGTCCGCAGCCACATAAGCCGACAGTCCCTTACCGCTTCCGGCATATACAGTCCCTTCTCCTGCGACGAGCCCGTCCATAAGCGGCGGATGACCGTCATTCACAGGCAGTCGGCACTCCCATTCAAGGGAGCCTGTAGCAGAATCCAGGGAATAGAGCCACCCGTAGACATCCTGCGCGAAGATACGGCCACCTTCAGCGGCAAGCGAGCCCTTCACCGCCGCCCTGGTCCTGTATTTCCACAGCAACCTTCCCGTTCCCGAATCAAAGGCACATACACACGGACCGGATTCCTGGCCGTCTGCCGATGAAGCCACACAGACCTTTCCGTCATGCACTACCGGAGATGCCATGAATATATTCCCGCCGGCATTGGCTGCCCATACAAGCGAAAGGCTGTCCCCCAGATCCATTCCAGAGGCGGTATGCGAAGGATTACCCCGCATGCACGGCCAGTCCCCCTGCACACAGGCCAGGGCCCCGAGCTCCGGCTCATACGTGAATACCTCTTCGGCGGTCACGGCACTGCCATCGCTGAAGACCACCTCCACCCTGAGGGTAAGTTCCCTCCCGGCATACCGGGCCGGCAGACGGAGCCCGCCGGTCCATGACCAGTCAGTCATCTGTACAGCCTTGCCGGACCTCCCGGCAGGCATACCCTTGTACAAGCATGCATATTCCACATATTCAACATAGGAAGATGACGAATAGGCGTTGACCACAATCCTGTCCGTGGCGCACTTCCCTTTCGGGGACGCTATACGCACATGATGCCCTATGCCCGGATACCTGAGCTCCGTAGACACATTCCCGTCTGCATCCGTACGGAACACCCTGAATGCTGCAGGAGAATGGTCTATGCCCCCTTTTGACGCAGGCGGAGTGCTTACAGAAAGTACATTCCCGTAGCGGCGCACATAATCCGTATGGTAATGGCCGTATACCCATGCGCGGAGGTTGTACAGAGAAAGGTCAACTGAAGACCCGTTACAACCATTATATACAAAAGACCCGTTTTCCGACAGCAGGTCATGGCAGAAGACTATCAGGGGAGTGCCCGGGTCAACATGGGAAAGATCGTTTTCCATCCATGCGCACACATCGTCCGCGGTATAGCCGGGCTTCCTGTCCCCGGAAAGCATCGGCAGCACGATATAGTGCGTCCCGGCTACATTAAAAGAATACCATACAGGGCCATAAAGGCTCTCGAAAAGTTCCTCGCCACAGGCCCCGTCTACGAGGTCATGATTCCCTATGGAGTAGTATACAGGTATCCCCATATTCTCCGTGTTCATCAGCTCCGCATGGGCCTTCAGGCCCTTCTCATAGCAGATGTCACCGGTATGGATCACGAAGGCCGCCTTCTCCACTGCCGCATATCTCCTGACATCCCCGGTCCACCCCTCATTGGAGGCGACATCTGAAATCTCGGTATCCGTGACCTGGATAAAACGGTGCTCTCCTCTCCTGCCGGTCCAGGCATCATACCTGGACATGGCGAAATCGCATGGACCGCCGTCCCCCGCCCTGCAGTAATGCCGCCGGGCCATGTACCCGGAAGGGACCGTCACCGATATGAACCTCGCTGAAGCATGGCCAGGAAGGCTGTAAAGCCCATCCCCGGATGTCTCGGCCACATTGAGGCCGTCAGACACGCATACCCCGGCGAGGGCCGTGTCCCCCTCATCCCATATCCCGTTTCCGTTCCTGTCATCAAACACCCTTCCCGTATACGGGACCGCTTCTGAAGGAAACACAGGCAAAAGCGCAACAAGAAGCACAGTCAAAATTCTCGTATCCATAATCCGTAATGTCCGATACCGCCTGCCCGGAACCGTTCCTGCAACGGGCTCAGTCGTCTATACCCATTAGGTTGAAATTCCTGTCGAAAGTAAGTTCAAGACCGTAAGTGAGCTTTACCTCATATTCTCGCCTGTCCCTGGAGATCTCCCTGTACTCCGCCCCCTCATATGCATTTTCCACATAATTCCTGATAGGCTCAGGCACAAGGTTCCTGTCTATGGTGGAATACCGGCACTCGATACTTGTCCACTCCCCCCTGCGGTCGAACTCCATTTTCGTCCCGTTCACCATCACCACCTCATAATGTACCTCCAGAAAATCCCTCTCCTGCTTTGCGTAGGCAAGCTTCTGGCCAGGGAATCCGGCAGTTATGAATTCCTTCGCCTTGACCGGGAGGCGGTCGAAGGTGACTGCCCTGTCATTGTCCGCTGAAGCTGCAAATGTGAATGCCATTATAAAGGCAAGTACTGTCATTATCCTTTTCATTGTATCTGTTGTTTTAATTGTTTGCATTGCAAAAGTACCGCTAGTTTCTGAAACGGAAATGAAATCACGGTGAAATTTCAGAATACCACCCTGAAATTGTGTCTCCCGTCGTAGAAATATTCAAGGGAAAACGAATATCTTTCACAGATGGACCTGACGAGGGCAAGGCCGAGGCCCGAAGAGCCTTCCTTCTTGCCAGGCCCCTGATAGAAACGCTCAAATATCCTGTCCCTGTCCAGAGGTGAGCCGCCGTCATTCGTCACGGTAAGTGTCCTGCCTCTGACGGATATGCCGACAACAGAGTCTGACGGGCCGTGGACAAAGGCGTTCTTGAGCAGGTTGGAGACAAGGATCGAGGAAAGCTGCTCGTTCATCCTAACCGCCAGGGATGGGTCCCCGGAAATTTCGGAGCGCATTCCCTTGTATCCGTATATCTCATCAAACATTTCTGCAGAATCCTTCACCAGTGAAACTATATCCGTATCAGAGGTCTCCATGAACTGGCCGTTGTCTATCCTGGTCATCAGGAGCAGTGTGCGGTTCAGGCGGACGAGGCGCTGGAGGGTACGGTTTATTCCCGTCAGCTCCTCGGCCTGCTGCATGGTCAGCGTGTCGGAGTCAAGCAGCATCTCAATCCGTCCAGTGCAGACGGCCAGAGGGGTCTGCAGCTCATGGGATGCGTTACCGATGAACTGGTTCTGAAGCTCGTACTGTCTCTCGAACCTGTCCGCAGCCTCCTGGGTGGCCACGGCGAGGGTGCGGAATTCGCTGATTTCCGTATTGCACGGCACCGGGGCGTTCTTTTTCCCGGGGACGTAGGACTTTACCCATTCAACAAGGGCCTTCAGAGGCCTGAAGTTGTACTCCACCACAGCGACGGTGATACCTATGCATGCCACCAGCAGGATGAAATACAGGAAAACCATCCACCTGAGAATGGCACTTATAAGGTCCTGTCGCTCAAAGGAAGGGACAGCCACGGTCAATTCATAGTACGAGCTGTCCTCGTCCATGAATATATGATGCCGTATTCTCGCAGCCTCTGTTTCACCCTTGTTCGCGATGAATATCATCTCGTCCTCATACGAAATGCGCGGAACAGAGGCCGCATATTCGGGACTTACCTTGCGGATGTAGTACGTATTGTTCGAGCCGTTGTCTATTGAAGGGATCTCCACTCCGGAAAGCCATTTCATGATGATGTCTGCCGAGTAGGCCTCGAGCATGTCGTCGGTCTCGTCGATGATCTCCTCTTCCATCCCCCTGTAGAAAAAGATGCCCCACAGGGTCATGAACACAAGCATTAGGGCGGAAAGCCACAGGATTATCCTGTAAATGAATTTCATGATGCAGGCATTAATATGTGTAAGTTGCAGGAACTACTTCATGGTCAGCTTATACCCGAAACCATATACGGCTTTTATCTCCACATCGGCCCCCGCTTCGGACAGCTTCCTTCTCAGGTTCTTCATCTGGGCATAGACAAACTGGAAATTGTCCGTCTGGTCGATATGGTCACCCCATACCGCCTCCGCCAGTACTGCCTTGTCCACAAGGTGGCCGGGTCTCTGCATAAAATACTTAAGTATGTCAAACTCCTTCTTCAGGAGAGGCACGTCCTTGCCCCCGACGGCAAGCCTGTTGGACTCCGGCTCGAGGACCAGATTCCCGTACCTGAAGGCGAAATCCCCGTCAGCCTTGCTGCGGCGGGCCACGCTGCGTATACGGGCCACAAGCTCCGCGATATGGAACGGTTTGGCCAGATAGTCATCGGCGCCGAGCTCAAGTCCGCGCACCTTGTCGTCAATAGAGTCCTTCGCCGAAATGATAATCACGTTCACCTTCCGGTTCATCTCCTTTATATGGGACAGAATGTCCAGGCCGCTGCCTCCCGGCAGCATGATATCCAGAAGGACGCAGTCGTAAACATACACATCGAGCTTGTCGACGGCGGAGCTGAAGTCGACAGCGTTTTCCACTACGAAGCCTTCTTTCCTGAGGGCCCTGGACATCAGGTCCTGCAGTGCGGCTTCATCTTCCACAATAAGTATCTTCATGTCCGGGAAAAATTATGTTCATCGTTTCTTCCGCAAAGCTACGGGCTGTTTCTGAAACGAAAATGAAATTTTAAAGTTACACATTTTTGTGAAGTTCCGGAAGAATATCAGACGTTTCCCGTATCCTGACCGGGATGTACCCGGCTACGGTATGCAGAGGGAGTGCATCCCATGGCCTTTTTGAATACACGGTTAAAATACGGTATGTCAGAGAAGCCCGCCCGGTAACATATCTCTGATACCGGCATATCTTCCTGACTCAGCATCCGGCATGCCTGCCCTATCCTGTATCCGTTCAGGTAGGCGATGAAGGTCTTTCCGGTGGCACGCCGGAAAAATGCACAGAAAGCCGACTTGCCCATACCTGTATGGCGGACGACATCATCAAGGGAAATACTCCTGGATGCATTGCAGGCCACAAATATGCGTACCATATCAAGACGTTCTTGCCCTTTGTCGCGTTTCCTGTCTTTGCCGACGGCATAGGTCCGGTCCGTTCACGCATTGGCTAATTTTGTCCCGGAATTATAGTACCGGAAACACATGGACAGAAAAACGTTTCTGAAAATATCGGGGGCTTCTGTGCGCTGGGGTCGTCCTGAACATAAGTCCGGCAGAGGGCAAGAGGAAGCCGGCAGAGAAGCCGGATGGCAAAGACGGCTTCCCATTGATGGATCTGCATGTGCACCGTTCCAAGGATTTGACCATCGATGACCTTTGGACAAGGAAAAGACTGGACTGTATAATTGATGCCGCATGCTCAAAAGGCGTGGCAATAGAAATAAACGGCACTGCACATGTCCCTCATGAAGAATTTGTCCGGATAGCGAAAAGGGCCGGGCTCAAATTCACTTTCGCGTCCGATTCAAGGACCAGGACCGTGGGGAGGCTCGACTGCTGCAAGTATATCGCCAGGAGATGCAATCTCACCGAAAGGGATTTCTTCATACTGGAAAAGTACAGATAGGCATTATAATTTTTTCTTTTAAAGTTAAAATTTATACCTTTGGAAATTTGAAACTCCGGTATAAAGAATGGACAAGAGACTCTTCCTGATAGATGGGCACGCCCTGATTTTCAAAATGTACTACGCGTTCCTCAAACGCCCCATGATCAACTCCAAAGGAGAGGACATGTCCATCCTTTTCGGATTCACGAAATACATCCTCGAACTCATTGAGAAAGAAAAGCCGACACACCTTGCGGTGGCGTTCGACCCTCCTGGCGGGACCTTCAGGCACAAGCTGTACCCGGAATACAAGGGCACAAGGGAGGACACGCCACAGGCAATCATAGACGCGCTGGATCCCCTGACGGAACTGTGCGGGGCTTTGCATATACCGGTGCTGATGGTAAGCGGCTACGAGGCCGATGACGTGATAGGTACTGTGGCGAAGAAGGAGGAGAAGGAAGGGTTCAGGATCTATATGGTCACACCGGACAAGGACTACGGACAGCTCATCACAGACAATATCCTGCAGTTCAAGCCGGGAAAGGCGGGGGCCGACAGCGAAATCATCGGTCCTGCCGAAATATGCGGCAAATACGGGATAAGCACCCCGCTGCAGATTATAGACATGCTGACAATCTGCGGGGACACCTCCGACAATGTGCCAGGCGTAAAGGGTGTCGGAGAGAAAGGTGCAGGGAAGCTGATAGCGAAATACGGGAGCGTAGGAAGCATCTATGAACACCTCGACGAGCTTCCTCCAAGACAGAGGGAAGCATTCGAGGAGGCCCGGGGACATATCCTGCTGAGCCAGGAGCTGGTGACCATCCGCACGGACGTGCCGGTCGCGGCGGAAGCGGAGGAGATGGCGGTAGACATGAGCTATGATCCGCTGATAGCAGAACTTTTCGACAAATACGAATTCGGGTCGCTGAAAAAATACATCAGCCATCTCGGGCTGCAGGAGACCGGGACGAAACCGGTAAATATAGAATACGTATGCATCAGCCCGGCCGAAATGACCGGAATGGCCAGACGCTCCGGGAAATGCTCACTTCGGACAGAGAGCTACGGGGAGAGCATATTCTCCGGAATCAAGAAGATGACTGTCAGCGTATTGTCTCCGGAACACACTTATGTCTCGGCAGGGGCTCCGGAAGACTTCGCGTCCATACTTTCCGACCCCGGGACAGAAAAATACGGATACGACCTCAAGGCCCAGTGCAACCTGCTTGCGGAAACCGGCATCACCCTGGAGGGCAAGCTGCTGGATATAGAGCTGATGCACTATGTGATAAACCCTGAGAAAAGCCACAAGCTGAACATCCTGGCAAAGGTATATATGGATATTGACATGGACCAGGCCATATCCGGCAGACAGGTACAGCAGACCCTGTTCAACGACGGGGACACGGACTCGGACGAAGATGCGTCATTCAAGGAAGCCGCCGTCATAGCCAATATCGGAGAAAAGGTCCGCGGAGACCTTGCAAAATCAGGGATGTCCCAGCTTTATGACCAGATCGAGGAACCGCTGATAAACGTCCTTTCAAAGATGGAGCGTGCAGGGGTACGCGTGGACCTCGGACAGCTGAGGCACTATGCCGCACAACTCAACAAGGAACTTGAGGAAATACAGGACAGGATCAGGGAAATGGCCGGAGAACCTGATCTCAACATCCTGTCCCCAAAGCAGATAGGACATCTGCTGTTTGAAAAGCTGATGCTTGACCCGAAGGTCAAGGCCAAAAGCGGGGTCCGTTACAACTACTCCACAGATGAGGAAACCCTGACTGCACTGTCAGACAGGCACCCGATAATAGGAGAGATACTTGAATACAGGGCTGTCAAAAAGCTGCTGTCCACATACATAGAGCCTTTCCACAACTTTGTTTCCCAGAAGACCGGAAAAATCCACACGAACTTCAACCAGGCACTTACGGCCACCGGCAGGCTAAGTTCCTCGAAACCCAACCTGCAGAACATCCCGGTACGGACGGAGCGCGGGAAAGAAATACGCAAAGCCTTCATACCGAGCAGCCCGGACGGGATCATCCTTTCAGCAGACTACTCGCAGATAGAGCTGAGAATCATGGCACACCTGAGCCAGGACCGGCACCTTATCGATGCATTCAGACACAACCTCGACGTCCATGCCATGACGGCGGCCAAGATATTCGGCATCGACATAAGCGAAGTCACACCAGAGCAGAGGAGGATTGCAAAGACGGCCAATTTCGGAATCATGTACGGCATCTCGTCCTTCGGCCTGGCCCAGAGGCTCAGGATACCGAGGCCGCAGGCCAAGAAGATAATAGAAGACTACTTCGCGAACTTCCCGTCCATCTCCACCTATATAAAGAGCGCGACAGAATCGGCCCGGGAGCTGGGCTACGTGAAGACGCTGTTCGGCCGGAGACGCTACCTGCCGGACATCAACTCAAAGAACGCCACGGTGCGGTCACTCGCGGAACGGAACGCCATAAACGCCCCGATACAAGGGTCTTCGGCCGACATCATTAAGAAGGCCATGATCGGGGTAGACAGGAAAATCACGGAAGCGGGGCTCAGGAGCAGGATGGTGCTGCAGGTCCACGACGAACTCGTATTCGACGCTTTCAAGGACGAGGCCGAGACACTGAAAGACATTGTAAAGAGGGAAATGGAGAACGTTATCCAGCTCTCTATACCACTTACTGTAGAATGCAACTATGGGAAAAACTGGCTCGAAGCTCACTAACCTTTCCGACACGGAACTGGTAGAAATGGCCCTGAAGCAGGACCAGGCGGCCTTTATCGTCCTTTACACCAGATACCACGCCGGTGTAAAGAACCATATTTCAAAATACGTCATCCAGAAGGAAGATGTAGAGGACATCGCACTGGAAAGCTTCCAGAAGGCGTTCAGCCAGATAGGGTCATACAACTCCGAATACAAATTCTCGACCTGGCTGTACAGGATAGCCCGGAATACTGCCTTCGACCATATCAGCAGGAAGGACAGGGAGAAGAACAACCTCCCTACGACCTCGATAAACGAGAAACCCGAAGTCAATGAGATACCGGCAGCCTTCCATAATCCCGAAGAGGACATAATCAAGCAGCAGGAATACGACAAGTGGCTGGAAAATATAGAAAAGCTGAAAGACGACTACAAGACCGTAGCCAGGATGAACCTGATAGACAATTTCGGGTATAAGGAAATCGCAGAAGCGCTAGACATGCCTATAAATACCGTAAAGACAAAAATCAGACGGGCAAAGGCCATGCTGCTCAAGATGATGGAAATTTCCGACGAACTGCTGTGACACGCAGAAAGCACAGAGACACGCGGGCACAAATCTGTACAAATCGCCGGAAATTGCTATTTTTGCAGCGGACATAAAATCTGCCGAGTGAACATGATAAAGAGTTTTACCGATTTCGAATCCTTCATTAAAGGGAAATTCCCAGACATAGGCGACGGGAAGATGGAGAAGTTCAAGGAGATGGAAGCACTGTACCGGGACTGGAACTCCAAAATAAACGTAATTTCCAGGAAGGACATTGACATGCTGTACCTGCATCATGTCATGCATTCCATAGCCATAGCCGAATACTTCCGTCTCAATTTCCCTGACATGTACAAGACAATATCATCCGGAACCGCCGGAGCGGACAGGCCGGATGCCGTACGCATCCTCGATGTGGGCACTGGAGGAGGCTTTCCAGGAATCCCGCTGGCCATAATGTTCCCGTGCGCAAAATTCACCCTCTGCGATTCGGTCGGGAAAAAGATAACCGTGGCTTCGGAGGTCGCGAAATCCCTCTCCCTGGCTAATGTTGAGACGGTAAACGCGAGGGCCGAGACCATCCCAGGGAAATTCGACTACGTGGTTTCAAGGGCCGTCACCTCACTTGACAAGTTCATTCCTTGGGTGAAAGGCAGATACACCCGCGGAATAGCATACCTGAAGGGAGGCGATGTAGTGGAGGAAATAGCGGAAATGACAGGAAAATTCAGGATAAAGCCTGGCTCAGTCCACACCTGGCGCATCAATTCATGGATCAATGATCCATATTTTGACGGGAAACTTGTGATATTCATTGACGCTTAATTTATTTTACGGAAAATAATTTGCATTTAAAGCGAAAAACACTACCTTTGCACTCCCAAAAGTTATTTCGAAAATATAAAAGCACAAAATAATGAAAAGAACATTCCAACCATCACAGCGCAAGCGTCGTAACAAACATGGTTTCCGCGAGCGCATGTCTTCACCAAACGGACGTCGTGTACTGGCTTCCCGCCGTCGTCACGGACGCAAGAAACTCACTGTATCTTCAGAGGACAGGTTCTAGGGCAGGAAAACCTTGAAGAGAAGACCTGCAGGGAAGACACGGAAAGACAAGAGGCAGTCTCAGGACAGCCTCTTCTTTTTTATACATTCTCACATCCACATTCATTCCACGGCAATCACGGCCGCCCCAATAAGTTCCGAGGATGACCACATCCACAATACGCCTGTCGCAGAATCAGCCCTGGTCACCTTGAACCTGATCCCGCTCTTCTTCTTTATATCCGAATATGTTGTCCACGTGACATCGCATTTCACTTCATCCCCTTCCTGCCGTGGAAGGGCAGAGCATCTGAGGGTATAGAAATCGGACATATTGTCGTTGCAGACAGTAAATTCGCACTTTGAGGGACTGTACACGGCCTGCCAGTCCAGCGGGTCAAACCTGTGTTCCACCTCTCCCCTTACTGTAAAGCATACAGAAGAGCTTTCCGTGAACTCCTGCTCCAGAGCAGGTCCGTCGGGCGCACAGCCGGGCAGCGTCAGAAAAGCGGCCGCAATCCATATATTCATTGATTTTCCGGACATCTACTCTCCTCCTCTGATTTCAATATGCTTGGACATCCTGTACTCAGTCCCGTCAGGGAATACGGCCACCGCCCTCAGCATGCCTGACTTCCCGGGAACATAATAACCGCTCTCTCCGACCGTAACCTCTTCCCCGTCCATGGTCCATACTATGTCCTCCGCATCCGCCGCATTGTACAGGCGCAGGGGCAGCCTCGTACCTTTCGGAAAACTTCCGTCGCTGTTTCTGGCGACATTGTACAGGTATATATACGGAGGATAGGATGTGGCCGGATGAGTGCTTATCTGCCTTATACGGACACGCCCCGATACACCTCCTATCGAATAGCTGATGCTCACGGTATATGTGGAAGATGGTTTCAGGCCCTCGAATGTTACGGAATACTTTCCCTCCCCGTAAGGATTGACGGACAGGGACTCGACCTGTTCTCCCTTCAACGAGAGCACCACGTCTGCCGGACTTTCAGTGTCGGCAGTCCACGTGATGATCGCCGCATCCTGGAATTCATCAACACTGATTTCATCGACGGAAGGCAGAAGGGAATACTCGTTTTCGTATACACGGAAACTGACCGAGCCGGATTCATGCTTGATTTCGGTCACAGACATTCCGGAAGCCTCCCCTGACCAGGACTCGAATGCCGGATCGGAAGCCGGAGAAAAAGAATCATTGTCCCCGTACGGGAAGAAAATCCGCTGCAAATCTGCATCGGAGGTCTCCGTACCTGAATACTCCACTGTCGGGTCCGCCTCCAGCAGGTCTGCGCACTGGTGGCTCCTGTGGGCATTCACGGTATTGGCATAGGTGCCTGACATCAGCCACCTGTCGCATGCCCTGGCACTGTACACATAGTTGTATGAACTGTCTATATGATATATTAGCATACCGGAACCTCCAATATATGCATCCCAGCCAGCAGCCTCCCTGCACTCGAACAGGAAATACTCCCCCTCCGTACCGGTCGGGGAATACAGGTACTGTCCGGAACTGTTCACCGGAGGCAGGGTGTACTCTCCGGCACAGAGGGTATCCGGAACAGTGAGACCAAGGACATGCCGCTCTATGGCGTTGAAGTTCGGAGGAGTCCTGCCCTCATTGTTGGAATTGCCCCTGTCCATAATGGACGTCCTGCCCCACAGTGCTTCAGAAAGGCCGTTCCTGTCATAGAAATCCGGCAGTCCGAGGGTATGGCAGAATTCATGGCAAAATGTACCTATATTGGCCATGCTGTCATCCGACGAGCCGTCGGACAGCATCTCAGAAGTACATGCATAGCAGTTGACATCCACTCCGTCACAGGTCAGGCTGAGGTTGCTTTCATCCTCCAGGAAACCTGATTTCGACCATATATGGTCCGCCCCTGCGCCTGCGGCCTCGTCCCCGCCGGCAAAAATCACGATGACGGCATCCAGCTCGCCGTCATTGTCGTTGTCATATTCGGAAAAATCAACTGAGCTGTCTGCTCCGCTACAGGCATCATAGACCATCCTGCCCACCCGGATGTCGCTTCCCGCCGCATCGATGTTGTCGTTCCTGCCGTAATAGCTGTATGAATTGGAAAGTGTGATGATATCGCTGACATCAAACTGGAACTCGACACGCCCGAGGAACTGGTCACGGAAATAGTCCCTTGCACTGCCAGCCGACCCGTTCATGCTGTAGCCGCGGCTGTTGAGCATAGCGTCAAAGTCCTCCTTGGTATACGTAAAAGACAAGTTCTTGAACGCCACAAGCAGGACAGGGACCCTTACTGTCCCTGCGGAGACGGAATATCTCATGCCTGGTGTGCGGCCCCGCATCCGGGCCGCACGCGCGGAAGCAGCCTTTTCCACAAGCTTGCCGTACGGGACGGAAGAGGACAGGGACATCACGCCCGAGCCGCTTCCGGCCCTGGTCCCGGTGCTGTGGAGACCGCCTGACTCATCGTAAAATGCGTAGCAATAGAACCCGTCCTCATCCTGGATCAGAGGGATGCCGCCTTCTGTCGTCATGACCTTAACATATTCGTCCCCTGAAAGAAAAGCCGCAAAGGAAGTCCCGTCAGGCTGAAACAGCCACACCCTGGAAAGCCTTGCCGGTGCCGAGACCAGGCATGGCGGCACTGCGGACGATATTGCCAGCAAAACAAGGACAGCAATTGCGGCCCTGTGCAACAAGGATTTTCCGTAAGGCCTGAATTTTGGAATTATAGTGCTGTCCATCTGGATTTTCTGCAACAAATATTATATTTGTATCTGAATAAATATTTTGCATATATAGCAATTTTTTATGAGACGAACAATTATAGATTCACTTGCCATCTGTGCAGGCCTCTTGTCCTGCACAGCATTATCTGCTCAGGACCAAATAGTTGAGCAGCTGAACAAATACGGGAGGCTCGACTGCTGGTCAGTGCGGAAAGTCAAAGAATCCGGCATCATCGGGGGCAAGACAAAGCTCCTGTATGAATTCTACGGTGACAGGGACACCACCGAGACAAGAGAGCCTTATGTCTCTCCCGCGGACTACCTCTGGAGGACGAACAATGTGCTTGCCGTAGTGAAAGGTGTCACCAAGACCAACAACACCGTCTTCCCGGAGAAACGGGGGGAAGGCTACTGCGCCAGGATAGAGACACATATCGAGACCGTGAAGGCAATAGGCATCATCAATATGGATGTAGTATGCCAGGGGGCGTTCATCCTCGGCGCCCTCCCGGAACCGATAAAGGACACCAAGGACCCTATGGCGAAAGTCCTGTACGGGATACCGTTCGAAGGCAGGCCTGAAGCCCTGGTGCTCGACTACAAGGCCGACGTAGGCCACGAGGCCATCAAGGGCACCGGATTCGCCAGGCTGAAGAACCTCGGCTATCCTGACTATCCGGAAATAGCCATAATCCTCCAGAAAAGATGGGAGGACGAAGAAGGCAATGTACATGCCCTCCGGGTCGGCACCGGGATTGAAAGGATAATGGAGAATGTCCCTGAATGGATAAACGGACACCGGCTGGAGGTCCACTACGGGGACATCACCGGCGAGCCTTTCTTCGAGGACTACATGGGACTGAACAATGACCCTGAAAGGGCGTTCCACACCCTGAACAGCGAAGGGGAGAACGTAACAGTCATAGAAGAAGGTTGGGCCGCCCCTGAGGAACAGCCCAACTTCATGATAATCAAACTTATATCCAGCTGCGGCAAAGCCTTCTACGGAGGTGTCGGAAACACTCTCTGGGTAGACAATATCCGGATCGAGATGCATTAGGAGCACTCTTTCCGGATGCCGCGGCCCCGCAGGATCCGGCTACCAGATGAAATCGAAACGTATATCACGCGGGATATTGTGCCCGTTCACATTCGCTATGTCGGCGGCCAGGGGCTCATGGATGACGGCATTCTTTTCTGCATAAGCCTTCGCGAACTCATAGTCGCCCGTAGCCTGCGTCTTCAGGATGAGGCCCGCCCATGAATCGATGGCCTCAAGGGCTTTCCCGAAGTCAATATGGTAGAGCCCCTCGCTGTTCCTTGTAAAGGCCCCGTTATCTTTAAGGTAGTTGTAGCACATCATGTTGGCACGGCCGTGCGAAGAAGCGGCACCGAAGCGGACGGAACGTACAAGGCCGGCTATGAAGGTGGTGATTGCGTCCTCCTTGGAAATCAGCGGGATTTCATTCCGGTCAATGAGATTGCATACCATGAACAGCCCGAGGATGTCGGCCTTTGCCTCCTCCCACGTGGTCTTTTCATCCTTAAGAGCCTCATCCACAGACCCCTTCCCGTTTACTGTCTCCTTAACACCGAGACCGTGGGCGACCTCGTGGAACGTGACATTCCAGAAGAACGCCTCAGAACGCAGATGCTTCCTCTGCTCCGGCTCTACAAGCAGCCTTCCTATAGGGAGAAGAATCTTGCCGAACTTGGCAGTGATGCTGTTGTGCAGCTGGAGACGGCGTGTGCCCTTGACAGCCTGTACGCGGTCATCGTTAGGGAGGTTGATGGCTATGGTCTTGCTGCCGGCGTTGCAGTCACCAGCATAATAGATGGCGTCATATACATTCAGGTCAGAGGATGTCCCCGGCACAAAGGTCTTGTACTCCTCGGGGCAAGGCAGTATCCTCTGGAGCTCAGGCAGCATGGAGACGTATTTTGCGAGCTCCGCACTGCGCTCCCCGTCTTTCAGGAGGATGAAGCACTCATAGGAGGTCTTGAGCTCGTTGAGCTTGTCGTCATAATTCTCGATAGGGCCGATGACAATATCCATATTGCTGTCCTTCATATCCATCCACGCGAGGTCGCTCTCGTAGTATTCGTCGGTACGGAACGCCTGGACCCTTTTGAGGAGGTAGTTCTTCAGGCCCGGGTTCTCCGTGATCATGGCCGCCTCCTCGAGGTATTTGCATACCAGATCTAGGGATTTGCGGTACTCGTCCCTGTACCATACGCATTTGAGATTGCCGTCAGCGTCGCGCCTCAATACAGTGTACGGGCTGTTCTTGTCCGGGTCCCCGAAAGCGGCGAACTCCTCCGGGGTGATGTCAGCCGGATAATAGTTGGCCCCCGCCGGCTTCTCGCCGTAGCCATCAATGAAGGGGGCGTTCTCGTCAAGCCTGTCCCACGGGCCGTAATTTATCTTGGCAAAATCCTTTGCCGCCTGGTCGTCAATGGCCGCCAACTGCGACTTGTCCCCGAAAGTCTGCTGCCAGAAAAGCCCGTCAATGACAGTGGCGGCGGAACGGAAAAGGTTCAGCACCTGCCTGTCCTTGTCAGAAAGGGTCTCCAGGAGAGGGGATGTCAGCTCCACCACCGCATACTCATCCACTTTCTGCTGCAGATCCACACTGTTCTTCTTTGAACATGATACTGCCGCGGCTATGCCGGCCATGGCAGAGAAAACTAATAAAGCATTTATTTTCATATCATTAAAGGTTATCCTCAATATATCGGTACATTTCATTCCTTGTCCCTGTCCGGAGAAAAGCGGACAGGGTCTCCATACTGCTCCTGCAGGGACAGGAGGCGGCTCTTGAGTTCAGCCGTAAGTTCATCATACCCTTCCTTACCGTACAGGTTGTCCAGTTCATGAGGGTCGTTCTGCATGTCGTACAGTTCCCATTCGTCTATGTCATTATAGAAATGTATGAGCTTGTACCTGTCGGTCCTGATTCCGTAGTGGCGCTTCACCATGTGTTCGGCCGGATACTCATAGAAATGGTAGTACAGGGCCGTACGCCAGTCATCCGGATGCTCGCCCTTGAGCAGAGGGACAAGCGACAGCCCCTGGATATCATCCGGGACAGCGGCTCCTGCAAGTTCAAGGAACGTAGGCGCATAGTCGATATTCTGGACAAGCTCGGTAATGTCCCCCCTGCGGCTGAAGCCGTCCGGGAGCCTCATGATGAGCGGGGTCCTCATAGACTCCTCATACATGAACCTCTTGTCAAACCATCCGTGCTCACCCATGTAGAACCCCTGGTCCGAAGTATATACCACAAGCGTATTTTTCAGCAGGTCCTTTTCCTCAAGATAGTCCAGGACCCGGCCCACATTGTCGTCAAGGGACTTGACCGTCTTCATGTAATCCCTCATATACCGCTGGAACTTCCATTCGGCCAGCTCCCTGCCTTTCAGGTCTCGTTTGTAGAAGTCCTCGACCAGCGGGTTGTAGAACCTGTCCCATGCCGCCCTTTCATCAGGCTTCATCCGGCCCAGGAAAGACTCGTACAGCTCCCTCAGGCGGGAATCCTTCCCGGGTGCGATCATCTTCAGGTCATAGATAAGGTCCATGTCCTCTGCAATGCTCATCTCCTGGGCCGCAGCGGCAGGACGGCCTTCATAGTCATCGTAGAATGTCTCGGGGAGAGGGAACACCTTGTCCTCGTAAAGGGCAAGGTCCGTAGTATCCGCCATCCAGTTCCTGTGGATGGCCTTGTGGTTGATCATCAGACAGAAAGGCTTGGCCTTGTCACGTTTGTTCTCCATCCAGTCGATAGCATCGTCAGTGATTATATCGGTGATGTAGCCTTCACGGCGGACAGTGTCGTTCTGCTGGGTGATGAAATCAGGATTGTAATAGTCGCCCTGTCCAGGCAGCACTTCCCAGAAATCGAATCCGGTCGGCAGGCTCTCAAGATGCCACTTCCCCACTATCGCCGTCTGGTATCCCGCCTGCTGCAGAAGTTTCGGGAAAGTCTGCTGGGTAGCATCGAAGACGCATGTGGTGTTGTCATAGAACTTGTTGGCGCATGAATGCTTGCCTGTGATGATGCAGGCGCGGCTCGGACCGCTGAGCGAATTGGCCACGAAACTGTTGGTGAACCTTACACCGTCCGCTGCGATCCGGTCAAGATTCGGGGTTTCCATGTACCTGGTGTCATAGCAGCTCATCATCTGGGCCGTATGGTCATCAGTCATTATATATACAATATTATAAGGCCTCTTGGCCTTCTCCTTCTGCTGGCACGCCACGCAGGAGATGCCCAGGACGAACGTCCCGGCTACCGGGTACATCAAATGTAATCTTGACATATATCAGAGAGTTAAAAAATGGCAAAGCTGTTTCCGTGCGGCAAATATACGCAGAAGCCGAGTGCAATGCAAACAGACTTGTATGATTTGCATTGCCGAGACGCTACAGTATATGTGGACGTCAGGCCAAATATAGGAAGAAGCCGAGTGCAAAACAAGTAAACTTGCGGCCGCATGACCGATTTACAATATCAAAGTTCCGGAACGACAAATTTTTCTTATTTTATAAAAATGTATTACTTTTGTAAAATTTATTTAACCGAGTATTCGAAAATAAGCCAAATTTTAACTTCTTTATCCGCACATTTTTTACTGAAAAAGATCAGTACCTTATCATAAATAACTTAAAAACCATTATGTTACAAACAACAAAGTCATTTTTGTTCAGATTCTGCACGGCAGTTCTTGTCTGCACCTGTCTGAATATGCTGGCAGGCCTCACTGCCTCGGCCCAGGACGAGTCCGGGATCGGGGAGGGCACAGTCAGCGGTGTCGTTTCTGATGACCAGGGCCCTGTAATAGGCGCCGCCGTAATGATCAAGGGCAGCGATACCGGGGCCACTACCGGAATAGACGGTGATTATTCACTCAGCGGTCTCAAGACCGGGGATGTGATAGTGATATCGCTTCTCGGATACCAGACACAGGAAATCCCATACACGGGACAGTCCAGGCTTGACATCATGCTCCAGGTCTCAAGCGAATTCCTTGACGAGGTCGTGGTCACGGCCCTCGGTATCAGGCGCCAGGAAAAGACCCTGTCTTATAACCTCCAGGAAGTCAAGAGTGAAGAGCTTGTGACTGTCAAGGACGCCAATTTCATCAACTCCCTCAACGGAAAGGTCGCCGGAGTGCAGATCACATCTTCTGCAGCCGGAGTCGGAGGTGCCTCCAGGGTGGTCATGCGCGGAGCTAAATCCATCTATAAAGACAACAACGCCCTCTATGTGATCGACGGTGTCCCGATGACCAATGTCTCGTTCGGCTCTACGGAAGACGGGCTGCAGGGCAACTACCTGGGCTCTGACGGCGTAGCTGACATTAACCCTGACGACATCGAATCGATATCTGTGCTGACCGGCCCGTCCGCGGCAGCGCTCTACGGCTCGGATGCGGCGAACGGAGTTGTCCTCATAAACACCAAGAAAGGAGAGGCCGGAAAGACCTCTGTCAGCGTCTCGAACAGCACGACATTCGCCACTCCGTTTGTCATGCCGCGGTTCCAGAACACCTACGGCAATGAAACAGGCTCATACTACAGCTGGGGCCCGGAGACATCACGCCGGTTCGACCCGTCCGGATTCTTCAACACCGGGTCGAACATCAACAATTCCGTGACATTCTCCACGGGCACGAAGCGCAACCAGACCTACATGTCGGTAGCCACAACCAACGCCAAGAACATAATCCCGAACAGCGGATACAACAGGTACAACTTCACGTTCCGCAACACGACATCGTTCCTGGACGACAAGCTGACCCTGGACCTGAGCGCGAGCTACATCATCCAGAACAACAAGAACATGATTGCTTCCGGGCAGTACTTCAACCCGCTGCCGGCGCTGTACCTCTTCCCGAGGGGCGAGGATTTCGACAACGTCAGGATGTACCAGATCTGGGACGAGTCCCGCAACCTGTACACACAGAACTGGACATACGGTTCAGGCGACATGTCCTTCCAGAACCCGTACTGGATAATGAACAAGATGATCAACCAGTCGAAAAAGCACCGCTACATGCTGTCCGCGAGCCTGAAGTATGACATCACCAAATGGCTCAACATCGTAGGCCGCGTCAAGGTCGACAACTCCAACATAAGCACCACCAACAAGCGCTACGCGGGCACCAACACCAACTTCGCCGGAGAAAAGGGCCTGTACAATATCGTAAAGCGCGATGACATGCAGGTGTATGCCGACGCTATCGCGAATGTTGACCTCTCATTCGCGACCCACTGGCACCTTACGGCCAACATCGGTGCCTCCATCAAGGACGTGCAGATGGACCTCATGGGATGGGGCGGAGACCTCAGGCAGATCCCGAACTTCTTCTCCATCACCAACATCTCCACTACCTCATACCGCGAGCGCGAAGACGGTTCACATGTGCAGTCACAGAGCGTGTTCGCCAACGTGGAACTCGGATGGAAAGGAATGCTGTACCTTACATTGACCGGACGCAACGACTGGGAGTCGCCGCTCGCTTTCTCAAGATACAAGTCATTCTTCTACCCTTCGGTAGGACTTTCCGGCATCATTTCCGAGATGGTAAAGCTGCCTGACTGGTTCTCGTTCCTGAAAGTACGTGCTTCATATTCGGCAGTCGGCTCGTCATATGCGGCATACCTGACCATGCCGTACTATGAATACCGCGGACAGAACCACGCATGGGACTCAAACCACCGTTTCCCTAACGACAACCTCAAGCCGGAGCAGACAAAGTCCTGGGAAGTCGGACTCAACGCCCGCTTCTTCGACGGGACGCTCAATTTCGACGCCACATGGTATCTGTCTGACACATACAACCAGACATTCGAATCCACCCCTGCCTCCACATCAGGATATTCTTCAGTCCTCGTACAGGCCGGCCAGGTAAGGAACTCCGGGCTCGAGATGCTGCTCAGCTACCAGAACACATGGCATGACTTCTCATGGAATACAAGTCTCACATACACCATGAACCGCAACAAGATCATGCGTCTTGCCGACGGCATAATCAGCCCTGTGGACGGCAAGCCTATCGACATGCCTTATCTGGAGAAGGCAACCCTCGGCAGCACCGGGTCACCTCAGGTCATCCTGTATGAGGGCGGTACAATGGGGGACATCTACATCAACAGGGAACTCCGCACTGACGGCAACGGCAACATATACGTCGACCCTCAGACCAACACCGTGCAGCTGGTATCCACAGAACGCCGCAAGGTAGGCTCCCTGCTTCCGAAAGGAAATCTCGGATGGAGCAACACATTCTCCTACAAGGGTGTCAGCCTCAACGTCCTGTTTACCGCACGCCTCGGAGGCTCGGTTGTGTCCAACACAGAGGCGTTCCTCGACTATTACGGTGTGTCCGAGCGCTCGGCAGCTGCACGTGCGGCCGGAGGTGTGAGGGTGAACAACGGACTCGTGGATGCACGGAACTATTACCAGACCATAGGAGCCGGCACAGGTGCGGGAGCATATTATGTCTACAGCGCCACCAATGTACGTCTGCAGGAGCTCTCTGTAGCCTACACCCTGCCGAAAAAATGGTTCAAGGACAAGCTTGCAATGACAGTTTCCCTCATAGGACGCAACCTGTGGATGATCTACAACAAGGCGCCGTTCGACCCGGAACTGACGACCTCCACCACAGACAACTTCCTGCAGGGAGTGGACTACTTCATGATGCCGAGCCAGAGGAACCTCGGGTTCTCAGTCAAATTCCAGTTCTAAAAATGTTTGACAACAGTATATATGAAACAGAATAAAATAATGCTCCTGATCGGTCAGCTGGCCCTGTGCGCATCGGTCCTGATGACAGCAGCCTGCACCGGCAGATTCGAAGAGTACAACACCAAGCCCTACCGCCCGACCGAAGACGACCTGGAGGGCGATAACATCGGGATCGGGATTCTCCTTCCGTCAATGATGGAATGGATGACACATGTCCAGGTCAATGCCTCACAGTACCAGGATGTACTAACAGGGGACGAGCTCGGAGGCTACTGCAGCGCGGTAAAGCCATACCAGGGACAGAACATATCTACATACAACCCTTCAGACCAGTTCAATGACCCGCTGTTTGAGAACACGTTCTCAAACTTCTACAGCAACTACTACCAGGTAGTGTCAAGAACCGGCGGTGAGGGGCCTGTGTTCCAGCTGGTGCAGATCATCCGCGTAGCCTCCATGCTCCGTGTGACCGACGCTTACGGGCCTATACCTTACACCCAGATGCAGCAGGGAACATTCTCCGTGCCTTATGACAGCCAGAAGGACGTCTATATGGCAATGATCAGCGACCTGGATGAAGCGATGGATGTCCTTTATACCCTGGCCTCTTCAGGAAGCTCATCACTGATGGCCGAATCCGACATCAGCAGCTACGCGGGGAATGTAAGCTCATGGGTTGCGTTCGCCAATACGCTCAAGCTCCGTATGGCCATCCGTATGAGCGGTGTCGATGAAGTGAAGGCCGATGCAAAGAGGATAGCCGAGGAGGCCGTAGCGGCCGAAAGCACCTACGGACTTATAGATGAGGTACCGGAATCCATGTATTTCCAGCTCTCTTCACGGAGGAACCCGTATTTCACACAGGCCACTATCTCCGACTGGCAGGACCTGCGCTCGAACGCCAACATAACAATGTACATGAACGCTTATTCAGATCCGAGGCGCGCCTCCTACTTCTCCGTTTCCGGCTACACTGACCAGCCGTATGTAGGGGCCAGGTCAGGCATAGATGCCGTGGCGGTCGCCGACTACACTTCATTCTCCTATCCTCTGTTCGGGGAAACGGACCCTGTGCCGGTGATGTACGCGGCGGAAAGCTGGTTCCTGCGCGCAGAGGGCGCCCTTCTCGGATGGAACATGGGAGAAACGGCGGAAAGCCTCTACTATACAGGCATCCAGACATCCTTCGAGGAGGCAGGATGCTCCACCGCCTACAGCAGCTATGTCGAGGGCTCAAATGAAGTGGCCCTCTCATATACGGACCCGCTGGGACGCAACAGCGAATCCGGATTCGGCACTGCCCCGTCAGTGGCATGGAATGCGGACGGCCACGAACTGGAGCGCATCATCATCCAGAAATGGATAGCGAACCATATGATCGGCCATGAAGCATGGGCGGACTTCAGGCGCACAGGCTACCCGCACATGATGATGGCCGTAGACAACCTCAGCCGCGGAGGCATGTGGGGAGAAGTGGACAGCGAACGCGGGATGCGCCGTCTGCACTATCCTCAGTCCGAGTACGACAACAACAGGGAAAATGTCCTGACAGCAGTCACCCTGCTCGGAGGTCCCGACCAGCACGGCACGGATGTATGGTGGGCGAAAAAGAACTGACATTAAACACGAACCGTTATGTTTATGAATACAAAGAACAGAATCATATTGCTCGCATCCTCGGTCCTGGCCACAGGTATCCTTGCGGGATGCAGCGACTGGACCACACCTGAAGCCAGGGACCTGAAGCAGGAATTCCCTGACAGCTACTACGAAAGCCTCAAGGCATACAAGGCTTCTGACCATTCCATATCATTCGGCTGGCTGGGAGGATGGAACCCCACTTCGGCATCTACCTTTGCAAGCTTGATGGGAGTACCCGACAGTGTCGACCTGGTGGCAATATGGTCACCTTTTACCCCTGATGAAAACCAGAAAGCCGAGATGAGGGCAGTCCGTGAAAAGAAAGGTACAAGAATCGTGGTGACGACACTCCTCACCAACATAGGATTGAACGCCACACCGGATGAGGTAACTGCAGATGCCCAGAGCGACGATGAGATCATAACAATGAGACGTCATTACTGGGGATGGAGCGACGACCCTACCCCTCAGGAGATAGAGACCGCCATCCGGAGCTATGCCAATGCACTCGTGGACATCGTCCTTGAGAACGGTTATGACGGGTTCGATATCGACTATGAACCAAGTTACAGTGACCACAAAGGCAATATCGTCAATGACCTCCCAAAGCAGGGGGACATCTATGCAGGTACGACCCCTGCCGAACGTGTCAACTGGTTCGTGGACGAGTGCAGCAAGCGCCTCGGGCCGAAATCAGGCAGCGGCAAGCTGCTGATAGTAGACGGAGAGGTGTCGCTGATGCCTTCCGAGACCATCGGCTGCTTCGATTATTTCATTCTTCAATCATATGTCTGCACAACCCAGTCAAGCCTTGACCTGAGACTGAGAGACCTGGTCGACGCTTTCGGAGATGTCCTTGATGAAGAAAATATTACCAACAAAACTATCGTCACGGAAAATTTCGAGAATACCGCCTATTCAAGCCAGGGAGGAGTCCCGATGAGGCTTGACGACGGCACTACGGTCAATTCACTGTACGGAATGGCAATATGGGAGCCGGACAACGGATTCAGGAAAGGCGGGTTCGGAGCCTACTATATGCAGAACGATTTCCGCAATGACTGCTACAGATACTACCGTGAGGCCATCACAGCGATGAACAGACTTGGACAGACAGCAGAAGAATAAAAGGAAAAGAAAATGAAAAGAATATTTAAAAGTTTCACATTTTGCCTTGCTGCCGCAGGCATATTATCGGCTGTGGCAGGCTGCAACGATGCAGAACTGAAACCTATCGATAATGCAGCCTACATCGCCGAAGCATACCGGGCATCGAGCACGATATTAAGCACGAACAACGACTCTCCGACGGCACAGGCCACACTGACCGCCCGCCTCGGGAGCAAAGCGGAGGCCGACATGACTTTCACCTTTGAAACGGATTCCGATGTGCTTGTACGCTACAATGAACTGAACGGCACCTCATACCAGCAGATGCCGGACGAGGCCTTCACACTGTCAAGCAGCTCCGTCTCAATCAGTGAAGGGCAGGTATCCGCATCGCCTGTGATGGTGGAAATGTCCTACACCGACGAGATGAAAGAATCAGGGGCCACATATGCCATCCCTGTCAAGCTGCGTTGTTCAGAAGGGAACATCCCTGTAGTAGAGAGCACCTCCGAATATGTGATAGTGTGCAACTACGTCAAGCCAGTGCCTGCACCTATATTCAACTCGGAGTATGTCTCCAGCAGCGACTTTGAAAAGCTTAACAGGATCATGTTCAATGTTGGGGAAAACGTAGAATTCACACAATATACATTCGAATTCATGATGTATGTCCCTGAATTCTGCAATGCCAACCCTCTCATGATCGCAGCCCTCGACAACGGAGCCCTCGGCAACAGGATGGCGTTGCGGTTCGAATTACAGAACAACCAATACCCGAACAACAGGCTTCTCATGATGACAATTGCAAGACCGGGAGTCATTGCAACAGTGACCAATGAGGCAAAAGTATGGCAGCATATTGCCGTAACATTCGACGGTAATACCACCAGGCTCTATATCAACGGAAATGATGTCGGCTCAAAGCAGGCTGCAGCATCTCCTATAACATTCAGCTATTTCTCCCTCCTTCCACAGCCTATGAACTTTGCCAGTGCATACAGTGCCGCCTTGATTTCATTCAGGGAAGTAAGGCTATGGAGTGTCGCCCGCTCGGCGAGCCAGCTTGCCAACAACATGAACAGTGTGGATCCAAAAAGCGAAGGCCTTGTCGGATACTGGAAGATGGATGAGGGGTCAGGCTATACATTCAATGATGCTACTGGCAACGGACATACAGGCATGTGTGAATACTCCGATGCTGGAGACCTGTCACTAACCAACTGGAAAGTAAATTACGGTCCGGCGACCGGGCTCGAATGGGTTGAGGACTTCACGCACATGGAAGAATAACAATCAATATGGGGCACATACCGGGAAACGGTATCCTGCCCCTTTTTTGACATTCAAGAATTGACTGATGAAAAGGACAATTACAGCTGTTTTTATTGCAGCCGCAGCACTATGCGCCTGCACCGGCCCCGCTGCGGAGGAAAGGGCGGCCCTGATCCCGCAGCCTTGTGAAATAGACTATCAGGCAGGTTTCTTTACCATGCCTGAGGGTCTTGAGATTGCTGTCGCTTCCCGGGAACTGGCCCCGCAGGCCGGATATCTGACGGAAGCCCTCGCAAAGTATACGGATGCATCAATATCGGAAGGGACTTCCGGGGATGTCGTCCTTGCCATCGACCCTGCCATGGAGACTGAAGAATACACCCTCGATGTAAGGCGCTCCGGAATCCGGATCAGCGGAGGGTCCTGCCGCGGAGTTGTGAACGGCATCGCCACCCTGAGGCAGCTCCTGCCCGCCGGGGCCGGAGAAAAAGCGGAAGTGCCCTGCGTAAAGGTCTCCGACAGGCCGGCATTCGGCTGGAGAGGCGCCATGCTGGATGTCAGCAGGCATTTTTTCGACAAAGGCGAGATATTCAGGATGCTCGACCAGATGGCTGTCCTGAAGCTGAACAAATTCCACTGGCACCTCACCGATGACCAGGGATGGAGAATCGAAATAAAGAAATACCCTGACCTGACAGAGAAAGGCGGATGGCGCCACTTCAACAAACACGACAGGATCTGCATGGAACGTGCGGAGCAGCAGCTCAACGATGACTACCTGATACCGGAAAAGAACCTTCGCATCAATGGTGCCGATACGCTGTACGGCGGTTTCTACACCCAGGAGGACATACGTGAAGTGGTCTCCTACGCTGCGGCAAGAGGCATAGACGTGATTCCGGAGATCGATATGCCAGGACATTTCCTGCAGGCCATAGAATATTATCCTCAGATGACCTGCTTCGAGCCGGAGACATGGACATCGGAAGCATTTTCCTCGCCATTGTGCCTGGGCAAGGATGAAGTGCTGGAGTTCTGCGAGGACATATGGAAAGAAGTGTTTGCCCTGTTCCCGTACAAATACGTACACATCGGGGGCGATGAGGTCAACATGACCAACTGGAACCGCTGCCCGCTGTGCCAGGCGAGGATGAAAAAGGAAGGGCTCGCCGACGGCCATGCGCTGCAGGCCTGGTTCACCCACCGCATGCAGGAGTTCTTCGAGGCCAACGGGAAAAGCATGATCGGCTGGGACGAGCTGCTCCAGGGGGAAGTAACACCGTCCACTACGATAATGTGGTGGCGGCCATGGATGCCTGATTCAGTGAACGAGGCCACTGCCCTGGGATGCGATGTAATCCTCTGCCCGCAGTCATGGTTCTATTTTTCCCTGGAAGAAGATTCAGGCTCGCTTGAACGCACCAGCAATTACGACATGCTCCCTGATTCCCTGTCCGCCGCCCAGAAACAGCATGTACTGGGAGTGCAGGGCAATGTATGGGCTGAAAGGGTGCCATCATGGTCACGTGCCGAATACATGTTCTACCCGCGCCTGCTCATAGTAGCGGAAAAAGGATGGTGCGAACCGGGGACAGTAAGTTTCGAGTCCCTCAGGCCGAGGCTGTACCGGTACTGCGAAAGACTCGATGAGGAAGGCATCAACTACAGGATACCGTCACTCGAGAATTTCCATGAATTCTGCGTCTTTACCGACTCCATCAGTTCGACGGTGACATGTCCACTGCCGAATGCCGTCCTGAGGTATACCCTCGACGGGAGCATCCCTGTAAAAGAGTCTCCGGTCTACACCGGCCCGATCACATTCTATGACGATGCGGTCCTGACGGTCAGGGCATTCCACCAGGACGGACGCACAGGAGACTGGGTAAGGATATGCTATGACAAATGCGGGTATGCATCCCCTGTGGAAGTGGACAGGACAGAGAGCGGGCTGCGGGCGGAATGGTACTTCAAGCGTTTCCCTGGATGCGATGCGGTCGGCGGCATGGCCCCGTCAGGCAGCTGCACTGTAGATTCAGTACAGTTCCCGCAGCAGGCCAAGGGCCGCAGGGCTACAGGCATCATCTTCAGGGGATATTTCCGTGCCCCTGAGGACGGCATCTACACGTTCGCGCTTGCATCCAACGACGGAAGCCTGCTGCGCATAGACAACAGGCTGGTCATAGACAACGACGGTGAGCATACCCTGCTTGAAAAGACAGGCCAGGCGGCACTGTCGGCAGGCCTGCATCCTCTTGAACTGCGCTACTTCGACTACAACGGAGGCCGTGTGGACCTCTGTCTTGTGGACGGGGACGGCAACAGTATACCGCTAGATGGAGACTGGTTCTGCCACGATATGGAATAGGCAGAAACCCGGATGGAATTAAAGAGGGGCTGTGTCAAAGATTCATTTTGACACAGCCCCTCTTAAGATGTATAAAAATCAGCAAAATGCAAGGCATTGAGGATAAGGGCGACAGGAGTTTACTGACGTAAATGACTTAGCCCAGACTCCGAAAACAATGCAGCAGTTTGCTATTATGTCACGTCGTCTTTTTCAATAGCTGTTGCGAAAGACTAATATGACTGCGCGATGGCGATGAAGTCATCAGCCTTCAGGGCAGCGCCTCCGATAAGGCCGCCGTCGATGTCAGGACATGCGAACAGCTCCTTTGCATTGGAAGGCTTGCAGCTTCCGCCATAGAGGATGGTGATCTCCTCGGCGAGGGCCCCGAATTTCTCGGCAAGCACCTTGCGGATGCAAGCATGAATCTCCTGCGCCTGCTCTGCAGTGGCGGTCTTGCCGGTACCGATAGCCCATACAGGCTCGTAAGCTACGACAACCTTTGCCATCTCCTCGGCAGAAAGGGTGTAAAGCACGTTCTTCACCTGCTCTGAAACCACGTCGAAATGACGTCCTGCCTCACGCTCCTCGAGGTTCTCTCCCACGCAGAAGATAGGTGAAAGGCCTTCAGCGATAGCGAGTTTCACTTTTTCTACGAGCTTGGCGTCAGTCTCTCCATAGTACTGCCTGCGCTCAGAATGTCCGAGGATAGTGTATCCGCACCCTACGGAAGAGAGCATCTTGACAGACACCTCCCCGGTGTATGCGCCTTTCTCCTTGTCTGCACAGTTCTGGGCTGACAGGCCTACAGCCGTACCCTTGACCACCTCGGCGACAGGATACAGGTGGGTGAACGGAGGAGC
>CALVCB010000012.1 GCA_944325965.1 uncultured Bacteroidales bacterium
AAGCCTGCATCGATGACTATCTTCTGCAGGCGTTCACCATAGGTCTTGCGGAAATATCCGACAAAGGAATTGTATCTTTTGCCTTCCGGGAAATCAAACATTCTCGAAACAGGTTTACGGGAAACTACGCGTTCTCCTTCAGGTGGCACTCCCATTTCCATGCGGATTCGAGAGTCTGGTCCAGAGACCTTTCGGCTTTCCACCCGAGCTCCTTCTCTGCGAGGGCCGGATCCGCCCAGATTGCAGTCACGTCCCCGGCGCGGCGCGGCGCGAACTTGTAGTTGAGCTTCAGGTTGTTGACTTTCTCGAATGTGGTCACAAGCTCAAGCACTGAAACAGGACGTCCCGTACCTATATTGAAAATTTCGTAATCCTTCTTCATCTTGCCCTCGAGCATCCTCGCCACAGCTGCCACATGGGCCTTGGCCAGGTCGACAACATCGATATAGTCCCTAAGGCATGTCCCGTCAGGGGTCGGATAGTCGTTGCCGAAGATGCTCAGGCATTCGCGCTTCCCTGCAGCAGTCTGGGTAATGTAAGGCACCAGATTGTTAGGGACACCGCGCGGGAGCTCCCCGATAAGGGCGGACGGATGCGCCCCGATAGGGTTGAAATACCTCAGCGCTATACCTTTGACAGGCCCCCGGCGCTCCAGCCCCGGCATCACTTCAGCACCGTATGCCGCCGTAGCCTTAACTGTATCACGCAGGATGTCCTCGCAGATCTGCTTCGTGTTCCCGTAAGGAGATGTAGCGCTCTGGCGCTCGGACTGCTCGGTCACAGGAAGTTTCTCCGTCTCCCCATACACTGTCGCGGATGACGAGAACAATACATTGCACCCTCCGTGCTCCTTGGCAGCATCGAGGATGTTCAGGAACGACATGAGATTGTTCTTGTAATATTTTACAGGCTCCGCAACCGACTCTCCTACAGCCTTATAGGCAGCGAAATGGATAACGGCGTCTATCCGGAAGTCTGAAAAGAGCTTCTTTACGGACTCATAGTCGCAGCAGTCAATCTTCTCGAACGGGATGTCATTCCTCCCGGTGATTTTCTTCACCCCTTCGAAACAGGTCATGTCACAATTGGACAGGTTGTCGGCGACCACCACATCATATCCGGCCTGGAGAAGCTCTACAGTGACATGGCTGCCTATATAGCCCGCCCCTCCGGAAACCAAAACACGTTTTGCCATAATTCAAAAAATATTTAATATTGTAGAATTTGCACGAAAAACAGACAAAGTTAAAAAAAATATGGATAGGAAGAACGCCCTTGCAGCCATAGTACTCAATATGCTTGCCATCATTTTTCCAGCAAGCATCAAATCACAAGTATCCAATACTTTACAAACAGAATCCCCTCAAGATTATTTCGACAGGGAAACACAGTCCGAATGGCTGGGGCAGGCTACGGCAGGCATATTTGCCGTGACAGTCTCAGGAGACACGGTTGCCTGCTCGGGAAGCAGGAAAATGCTGCTTCCCGCATCCACCATGAAGGCCATCACCACCGGAGCCGCACTGCATCGCCTCGGTGCGGGCTACCGGTTTGAAACGAAGATCGGATACAGCGGCAGGATATCGGGAGGTACGCTCCATGGGGACCTTTACATAATAGGGGGAGGGGATCCCGTGCTTGGATCAAGGAACCGTATAGCCGAGCCGGTAGAGAGGACATTCGGGAAATGGAGGGCAATGCTCTCTGAGGCCGGCATAAGCAGAATCGAAGGGAGGATCATCGGGGATGACCGGTTTTTCGGCAGGGCAGCAGAAGCAGATTCGTGGCAGTGGAATGACATCGGGACATACTATGGCGCAGGGGTGAGCGGGCTGTCTTTCAACGAAAACATGCAGAACATCAACGTAACGCCAGGAGACACCCCTGGCAGCCCCCTGAAAATCAGCATCGGATATCCGCAACTCCCGTGGATGGAATACAGGTTCCCATGCACCACCGGGGAAGCCGGCACTGGCAATACGCTGTATCTGTTCACATCCCCTTTCGCTCCTGTGGGGGAAATGAGGGGGACATTAGCCCTCGACAGGAAGACAAAGACAGAGCAGGTGGCCAACAAATTCCCTGCATACACATGTGCGTGGCATTTCATGAAATATCTCGAAAGCTGCGGAATCACGTGCAGCGACGGGGCGGCCGACTTGGGCCATGTGTTCGGGATACCTGAAAACGAGACGGTTTCCCCGGACAGTCTGACTGTAATAGGCTCGACTTTTTCCCCAAGTCTTGCCGCGATAGTGTCAGAGACCAACCGTGAAAGCAACAATACCTACGCAGAGACCCTGATGAGGGTCCTCGGGAAGGAGTGCCGCGGGAATGACAGCCCGGATTCCTCGGCAGCTGCACTCAAAGAAATTCTGGCTGGACTCGGGACATATACCGGCAAAGGGCTGAACATAGCCGACGGAAGCGGACTGTCAAGGCAGGACAGCGCCTCCCCCGAATTCATGTGCGGTTTTCTTAAAGCCATGATGGACTCCCCGGAATCAGGGACATACATTGAAAGTTTCCCCCGGCCTGGAGAAACAGGGACGCTTCTATACAGCATGCGGGAATACCCATCCGGCATAAAGGCAAGGGTCCGTATGAAAAGCGGCTCAATGACGGGAGTACGGTGCTACTGCGGATATGTCGCCCCGACCGCGGGCGGCCGTGGCGACACAATCATATTCTCCATTATGATAAACAACTACTTCGGGCAACAATCCCGCCTGCAGAGGTTCCTGGACAGGATGATATACCTAATGGCGACGGAAAACTAGACAGGGATTCTCTTGTTGACGTTCTTGTATCCCGCAGATGCATAATACAGGATGAACGCGAGACATGCGAATATCAGCCAAAGCGAATTGAGGAATCCGACAAGGTCGGCAAGCAGTCCCTGCAGGACAGGTATGACGCCGCCACCGCAGACCATCAGCATGAAGAATCCGGAAGCCTCCGCCGTATATTTTCCAAGGCCGTCTACAGCCAGGTTGAAGATCGACCCCCACATGACCGAAGTAAAAAGTCCGCAAAGGATAAGGAACAGCACATTCACAGGAATATCGGTACCGTAACGTCCGAACACGAACATGATCTTGGACGGGGTGAATATTGCCATTACTATCAGCGCAAGTGCGCCGAATGCGGCGAAGGAAAGCATGTCATGGCTGGAGAAACGTGCGCCGTAATAACCGCCTATCGCCCTGCCTATACACATGCACAGCCAGTATGAGCTCACGATAATCCCGGCTTTCAGGGGATGTATTCCCATGTCATGGATCAAGTATATGTTGGCCGAATTGGCTATGCTGATTTCCACTCCGACATAAAGGAATACGGCTACCGCCCCCAGGACGAAATGTCGGAAAGAAAGATAGCTTACAGAGCCCTTGGATGGAAGAAGCTGCAGCTTTGCGTGCGGATCCCGGTCCGGCTCAGGAATCGGGGTAAAGAAAATGATGGCAAAAGCAATGACGAAAATGCCCATAATGACCAGCAGCACCGGGTCTGCATCCTTGATGGTATGGCTTGTATGGTGTCCCATGAGCCAGCCTACGACAAAAGGTATCACAGTTGCAGCCAATGAGTTGAAAGATCCTCCGACCTGAATGAGCTGGTTTCCCCTGTTGCCTCCGCCTCCGATGGTGTTAAGCATAGGGTTTACGACCGCATTAAGCATGCACATGGAGAATCCCGCAACGAATGCTCCGAGAAGATAGACCCAGAAACTTGCCGTCACACCTGAAAGGAACAGGAGTCCCACACCGGCAAAACCTATACCGGAAGCAATGAGGGCGGATATCTTGTACCCGTATTTTTTCAGCAAAAACCCTGCAGGAAGCCCCATCAGGGCATATGCCATGAAATTCAGAAAGTTCCCGAGCTGTGAAGCCCAGTTGCTCAGGCCGAACTGGAACTTGACAATCACACCAAGCGGATTCTGGAGTCCGGTCACGAAAGCAATCATGAAAAACAGGACGAACATTATCAGAATCGCAGGTATATATTTTCTTCTGTTCATCACGTTATGGATATAAGTTTATAATAGAAGTACACGATATGCTTCAAAGTTATAAAAAAACCTGCCAAAGTCATATCCTTTGGCAGGTTTTTCTTCAGTTTACTTTTTCCGGACCGTCTTCCGGCCTCCGGAAAGTCTGCAGGCCTCCGGAAAGTCTGCAGGCCTCCGGCCGTATCACAACTCCCAGGCCAATGCAGATGCCCCGAGGATAGCCGCATCAGACTCTTTAAGCTGGGAGAACACAATCTTTATCTTGTCCCTCCACAATGGTAGAAGATTCGCATTCATTGAGTCCATTATAGGCTGATAAAGGTATTCCTTGGCCCTTGCCAGTCCACCGAAGAGCACGATTGCCTCCGGAGCGCTGAAAGCCACGAAATCGGCAAAGGACTGCCCGAGTATCTTTCCAGTGAACTCAAATATTTTCAGGGCGAACTTGTCTCCCTCCTTGGCTGCATCATATACGTCCTTCGAGGATATGTTGTCCAGGCTTCTGAGAGAAGACGGCTCGTCGCTCATTTCAAGCCATTCACGGGCAGTACGCGCCACTCCGATAGCAGAAGCATAAGTCTCGAGGCAGCCGGTCTTCCCACAGTTGCACAGACGGCCGTTATGCCGCACTGCACAAGTATGGCCGAGTTCTCCGGCAAACCCGTCATGTCCATAGACGACCTCGCCGTTGATGACTATCCCGCTCCCCACTCCGGTACCCAGGGTAATCATTATGAAATTCTTCATGCCCCTGGCTGCACCGTAAGTCATTTCTCCGACAGCCGCGGCATTGGCGTCATTGGTAAGGGCTACCGGCAGTCCTCCAGCCTTTTCACTGAGCAGCTTGGCGAACGGTATGGTTCTGTTCCCGCCCCATACGATATTCACGGCACTCTCAATGTTACCTGTATAATAGTTGGCATTCGGCGCACCGACCCCTATGCCCCTGATTTTCTCATCAGAATCCGACTCGGAGATAATCTTCTCCAGAGCGGCTGAAAGGTCGTCTATATAAAGGTTGACATCATCGTGGGTATCCGTACGGATGACAGTCTGGGCAAGGACCTGCCCACGCATGTCAACAATTCCCATCTTCGTTGTCTGGCCTCCGATATCTATACCTACGACATACGGTTTTTCAAGTGTATTCATATCAATTGAGAGTCTTTATTTTACAACCTTTGGTTTGGACAAGTAGAGAGCAAAGACAAGGATATAGGCCAACGCTGCCACAAGAACCCAGTAACTGTCCATGAACCCTACGTTATCTGCTATGGCACCCTGTATCACAGGAAGCACACCTCCGCCGCATACCATGACCATGAACAGTCCGGAAGCGATGGAAGTATATTTGCCGAGCCCCTCGACCGCAAGGTTGAAGATGGCGCCCCACATGACTGAGGTGCACAGGCCGCAGAGTACGAAGAACACCACCCCGAGAGGGATATCCACCATGCTGAATGACAGGTCAGAACTGATTGCAGGGAACTTGACGAAAGTTTCCGGAAGGAACATCCCGATGAGGATGAAAACTATGGCTACTGAGCACACAACAGTCATCATCACCTTGCTGGACACCTTTCCTCCGATCACCCCGCCAAGGAGACGCCCGCAGAGCATAAGCAGCCAGTACATGCCGACCACAGTGCCTGCGACACCGGCAGAAATGCCGACTTCAGGAGAAGTCATATAAAGATTGGCTATATTAGGGATACCGACCTCGATCCCGACATAAAGGAATATCGCGATGACTCCGAACACAAGGTTCTTGTGTGAAAGGGCCTTGGAGACGCTCTCCATCGTGCTTTCCTGCGGCTGGCTGGAGGTCTTGGATGCCTCGAGCTCCGGCTCCGGTATCCTGGAGAAAAGGATGATCACGAAAGCAAGGGCAAACACTCCCATTGCAATGAACAGGGCCGGGTTCGCATCGCTGATGGCTGTCTCCGATGTCACTTCACCGATAAGGTAACCCACAAGTACCGGACATATTGTCGCTGAAAGCGAGTTGAGGGAGCCACCGAACTGGATGAGCTGGTTACCCTTGTTCCCGCCGCCGCCCAGGGTGTTGAGCATCGGGTTGACAACAGTGTTGAGCATACACATCGAGAATCCTGAGACAAAAGCTCCCGTCAGATATACGGCAAAGCTTTCCGCCACACCGGAAAGGAAGGATATGCCGACACCGATGAACCCTACCGCTACAGCTGCAAGTGAAGTCACCTTATAGCCGTATTTCTTGAGGATGAAACCTGCCGGAAGCCCCATGAAGGCATATGCGATGAAATTTGCGAGATTTCCGAGCTGGGACATTGCGTTGGTGGCCCCGAACTGGGATTTTACGATTACCCCCATAGGGTTCTGGAGTCCTGTGACAAAGGAAATCATCGCAAAGAGGAAGAACATGATTGCGATGGCCAGGACATTGCTGTTTTTCTGTGACATTTCTGATTGATTTATGTTAATAATTATTATGGTCTGTCAAAAAATCGAACAAAGATAACAAAAAATAACTTCCGACAACATTAATCGGCACAGAAACCCGGTACGGCATAAAATTATTCGTTCAATCCGGAGATATTGGTAAGCCAAAATGTAAAATATGTCCGTTCCGGAAAAATTTTTTATAGTAATTTTGCCGCAGTTACGGAATAATTACTCATTCAAACAAATGGATCTGGCTTTATGCTGAAAAAACTGAGGGTGGCTATTGCCGCCATATTCTTCACGGCTCTCACGCTGCTCTTCCTTGACTTCACCGGCGCCCTTCACACCTGGCTGGGGTGGGTGGCGAAAATACAGTTCATACCGGCGCTCCTCGCGCTCAATGCCGGAGTGGTGCTCCTGCTGGTCCTGCTGACACTGGCGTTCGGAAGGGTGTACTGCTCGGTGATATGCCCGCTGGGCATATTCCAGGACATAGTCTCATGGATCAACGGCAAACGGGGGAAGAAACACAAGAACAGGTTTTCATATTCACCTGCAAAATCCTGGCTCAGATATACATTCCTTGCGATATTCATTATAGCGCTGGCGGCTGGCATAGGGTCTCTGGCCGCGCTCCTGGACCCTTATGCCTCATACGGGCGTATAGCAGGGAACCTTCTCGCCCCGGTATGGCAGGCGGGGAACAATGTCCTGGCATGGATAGCGGAAAGGGTGGACAGCTATGCCTTCTACAGTACAGAAGTGTGGATAAAAAGCCTGCCGACATTCATCATCACCGTATTCACCTTTATAATAATAGCGGTGCTGGCATGGCGCGGGGGAAGGACCTACTGCAACACGGTATGCCCTGTGGGCACAGTACTGGGGTTCATCTCGCGCTTCGCGATGTTCCGCCCGGTCATAGACGCAGGGAAATGCCGCGGGTGCAGCCTGTGCTCGCGCGGGTGCAAGGCTTCATGCATAGACTACACAAACCACACTATAGACTACAGCCGCTGCGTGGACTGCATGGACTGCATAGGCACATGCCGGGACGGGGCGATAAGCTACCGGTTCGCCTACGGGAAAAGGCATAAGGCCGGCACAGGTCCGGACGGAGGGGACGGGGTGCAGGACGGGAAAGCCTCTGCAGACGGCGGCGCATCCCGCAGGGCGTTCCTCGCATCCGCAGTGATGGCGGCATCGGCAGCAACCATCAAGGCCCAGGAGATGAAGCTGGACGGCGGACTTGCGGAGATACAGGACAAGAAAATACCTGAAAGGGCCACGCGGATAGTCCCGGCAGGAGCGCTCGGCATAAGCCATTTCGCCCAGCACTGCACAGCCTGCCAGCTCTGCGTGTCGGTATGTCCGGGCCAGGTGCTCAGGCCGTCCACATCGCTGCTGACGCTCATGCAGCCGGAGATGTCGTACGAAAGGGGTTACTGCAGGCCGGAGTGCACAAAATGCTCGGACGTATGTCCTGCAGGGGCCATTTCACCAGTGACAAGAGAGGAGAAGTCATCCATCCAGATAGGACATGCGGTGGTCATCCGGGAAAACTGCATAGTAAACACCGACGGGGTGAACTGCGGGAACTGCGCAAGGCACTGTCCGAGCGGAGCCATAACAATGGTTCCTGCCGGAGCGGACGGGCTGCATGATGACATGGACAGCGGCAAAGGCCGGCAGCACAGGCACGGCCAGGATCTCCGGATCCCTGTAGTGGACGTAGAGAGATGCATAGGCTGCGGGGCCTGCGAAAACCTCTGCCCGGCACGTCCGTTCAGCGCAATCTATGTGGAAGGACACCAAGTACACAAAATGATATAGGCTACCTCAGGTACCGCATATCCGTACATTATAAAAGGGAAAGGCATATGGACAACAATAAGAAATACACCAGGAGGGATTTCCTGAAAATAGCCGGAGCCGGCTCTGCGGCTCTCAGCGCGGCGGCAATGGGATGCTCCACTACCGGGAAGGGAAACGTTACGGCAGCGGAAACCCCGGAAGGAGAAATGACATACCGTACCAACCCGGGCAACGGGGACAGGGTCTCTCTGCTCGGCTACGGATGCATGAGATGGCCGATGAAAAAGGACGGAGACGGAAAGGACGTGATAGACCAGGAGACGGTTAACGGGCTGGTCGACTATGCGATGCAGCATGGCGTCAACTACTATGACACCTCTCCAGTATATGTCCAGGGACAGTCAGAGCGGGCTTCCGCAATAGCCCTGGGCAGGCATCCGCGCAATTCCTACTATCTGGCCACCAAGCTCTCCAACTTCAGCAACTGGAGCAGGGAGAATTCCATGCTCATGTACCGGAAATCCTTCGAAAACATGGAAACGGACTATTTTGACTACTACCTGCTCCATTCTATCGGGAACGGCGGCACGAAAATGTTCGAGGAAAGGTACTTTGACAACGGCATGGCGGACTTCCTCATGAAAGAGCGCGAAGCCGGCCGCATACGCAACCTTGGCTTCTCCTTCCACGGCACACAGGAGACGTTCGACTATGCCATAAGCCTGCATGACAAGATCCACTGGGACTTCGTCCAGATCCAGCTCAACTACGTGGACTGGAAACATGCCTCTGGCCGGAATGTCAATGCCGACTACCTGTACGGGGAACTGGAAAAACGCGGCATCCCCGCCGTTATCATGGAGCCGCTGCTCGGTGGCCGTCTCTCCAAGGTGCCGCAGCACATTGCAGACAGGCTAATGGAACGCAACCCTGAGGGCAGCGTCGCCTCCTGGGCATTCAGGTTCGCAGGCACGCCGCCAGGGGTGCTGACAGTACTGAGCGGGATGACCTACATGGAACATCTGATAGACAACATCCGTACATACTCCCCGCTCGTACCTCTGAACAAGGAGGAGCTCGGCTTTCTCGAGGAAACGGCACAGCTGATGATGGCCTACCCTACAGTCCCATGCAACGACTGCAAATACTGCATGCCTTGCCCGTACGGGATTGACATCCCGGCCATACTGCTGCACTACAATAAATGCGTGAACGAAGGCAACGTTTCCGGCGGACGCGAATCGGAGAACTACCGCAAGGCCCGCAGGGCGTACCTGGTCAGCTATGACCGTGCGGTACCTGCTCTCCGTCAGGCGGACCACTGCACAGGATGCGGCCAGTGCAATGAGCATTGCCCGCAGAGCATAGACATCCCTCGCGAACTGCAGAAAATCGACCGGTACATAGAAAGCCTCAGGCAGGATACGCTGTAGAGTACGTTTGCCCCCTTACAGACCGGGATCGGGCACAACAGGCGCCACGCACCCAATGCCATCAGATTCACATCTTCCTGTACTGCAGCGGAGTGAGGCCGGTCTTTAGCTTGAAGAATTTGTGGAAGGTGGAAGGGTTCGGGAAGTTCAGGCGGGAGACGATCTCCTTGATGGGCATGCCGGAATACCGGAGCATGTTCTTGGCCTCGAGCAGGACATACGAGTCTATCCAGTCCGGGGCGGAATGGCCGGAAGCTGCCTTGACCAGCTTCGAGAGGTATTTCGGGGTGAGGCAGAGCTTGTCCGCATAGAAGGCCACTCCCCTCTCGACCGTATGATATTCAGAGATAGCTTCGATGAACTTGATGAACACCTCCTTGCTCCTGTCGGCCTTTGTTCCTCCGGAAGCCTTCGCCGCATTGTCAACAGTCCTTTCAATCACCCCTCCGGCCAGGTAGAAAAGGGAGGAGAACAGGAAAGAAATGCATTCGCGCTTGTACATGAGGTTCGACCTGAGTATGTCGGACGCCAGCTCAAGGTACTTCTTCGCAACATTCTTCTCCTCCCCGGTAAGGGTGAAGCACGGGTTGTTCAGCAGGGTTATGCCCCTGGAGAGCAGCTGCGGCATATTGACCTTCAGGCCCGACATGTATTCCCGAGTCATGGCCATTACAATGAAATGCAGGCTGTCCCTGGCCGACTCGTCGAACTCCGAGACCATAATGATATTCCCGGGAATCGTCACGAAAAGCGAATCCTCGACGACATCGAAATCCGTCAGGTTGATTGTCATTTTCAGCCTTCCTGATATACAGAAGAACACAAGGAACCCGTCAAACCTGCACGGGTGCCTCAGTATCTCGAGGCTCTTTTCATATTTCATGTCAATGACACAAACCTCGTCACCGACATTTATGCAGTCCGTGACGGGGAACAGCTGGCGGAACTGTGCCATGCTGACAGTATGGGCGGCAGGTGTTGTCATAATGGATAAATTTTTCCCGGCTAACAAAATTCTGATTTCAGTTTACATGCCATCCGGCATCCATGAATTCTGCCAAATGACGGACAAAATTAATAAAATTCTACCTTTTGACAATTTTAAGGCCTAAACAGCTGATAAATTCAGCTTTCGGGGCATTTTTTTAGTATTGTCCAGGCTTCGCGTTAAAAATATCGGGAATGAAAACACGGACAATCATGATGGCGATAGGCCTGGCTCTCCTGCCGTGGACAGCCGGAGCCGCGGAAGTGATGACACTGCAGCAGTGCAGGGACTCGGCCATCGCAAACAACAAGGAACTCAAAATCGCTGCACAGCAAATCGAGATTGCAGGGCATGACAGGAAAATCGCTCTGGCGAATTACTTTCCGAACATCTCGGCATCCGCAGCCTATATGTACAACAGCAGGAACATCGACCTGCTCACCCGGGAACAGTCTGACATCCTGACAAACCTGGGCACTTCGCTGCAGGGCTCGGTACAGTCGGGCCTGGAGAACATGCTGTCCGACCCCGGCCTGCTGCAGATAATCCAGAAGCACCCGGAAATCCTGCAGCTGCTCGGGAGCCTTTCAGACATAGACATCTCGGGACCGGTGAACGCCATCGGGGCGGAGATAGACAAGGCCTTCAACCTGGATATACAGAATATGTTCGTCGGGGCCGTTTCGCTCCAGCAGCCGGTTTTCATGGGAGGCAAGATAGTCAACGCCAACAAGATGGCAAAACTTGCCGAAGAGCTGGCACAGACGCAGTACGACACACAGTACCGGGAGGTGGTCACGGAAGTTGACAACGCCTACTGGCAGATAGTCTCCATTGCCAACAAGCTTAAACTCGCGCAGGAGTACTGCGGACTGCTGGAGATGATGCTCCACGACACAGAGGTGATGGTAAACGAGGGGGTGGCGACGCAGGCCGACCTGCTCTCCGTAAAAGTGAAGGCCAACGAAGCCGCCATGCTACGGACCAAGGCGACAAACGGGCTGGCACTGAGCAAGATGCTCCTGTGCAAGCTCTGCGGCCTGGAGCTGGACTCCGACATCGAACTGGCGGACGAGAAGCTGGACAGGATTCCTCTCCCGCAGACAGGGCCCCAGATGAGCGACACGGAGATTTTCTCGGCAAGGCCGGAGATAAGGAGCCTGGACCTCGCCAGGCAGATATATGACAGGAAAGTGGCGATTGCACGCGCTGACATGATGCCCAAGGTGGCCCTGACAGCCAACTATTTCGTCACCAACCCGAACCTCTACCGCGGTTTCCAGAACAAGTTCGGGGGCATGTTCAACGTCGGGGTTGCCGTCAACATACCTATAATACACGGCTGCGAGGCCATGCAGAAGGTCCGCAAGGCCAAGGCCGAGTCGGTACTTACAGGCTACCGGCTGGCGGATGCCAAGGAGAAGGTCTCGCTCCAGGTAGCCCAGCTCCGCAAACAGGAAGAAGAAGTCCTGGATAAGCTGGACATGGCCGAAAGCAATCTGGCCAGCGCCGAGGAGAACCTGCGCACCGCCACAGTAGGCTATACCGAAGGGGTTGTCCCGGCCAATACGCTGATGGCTGCCCAGACGGCCTGGATACAGGCTCACTCGGAGTATATCGACGCCGGGGTGGAGCTGCAGATCACGGCAAGCAGCCTCGCCACTGCCGAAGGGCGGCAGGCAGGAGGCTCCGGAAACTGATTCTCGATATGACAATATTAAAAAAAAGATAAAAATGGAAAAAGTGAAAAAGAGCTATAACCTGCTTATAGGAATCGCCGGCCTGCTCGCCGCAGTTGTCACCATCTCGCTGATCGGCTATGCCGTATCGAAACCAAAGCCCGTCGTGATACAGGGGCAGGCAGAAGCCACGGAATACAGGGTGTCAGGCAAGGTGCCCGGCAGGATCGAACAGTTTTTCGCATCGGAAGGGGACATGGTGCACAAGGGGGACACCCTTGTGGAGATAGACAGCCCGGAGGTGAGGTCGAAACTTGCCCAGGCCATGGCCATGAAATCCGCCGCCGAGGCACAGAAGGAAAAAGCCCTTACCGGGGCAAGGCAGGAACAGATAGCCGCTGCCTACGAGCTCTGGCAGCAGGCAATAGCGGGCGAGGACATAATGAAGAAATCCTTTGACCGCATACAACGGCTGTATGACCAGAAAGTGATAAGCGCCCAGAAATATGACGAGACCCTCGCACAGTACAAGGCCGCAAAGGCCACCTGTGCCGCAGCGAAGTCCCAGTACGACATGGCTGTGAACGGGGCCAGGAAAGAAGACAAGGAAACCGCAGAAGCACTTGTAGACCAGGCTAATGCCGCCCTTGAAGAAGTGAAGTCATACCTCGGGGAGCTGTATCTGACGGCTCCTGCCGACGGGGTGGTATCGGCCAGGTTCCCCAAGGCCGGCGAACTCGTGGGACAGGGCTCCCCGGTCATGGCCGTGACAGACCTGAACGATGTCTGGTTCACATTCAGCATCCGCGAGGACATGCTGCACGGGCTCAATACGGGGGATGAGCTCATAGTGACCATCCCGGCGCTCGGGGAGGAAACCTACAGGACCCGCGTAAACTATATCAGCGTAATGGAGTCTTACGCCACATGGAGAGCCACCAGGGAGACAGGCAGCTACGACGCCAAGACCTTCGAGGTCAGGAGCATCCCTGACGGGCCGATCGAGGGGCTGAGGCCTGGAATGACGGCTATTGTGGTAAATGTAAACAGACCGACGTTATAACAATGGGATTTTTTCACAATATGATGGCGGTGGTCCGCCGCGAGCTGCGCCTGATGCGCCGCAGGCCGATATACCTGCTGGCCTCGCTCGGGGTAATGGCCTTCTGCACAGTGTTCTTCCTCACATTCCTGAAGGAAGGAATGCCGCAGAAACTGCCTATAGGTGTGGTCGACAAGGACAATTCGTCCCTCTCAAGGAACCTCGTCAGGCAGCTGGACGCGACCCAGCTCGGGGAGGTGGTGAGCTTCGGCAGCTACCAGGAGGCAAGGGAGGCCCTGCAGAAAGGCCGGATAAACGCCTTCTGCATGATACCGGAGGGGACGTACAGCGATGTGCTCGCCGGCAGGCAGCCCACCTTCACATTCTATGTGAATTCATTGTACTTCGTAGGCGGGGCTCTGGCATATAAAGACCTCCTGACAATGGTCAACCTGTTCTCCGGGGCCGTACAGAGGGAAGCGCTCCGGGCCACCGGGATGAATGACGCGGCGATAATGGGGCAGATACAGCCGATCCTGATAGACGCGCACCAGATAGGCAACACGGCCACCGACTACGGGGTATACCTCACCAATGTCCTGCTGCCCGGGATACTGGAGATGATCATCATACTGGTGACCGTCTATACCATCGGGGCGGAGCTGAAGTACGGGACATCCAGGCATCTGATGGACAGGGCCGGAGGGTCGATGTCCGCCGCCATGCTCGGGAAGCTGATACCGTACACCATACTTTATACGGCAATAGGCATCATCTGCGACCTTATACTCTACCACTGGGCGGGGTTCCCTATGGCCGGGTCGATATGGAACATGTTCTTCGGGACATTCATCATGGTGCTCGCCTGCGAGGCCGTGGCGATATTCATCATCGGGGCACTGCCTGTACTGAGGCTGGCCATAAGCATATCCGCACTGTACAGCGTGCTGGGGTTCTCCCTGGCCGGGTTCACCTTCCCGGTGGAGTCCATGCCGGCATTCATACAGGGGCTCGCGGCGGCATTCCCGCTCAGGCACTACTATATGTTCTATGTCCAGGAGGCCATTTTCGCAAGCGGGTTCAGCGGATGGTATCCGCAGATCGTGTACATGCTCCTGTTCCTCTTCCTGCCGGCCATAGTGTACAGGAGGCTGAAGAACGCCTACCTGCTGCAGAATTTCCCGAGAAAATGAAAAACGACACAGAGAGATGAAAAGATTGACATACATAGGCCGGTGGCTGTCAGACTGGTACGCCATCTTCACCAATGAGCTGCGGCACATATTCAGCGACAGCGGGGTGATGGTGATATTCTTCCTGGCAGGCCTCGCATACCCGGTCATCTACGGCCTGGTATACAGCAACGGGACCGTGGACGACATGCCCGTGGCCATAGTCGACAATTCGGGCAGCAGCGCCAGCAGGGAATTCGTCAGGGGGCTGGACGCCACGAGAGAGCTGGCGGTGAGCCACACCTGCGCGAATATGGCCGAGGCCGAACAGCTCATGCAGCAGAGGGACGTCAAAGGCATAGTGATGATTCCAGAGGATTTCGACGACAGGCTCGCCAAGATGGAGCAGGCGACAGTCTCCACATACGCGGACATGAGCAGCTTCCTCTATTACAAGAACATGACGATGGGGGCGAACCATGTAATGCTCAGCCAGATGCGGGAGATACAGAAAGAAAGGTTCTCCGCGGCCGGATACGGCGGGCAGCAGCTCTCGCAGCTTGTCCAGCCTATCAGGTACGAGGAGAACATGCCTTACAACAGGACATTCTCCTATTCCATATTCTTCCTTTCCGCCGTTCTCCTGATAGTGATACAGCAGACGATGTTCTACGGGGTCTCCATGATGGCCGGGACAATGCGGGAGGAGAACCGCAGCTTCGCCATCATGCCGGACAGGCTCAAGGGGCGAGGCATCTCCAGGACCGTGCTGGGGCGCGGAGCGGCCTACTGGCTGATATACATGGCTATCGGGGCGTATGTAGCCGGGCTCGTACCGAGGATTTTCGGGATGCCGCAGAACTGCCCGTTCGGGGAAATATTCGTGCTTCTGCTGTTCTATGTCACAGCCTGCGTAGGGTTCAGCTTCACGTTCAGCTCGTTTATCAGAAGGAGGGAGACTGTCTTCGTGCTTTTCCTGTTCCTTTCGCCTATATGCCTGTTCCTGACCGGATTCTCCTGGCCGGTGAGCAGTTTCCCGCTGTTCTGGAAGCTGTTCTCCTATATCTTCCCGTCGACTTTTGCCGCGCAGGCCTTCATCAACATGAATACAGCCGGCGCCGACCTGTCGATGGTAAGCGACCAGATGATTGGCCTTACAATACAGACCGTAGTCTACTACGTGCTGTCATGCGCCGCCGTCTTTGTGGAGAACCACATGCTCAAACGCAAGACGGCGTAGGCGGATTGCCGATCAAGGAATTCAGGAATATACAAAGGTGCCGTAGGCGTTATGCACCTCCCCGTCCGATGTAACGATTTCCTGAATTTCAATCTTGAAATTTCCGTCTTGGACTCTGCCCAGGTCAGGATTCTGGCGGACATTCCTCGATGCCGCGCATGCCTGCAGAAGCAATATTGCGGACACTATGTAGAACAATCTTTTCATTGGATATAGTGGTGTAATATGGGGCTGCATCAAAACATTCATTTTGACACAGCCCCATTGCAGTCTTCACCTGAAATATATGTCTACTCCGCAGGGAGGATGGAGATGGCGAATCCGCCGCCGCGGGCCATGTGCAGTTTGAGGGTCGATTTCGAAGTCACTTTCTTTGTGGTGATCTCGTAGGCCTCCGGATTGGTCCGGTAGTCGGCATCCTTTGCATCCGCATAGACAGTTGCGACATACTTCCGGCCCGGGGCGAGGAAATCCAGAGACACCTCCACATCGCGGGCGTTCTCGTCAGTCACACCGCCTACAAACCACCTCTCGCCCGGATGGTCCGCATCAGGTTTCGCCTTACGGGCGATGACGATATAGTCACCAGGCTCAGCAAGCAGGTAGCGGCTCTCTGACCAGTCCACAGCCACATCCTTGATGAACTGGAAGGCGTCCATGTGGGCCTGGTAATGCTCCGGCAAGTCCGCAGCCATCTGCAGAGGTGAATACATGGTCACATAGAGGGCAAGCTGGTTGGCTATGGTCGCATTTACATGGGAATTGTTCCCCGGATTGATCTTTGACACATCCATCATGAAAATACCCGGAGTATAATCCATCGGGCCGCCCTGCAGACGGGTGAACGGCAGGATGGTCACATGGAACGGCTTCGACCCGCCGAACGCCTGGTACTCCGTACCGCGGGCGGACTCGTTGCCAATAAGGTTAGGATATGTCCTGCACAGGCCGGTAGGGCGCACCGCCTCGTGAGCATTGACCATGATATGATGCTCGGCCGCCTTCTTCACAGCGTAGAGATAGTGGTTGTTCATCCACTGCCCGTAGTGGTGCTCGCCGCGCGGGATGATGTCACCGACATAGCCGGACTTCACGGAATTGTACCCGTACTGCTCCATCAGGTCATAGGCGGCCCCCATGTGCCTCTCGTAATTGCGCACGGAAGAGGAAGTCTCATGGTGCATCATCAGGCGGATGCCCTTGGAATGTGCATAGTCGTTAAGGGCCTTGATGTCGAAATCAGGATACGGGGTCACGAAATCGAAGACGTAGTCCTTGCTGTTCCCGAACCAGTCCTCCCATCCGATGTTCCAGCCTTCGATGAGCAGCTGGTCGAAGCCGTTCTCCGCAGCGAAATCTATGTACCTGCGGACATTCTCATTATTGGCGCTGTGCCGTCCGCTCGGAGTCGCGGAAGCGAAATCTGTCTGCCCGAGCTTCACCGAACTGAACTCCTTCGTATAGGCCCAGTCACCCTTGCCGGTGATCATCTCCCACCATACGCCCATGTACTTCACAGGCTTGATCCAGGAGACATCTTCGTATGCGCAAGGCTCGTTAAGATTGAGTATTAGCCTGGAAGCCAGGATATCGCGTGCATCGTCAGTGACCATGACAGTCCTCCACGGAGTCTTGCACGGTGTCTGCATATAGCCTTTCCACCCCTGCGCATCCGGTGTAAGGTGCGACACGAACACGAAATTCTTGTCATCCAAATCCAGGTGCATGCAGGAATAGTCCACCAGGGCGGCCTCATGGATGTTGATATACAGTCCGTCGTCGGTCTTCATCTGCAGGGCCGTCTGCACACCTGTCGGAGAGAACGGGGTCTGCGACGAGTTCGGCGTCACGGCCGCCGGCATCAGGGCGCGTATCTCCGAAAGCCTGGACTCCGTATAGTCATACTCCTGTGTATCATAGTCCCCGGGAATCCAGAACGCCTTGTGGTCCCCGGTCATGGCAAACTGCGTCAGCTCCTCCTGTATCACGAAATAGTTCAGATTCTCCTGGGAGGGGAATTCGTACCTGAACCCGAGCCCCTCGTCATAAAGCCTGAACCTTACTATGACGACGCGGTCGCTTCCAGACTGTTTCAGTCTGACAACCAATTCATTATAATGGTTCCTTATCTCCGTCTCCTCGCCCCATACCGGTCTCCACGTCTCGTCGAACGTGTCCCGGTCGATGTCCTCGAGCCGGAAGCCGTCATAAAGGGATACAGGCTCACCGACACGGCCTCGCTCTATCTCCTGCCCGAACTCCAGCTGGGGTGTCTCGCCCCGGAGCTCGAAGCCCAATGTGCTCGGCAGGACTGCCGCCTTGTCCTTGTAGTCAAGCCAATAGCACGGCTCACCCTTTTCCGTAAGGGTGAATTTCAATGATAGATTCCCGTCCGGGGACGAGAGGGTCTGCACGCCTGCGGGGGCCGTTTCCTGGGCGGAAAGGGCCACAGCCGAGGCAAATGTTGCAATCATTGTCAGTATCTTTTTCATTTCAATACAATATTATTATTTCCTTTTGAATTCCACTACAAGCACCTGACGGGGGCCGATGACTGTGGAGCCGGAGACCGTGACAGGCTCGCCGGTGATGACATTGCGGCCGTCATACAGGCCGTCGGCGATTTCTGCATAGTGCGACCACGGGATGTGCTTCTTGCCCCGGGAGTTGTTGATATAGACGAAGACGGCATCGGTATCATTGTACCGGAAATATCCGTAGGTATTGTCCCTTGAAAGGAAGTGCATTGTCCTGCCGTTATGGATGACCTCCTTTCCCTTCCTCCACTGGAAGAGCTTCCGGGTAAAGTCGTGGAGGTCAGCGATCTGGCCTTCTGGCACAGGCTTGCCGTCGGTGTTCACCCCGGCTGCGGCACGGCCTTCGGCGGTGAAAAGGTCAAGCTCGTCTCCTTCCCAGCCGCCAGGGAAATCCACGCGGAGCCCGCCGTGCCCCTGGGAGCGGTCCCTGGAGACGAACATCATCTCGTCGCCGTAGAATATTTGCGGGATGCCGCGCATGGTGGCCATCATGGCCATGACGATCTTGTGGCGGTCAGGGTTGTGCTTCAGGACATCGCCGATACGGTCGGTATCATGGTTGCCCGGGAAGATAAGCATCTTCGAAAGGTCGTGATACACAAAGTCATGCGAAAGGCAGTCATAGATCCGGGTCATGCCCTCTCCCCAGGCCTGTGAATCCGTTGGCACGGCCCGGCAGACGGCCTCCTGCAGAGGGAAGTCCATGATGGAAGGAAGATGGGAGTCGAAACCGTCCCTGTTGGCGTTTCCGCCCTGCCAGTAGGCAAGCTGAGGTATGGAGGAAGTCCAGCACTCCCCTACGATATTGAAATCCGGATATTCCTTCAGGACAGCGGCGCACCACCGGCTCATAGGCCCCTTTTCGTTGTAAGGATAGGTGTCGACGCGGAAGCCGTCCAGGCCGGCATACTCTGCCCACCATACGGCCCACTGCTGGAAATACTTCAGGACGAACGGGTTGTCCAGGTTCATGTCCGGCATGGAAGGGACGAACCAGCCGCTTTCCTGGAGATTAAGGTCGTAGCTGGAGGCGTTCGGGTCCATGTTGGTGGAGAAGCAGACATTGGTGCCCGTGTACTCCGGAAAGACGTGGATCCAGTCCTTGAACGGGAGGTCATCCATCCACCAGTGCGCTGTCCCGCAATGGTTCGTCACCACGTCCATGATGACCTTCAGTCCCTTCGCGTGCGCCCTGGAGACGAACTCGCGGTAAAGCCTGTTCGAGCCGAAACGAGGGTCGATATGGTAGTAGTCCGCGCAGGCGTACCCGTGGTATGAGCCCTCCGGCTCGTTGTCGAGCAGCAGAGGGGTGCACCATATAGCGGTCGCCCCGAGGTCGGAGATATAGTCCAGATGGTCGATAATGCCCTGGATGTCACCCCCGTGCCGGCCGAAATACTCCTCCCGTGCGGGCTTCTCCGCAGTCTCGCGGGAGGCATCGTTCGACGGGTCCCCGTTGGCGAAGCGGTCTGGCATGATAAGATAGACCATGTCGGCCGTAGTGAAGCTCTTGCGCCCTGCGGAACCTTCCTCCCTCTGTGATATCCTGTACGGATATTTGAAGATTTCAGTCCCGTCGGAGAACACGAGCCAGTAGTCCCCGGCCACCGCATCAGGAGCAACAATGACGTCTACGAAAAGGTAGTTGGGGCTGTCCCCCTTGTGTATCTGTTTGACCTTCACCCCACTGCCTCCCTCGACAGTGACATCGAAGGAAGATATTCCTTCTCCCTTGACCAGCAGCTGGAGCGGGGTCTTCATCCCCACCCACCAAGACAGCGGCTCCACGCGCTCTACCCTGTCCCCGGCGTCCGGGGTGGATGCGGGGTCGAAGATGACCGGGCCGCGGCAGGAAACTATTCCGGCTATTGAAAGTGCCATTATGATTTTCTTTAGCATTACGGATATAAATTTAGTGTTATTGAACATCATTGCAAATCAAAGACTACAGAGGAAAACCCCCCGAGCATCAGCTGCGAAGATACGCCACCGTCCTTGACTTTGGCCGTACCGAGAAGCGCTACAGGGGTGTCGAGGCTGTCGGTGAAGTCAAGGAGGACGGAACTGTCCCCGAAATTGTGCACCACCAGCATCTTCTGCCCTTCATAGACCATGTACCATGCGGCTATCTGGATGTAGTCGGCATTGCCGCTGCCATATACAGGATGCTTTTCCATAGTGCCCCGGGCCAGAGCCGGATAGGTATTGCGCAGACGTGTGAATGTCCTGTAGACATTGAGTATGGACCCCGCGTCCTCCTGCTGGGCCTCGACGGAGATGCCGGAAGTGAGCATATCCCTGTCCACCTTCCCGGAAAGGCTCCCGTCAGCGAGCGATGCCCCGCTCCTGTCCCACATTACAGGGGCGCGGACATACTCGTCACCTTCCGTCTTCGTACCCCAGTACCCGAGCTCCTCACCCTGGTATATATAAGGCGAGCCCTGGGCGGTGAGGAGGACGGCCGCGGCGAGCTTCATCTTCCCCTGATCGCAGCCGAGGTCGGAGCCGGTGCGGTCCTCGTCATGGTTTGACAGCTTGGTCGCCTCAATATAGTCCTGCCTGTACTGGCTATACAGAGACTGGTATCCCAGGATGTCATCCACGAAATAGCATCCGGTGCCGTTCTGGAGCGCCCATTTGAGCCTGTACCAGAAGGAGAATTCGAAAAACGCAGGAAGCCCGGCATAGTATGGAGCCACCTTGTCGGCTTCGTCAAGCATCTCTCCCACCATGTAGAAGTCGCCCTGTCCTCCGGCAGACTTGTAGGCCTGGTCCATCCTGTCGTAGAATTTCTTCAGAAAGACAGGGTTCTCGCTGCCCGACTGGTTGTGGTATATGTGCTTGACCGCATCGAGACGGAAACCGTCTACGCCCATCTGTACCCATTTGTCGGCTGCCTCCGTCATGGCCTTGAATGCCGTGGACTGCTCCGCCCGGTCGGCCGCGCCGTAGTTCAGGTCAGCGAACGAGCCGGTCCAGAAATTAGAGTGATACATCAGCGGACGGGAGAAGCGTATGTCCTGCGGGTCGGAAGACGCATTAGACGTCAGGGTGAAAGGCTTGCCGAACTCAATTATGGAGTCACTGTCCTTTGCCCCGTACTTCGTTCCCGCAGCCCATGATGCAGACGAAGTGCGGACGAGGAAGCCCCAGTCAGACGAGAAGTCCAGCACTATCTCGTAAATACCGTTCCCTGCATCATTGAAGCGCCTTATCTCCTCCTCTCCGAAATAGAGGTATTTACCTCCGGGAGAGGTATCCCCGTTCAGTTCATCCGCAGCCTCGTCCGTCCTTGTCACCGTGACAGTAGGGGACGACGGGGAGCTCCAGTCCAGGACAAATTTCATGCGTCCCTCGGCACCGGCACCGGTCCCTGTAGCGAACCATTCGCTTGAGGAATAGCCGGACGGGCCCTCCGTGGCAATCTGCGGGATTTTCCCTGCTGCAATGTCCGCCTCCGGGTTTTCGGACAGGGCATAGAAGTCCCTATAGGGGCTTGATACCGAAGATACGGCGTCCAGGAACCACGGATGCTGCCGTGAAGTATGGTTCAGCACATAGTCGAGATACACCTTTATACCATGCGAATGCGCATCGTCTATGAACCCCTTCAGGTCGCTCTCCGTACCGAAATCCGGGTTAACGGCACTGTAGTCCAGTACATCGTAACCGTGATACGAAGATGACGGGTGTATAGGAGAAAGCCAGACTGCTGAAACCCCCATTGCGTCCAGATAGTCTATCCTGTCCCTCAACCCGGAAATATCGCCTATCCTGTCACCGTCCCCATCCGCAAAACTGTACACCAGGGCCTGATACGATATATCGGCCCTTTTCTGTCCGTCCCACGTGGAAGGCTCCGGCACTACAGTCTCGCCGTCGAAAGCAGCCATGGCCTCGTCGCCTTTCTGGCTCACGGTGAACTCCAGAGGGTCAGTACCTCCGGAAGTAAAAGTGAACACCGCAGACCTCTCATCACCCGTGTTCTTCTCTGCAGTGAATGTGATCACTGTTGAAGATATCCCGGAATACCTGTCCGCGCTGCACCACCCTCCGTTTTCTGGGGCGGTCAGGGTCCATGACCCGGCGGAGGTAGTCAGCGACACCTCGAGGGAACCGCCATCCATGCCGAACTCGATCGAGGCAGGAGAAACATAGAACCTACTGGCGTCCAGATTTTCCTTTTCGCTGCAGGACAATGACAGGGCTATGCCCGAAAGCACTGCAAGAATATATAAGACAATACGTTTCATCCCGATATGTTTTTATTTTTCTGGCGGCATACGGACCGGCCAGGGTCCGTATGCCAATGTCGGTGTCCGCTCTGCGGACATTCTGTTATTGCACATCAGCAGGGGTCTTCCCCTCTGTCATCACATACAATATGGAAGCTGCGAGATCGAAATATATGTCGTAGGTCCCGTCTTCGGTGACATTGACATTGTTCGATACGCTGGAAGTAATCACCGGAACGGCAGTATCGGGAGCGACGGTGCCTGCTGTCTCGAGACCGTAGTTCTTAGTGTCGTCCCAGGCATTGCCGAAACGGATCTTGAAGCCCTGTGACGAAGTGATTGAAACCCCTTTCCGCACCAGATATCCGCCTTCTTCCGTCATGGCATAGTCCCCGATGGTGCCCCAGTCGGTAATGTCGCCCACGACACCCCAGGTATCAGCCACATACTCAGGTTTCTGACCTGCAGGCATCACATAGGCAGTCAGGGTCGAAGGTATCACCCAGTAATCATAAGTGCCGGCTTCGGCGATAAGGGCATTCACGCAGTCGCTTGACGATATCCGGAAAGCCTGCCCGACGGTTACCGTGTACTTACTATCTGTCCCGGCAAGCGATGCTACTGCCGAATGCCACTGACCGGTCTCGTCCTTGAAGCCGAACTCTGAACCCGCCGTGACTTCTGCAGCATACAGGACGTATGCGAAGGAATTGTTCCCTGTGCCTTCCATCAGATTATCACCCCAGTCCGGAGTAGCGGCAGTCTGCCCGTGCACCATCCATACCGGATCCGGTTCAGGTTCCTCCCCGCCGGAGGCACCTTCCTCAGTACCGTATGTATCGGCATTGAGGATTACGGACATGGCGTCAGCATTGTTCATGTCGAAATATATCCTGTAGTTCCCGGACACTCCGGCCGAAATGGCCGCACCGTCCTTGACCACGGCGTTGAGTGCACCTCCGTATACGGTGTCGTCAGCCTTGAAGGTAATCTGGGATGACGCCATGAGTGTCGCATCGGCATAGAACCTCTGGGTACCGGTGTAGTATGTCATCGGGGTTTCTTGTCCATCCACTGTGAGAGTCATGGAGTCGAAGCTGAAATCCTTGGTCAGGACCAGAGTTTCAGTATTCAATGAGAAATGGTAATAACGGTAAACATTGTATCTCTTTATATTGGATGAAGTCCCGGCATTTACAAGCGTCACATTGTCCGTCTCGGCTCCAGGGGTGTCATCCGATCCCATTCCATAGTTGCCGTTCTGCCATTCAGTGTTGCCGGTTATCTTGAATTCGTTGGCATCATGGCTCTCCCCGAAATCAATCAGTCCCTGGTAGACTCTACCGTCCTCGGCATAGTCATAGATGAACAGGGCGTTGTTGAAATTCCAGGATGGAGCAAAAGACCCTATCACATACAGCTTAGGATACTCCCTCTCCGCATAGTAAGGGACCACGGTAGCCGTAACCGCATTCGAGTACACGTCATAGGTCCCGTTGCTTCCTACAGGGCTGGACTCGCCCTTCCATGTGGCCATCACACGGAATTCCACAGAGGTCTCCACACCAGGGGTGCAGTCCATCCTTATAAGCAGCGGATTGACTGCGGAGGCGGCCACGGCCAGCTCCAGAGCCGGGGAGTCCACGCTCCCCACGCTCTGCTGGTTCTTGAAGTTGTTGCCTGCCAGATCCATATAGACGGTATAGCGGACAGGGACATCTATCCCGAATGAAGCCTCGCTGAACTTGAACGTGGCGAAACTGCCGCCCTCCGTCAGCGTATATGTCTCACTGCCCAGTGCCTCGAGCTCGGGGGCGGTGACATTCTCCGGATCGTACTGGACAAAAGACTCCTCCACACACGACGAGAGGGTCAGAAGCGCCACTCCGGACATGATTGTTCCAAATATTCTTTTCATAGCGATAATCTATTAATATCCAGGATTTTGAGTAAGTTTACCATTGCTGTTTATCTCGTTTGACGGGATAGGCATGAGGTTGAACTTGGAATCCACGCCTGTTCCCATATAGACATTGCCTTTCCATCTCCACAGGTAGTCACCTGAGGTAAACTTCCCGAAACGGACCAGGTCGGAACGTCTCCAGCACTCCCAGTACAGCTCCCTGCCGCGCTCATCGAGCATCTCGTCAAGGGTGTATTCGGAATCCGTCAGGGCATCTATCCCGGACCTTTCACGGACTGCGTTCCATGCCTCCCTGGCCTCGGTCTCCGTGGCGGTAGTGGCGCCCCTGAGCACGGCCTCGGCAAGCATCAGGTATGCGTCGGCAGTACGGAACAGAGGGAAGTCTGTATCAGGAAAGGAAGGATCCTGCGCGGCCGTACCGTCGCTCCTGACATTGGTGAACTTGTATGAAGACCAGCCGGACTTGAAGTCGGCGATGTCCTCTATGTCGCGAGGATAGTTCCCGCCAGGGCCGCCGCCCCAGAACAGGTTGCGCTCGTCGCCGCTCTCGAACAGGTCGAGGAATTCAGGGGTCACCATAGTGCCGCCCCAGCCGTCATTCACGCCCATATGGGTCCACCAGTCAGGGGACTGGCCTGCGATGGAGGCCTTGATGATGAAATTGGTGCCTCCGAAAGTGCGGATCTGCACACCGTCCTGCGGAATATTGAAAATAATCTCGTCGGTCCTGGTGTCATTGTCCGCCATGAAAAGATGGGTATATTCATCATGGAGGGCAGGATAGCTGTCCTTTATTTCCTTGCAGACGGTAGCGCAGGCGTCGAAATACGGTTTGGCCTGTGCGTCGTCTATCCCGAGATACACGGCGGCATTGAGGTTCAGCTTGGCCTGGAGCATCATCACGAACCCTTCGTCGAGACGCCCGTAGACATTGCCACCGACAGGCTTGAGGTTACCCTCGTCCCTGAGGGCCTGGCACTCGCCGAACATCCACTCCAGCAGATCGGCACGGTTTATCTGCTCCGGCCCGACATCCCCTACAGGGTCGGTCTCGCGGGCGTTCGGCACATTACCGAACATATCTATCGCATGGTAGTAGCTGAGCATCCTGAGGGCCCTCGCCTCGGCGATATAGGTCTTCATGGTCCCGCTTTCAGCGAACTCCGAGGCCGTAGCCCTGCGGATGAACTCGTTGCACAGTCCGATCTGGAAGTATATGCGGGAGAACATCGCTGTCACGAACACATCGGAAGATGTCCATGAGAGCCCGTGCAGGCTCCTGAGAGTCTGGTCGTTCCACGGGCACACCGCCTCATCGGTAGTATATTCGTTCAGATAGAAGAGGGCCCTCACGTACTGGCCGTAGCCGCCGTCTATACCTTCTATGTCAGGAGAGCCGTTCTCGCCGTCGGAAGAACTGACCGTAAGCCCGGCATAGCATTTGGCCAGCAGCTGGGCATAAGCATCCTCGCTGGTGAGCACATCGCCAGGGAGTGTCACCGTAGGGTCAATCGGCTCGACATTCAGGTCGCCCACACAGGAGGCCAGAGATCCGAGAATGAAGGCCGACACCGCCATAAGTATCAATTTGTATCTTGTCATAAACCTATCCTCCAATTTTTAGAAATTATATTTCAGACCGATTACGTATGTCCTCGGACGCGGCCAGAGGTTGTTGTCAATACCGCTGTAGATTTCAGGGTCGATACCATCGTACCCGGTGATGGTGCATACATTCTGTACAGTAGCGAACAGATTGAGGGTCATATCCTTCGGGAGCTTGAACAGATATCCGAGCGTGATATTGTCTATCTTCAGGAAAGAAGCGTTCTTCACCCAGTAGTCGCTGAAGTACTGTGCGGAAGTAAAGTTGATCTCCTTGGCGAGAGGTACGCGGTTGGAGACAAAGTTGTTGGTCCAGAGATCGGTCATGAGGGTCATGTTGGAAGAGTTGTTGTCATATACCCAGTTCCCGAGGTTGGCGTGTGCGGATACGGCCAGGGACCACTGTTTCCAGTTCAGTGTGGTATTGAATCCTATCGTGACATCCGGGGCTGCCTTCTTGTAGCAGTACATATCCTTCTCGTTCACCACGCCGTCGTCATTGCGGTCCACGTAGGCGCCCATTATAGGCTTGCCGGCCTCGTCATATATCTGCTGGTATACATAGAAGGAGTTCACAGGATAGCCCGTCATGAAACGCTGGATTTTGTTGCCCGTACCTCCGGAGATGTCTCCTGTGGCGACACCGGTGTAGTCAGGGTTGTCGTCGTTCGTGGTGAGCCTGGTGATCTTGTTCTTGTTCCATGCACCGTTGAGGCCGATCTGCCAGAACCAGTCCTCGTTCTGGAGGGCTATGAAGTTCATGTCGAGCTCCACTCCGTAATTGTCAAGAGTACCGATATTGGCCACGAGCCAGTTCTTGAGGTTGGCCCCTGCGGCCACCGGGGTATTGTTCAGGAGGTCTGTAGTCTTCCTGTAGTATGCGTCGGCCGAGATGGTGATCCTGTCATTGAGGAAACCGAGGTCCACGCCGGCATTGTAGGTGGTGGTAGTCTCCCAGCGCAGGTTCTCATTGTAAGCCTGAGGTGTAAGAGGGGCGATCAGCCGGTCTCCGAAGTAGTACATGCTGCCCGTAAGGTTTTCCTTATAGGTGGCGAGGGACGGGTAGTTGGACGTATTGAGGTCCTGCTGGCCTGTCTGTCCCCAGCTGAGCCTGAACTTCAGGGCCGATACATTGGACGCGCTCTGCATGAAGCTTTCTTTCTTGATGTTCCATGCGAAGGCAACTGACGGGAAGAAGCCCCATTTGTTGTTCACGAAACGGGAGGTTCCGTCCCACCTTACCGTGGCTGTGATAAGGTACCTGTTGTCGAACGAGTAGTTGGCACGTCCGAAGAACGATACGAGGAAGTGCTCGAATGCAGGGGTGGTCTCTGAGTAGACGTAAGTAGGGTCGTTGGCCCTCACCTGCCTGTTGGTGCTTTCCTCATAGAAATGCTGCCAGGAGTATCCGGCCATCACCCCGAAGGTGTGCTTCTTTATGGTCTTGTCGTATGCGCCGTAGAACTCGAGGGTCTCATCACGCTTCATGTTGGTGTAGTCGGTATGCAGACCGTTTCCGGCCTGCGTCTGGTTACGGTATGACTGCTCACTGCCTGCAGGGACATCCACAGTGCCGTCCGCATAGAAGTAGTCAAGTCCAAGGTTCAGGTTGAGCCGCAGGTCTTCAAGACCGTGTATCTTATAGTCTATCTGCGCATTTCCGATGAAACGCTTTGCGGAAGCGAGATCTTTCTTCTCGTTCAGGGAAGCCACAGGGTTGCAGGTGCCCTGCACGCCGACGCTGTTGGGGTCTCCCCATATACGGTAGCCGTTGAGGCCGTTCTCGTCATAGACAGGCTGGGTCGGGTCGTACTGGACGGCCTGGGCTATGGCGTCCTGGTTGGCGAAGCGGTTGTCCATGAACATCCCTTTCCCGTTCAGCGAGATGGTCAGGTGGTCATCGAGGAAAGTAGGGTTCAGGTTCAGGGAGACCGTACCTCTTTCGAGGGAGGAGGTCTTCAGGGTACCTTTCTGGTTGTAGTACCCGCCTGATACGCGGTAAGGGAGGTAGCCGGCGCGGCCCAGGCCGATATTGCCCGAAAGGCTCACATTGCCTTCATAAGTCTGGCCGATCTGCCATATCTGCTTCTGCCAGTCGGTATTCTCCTGGCCGAGAGCCTTGTATGCGTCGGAGTCCACTCCGTAGCGGTCCGCCATGAGCGAGCGCATCTCGTCGCCGGTCAGGACGTCGAGGTATTTCGAGTTCTGGCTGATGGATGCGGTGAAGTCCGCGGACACGTGAGGGATAGCGCTGTCGCTTTTCTTCCCTTTCTTGGTGGTGATGATGATCACACCGTTGGACGCCCTGGAACCGTAGATGGCCGTAGCGGAAGCGTCCTTAAGGACAGTGAAGCTCTCGATGTCACTCGGGTTGATACTTGCGAGCTGGTCTGCCATCCCGCCGATGCCGGAGTCGCTGATAGGAAGCCCGTCGACCACTATCATAGGGTCATTGGACGCCATGAGGGAGGAACCTCCCCTGATGCGGATGGTGGATGCGGATCCAGGCTGCCCGCTGCCCTGCGTGACCACCACGCCGCCGGACTTGCCTGCCAGGAGCTGTGCAGGGGACGATATCATTCCTTTGTTGATGTCGTCAGCCCTGACTGTAGAGACGGAACCTGTCATGTCCTCTTTCTTTACGGTACCGTAACCGATGACCACCACGTCCTCGAGATACATAGCATCAGTCTCGAGAGTGATGGTGGCCGGCACTGAAGAAGCCGGGAATGTGACAGTCCTATATCCGATACAACTGATTTCCACCACTGCATCCGGGCCGGAGACAGTGAGGGTGAAATCCCCGTCCAGGCCGGTGGAAGCTCCGTTCATTGTACCTTTCTCAAGGATCGTAGCGCCGATCACAGGCCCGACCTGGTCGACGACCACTCCTTTTACCTCATACCCGCCTTGTGCGGATACGGCAGGGGTGAAGATGCAGAACATCAGCAACCCCATACAGATAGATAAAATTCTGTTCATAGGATTTTTGAATATTAATTATATGGTTTTCAGAGATTTCTCCTTTACAAACGCCACAGATACCGCGGCAAGCAGCATGAACACTCCGGCCAGGAGCAGCATCATTGACGCGTCGGAGCCAAAACAGCGGGTCACTATCAGGCCGCCGGTCAGCCCCATGAAGATCTGCGGGATGGTGATGGTGAAGTTGAAGATGCCCATATAGGCCCCCATATTGGCCGCATCGGCGGCACGTGAAAGGATAGAATACGGCATGGCAAGGATACCGGCCCACGCTATGCCTATCCCCACCATAGGGATCATGAGGGCGTACTGGTTGTGCAGAAGGTACAGCCCGGCGAAACCGAGGGCGCCGAACAGCAGGCAGACCGCATATACCGTCCTGTTGCCGAACCTGGCGGCAATCCTCCCGAGGAAGATGGCGGCGATGCAGGCAGGGACAGGGTAGATGCCGTTGAGCACCCCGACCCAGGTCTGGGTAGCGCCGTCCGGGAGAATCTGTCCCGAAGCATCGGTCACCACCCCGGTGATGGCCGGCTTAAGGTAAGTCCACATCATGAAAAGGGCGGCCCATGAGAAGAACTGTGTCACGCCCAGGCGCAGCATGACGGAAGGCATGGTCCTGATCAGCCGGACAAAGCTCTTGCGCTCCGGCTTTACATCAGTCTCCGGTGCCCTGCCGGAAACGGATTCCCCTCCCGAAGGACCGTCCGCATACGGTAGCCCGTTATACTCCGCAAACTCCTTCGGAGGATATTCTTTCGTCTTGAATACGGTCACAAGCACGGTCACCAGGAGGATGATCCCGCCCGCATAGTAGGAATATGCTATATGCCTGGACACCTGGCCGGGGACGGCCTCGTCAGACACGCCCAGCCACGTCATCACCAGAGGCAGGAAAGCCCCGATGACGGCGCCGAGATTGATCAGAAACGTCTGGACTACATAGCCTCCAGTCTTCTGAGAGTCATCCAGCATGTCCGCGACAAGGGCGCGGAACGGCTGCATTGTCACATTGAACGAGAGATCCATGAAGAGCAGGAGGAACGCCCCCATGGCAAGAGGTGCGAACGCCAGGAGGACCGGGCAGTTCGGCATGAGGAGCAGCGCTATGGTAGATATGATTGCTCCCCCCAATATGTAAGGGATGCGCCTGCCGAGCCTGGTCCATGTCCCGTCGGAGAACATGCCGACAATAGGCTGTATCACCATCCCCGCAAGAGGGGCTGCCAGCCAGAAGTAGCTCAGGTGGCTAACGTCAGCTCCAAGGGACTCGAATATACTCGATGTATTGGAATTCTGTAGGGAATACCCTATCTGGACACCGAGAAAACCGAAGCTGAGATTCCATATCTGCCAAAAGGATAATTTCGGCTTTCTTCCCATATCAGTTTTAATGTTATCAGTTTTTTCATTATCGCCCCCGGACTTACATTAATTAAAATAAAGGTCGTTTCTTCTCAAAATCCGGAGGTTTTCCGTCATGTGGTATTACAAATATAAAGAGTCTCCGTTTTTTTTGCAACATATCAGGTGACGAACGGTTGAACTTTAGGGACGGGATGCAAATATGTTCCGATGACCGGGAAAGGGCCCGCCCTATTCAGGAAGCGGGGCGGACATATTGCAAATCCCGTAAAAAAAACTAAATTCGCATTGCTTAAAACAGGCGGCCACACCTGACACAGACTTGCCGTTTATCCGATGAAACAGCTGAAGACGTACGCCATAATCCATATTTTCGCTGTCATCCATGTGATAGCGACACTTCTGTGCAGACTTTCGGATGTGGATGATTCCCTCCTGCTCACGCTTCTCACCATGGCCATGACCGTCATCGTATGCTTCCGGCGCGGGCTCAGCGTGGAGTTCACGGCCGCATTCATAGTGATAGTGAATATAGCCGGCTACCTCATAGGGGTAAGCGGGGCCAGGCTGATAGGGCTCGTATCGGACTCTGTCCTGCTGGTGCATGCCCTGTCCACATTCCTCACCACTGAAATAATGGGCTGGAGCATCATAGGCATAACGAAACTTCTCCACATCGGCGATGAGACCAGGAAATTCCCCTGGGCCCTGCGTCTGAAGTGGCTCATCGTGGCTGTGGCCGTGATATTCGTCCTGCGGCTTGCATACACGGGGATATTCAACTCCAGGTACTTCTCCGCAGAAAGCACATACAGGATAATCCGGCTCCTTGCCAGCAACTCCGTCGCCCTGCTTCTGATGCTGTGCGCCGACATCATCTACATTCGCTACATGCGCAAAAGGCAGGCATCGGCCGGGGCTGTCACCAAAAACATGCTTTTCATAATATTCGTAGTGGCGGTGTCGGCCATCGCGTCCGTCATAGCGGGATACAACCTCCCGTTCAGGCTGAACCCCACATTCACCATGAGCGAGTTCCTGCTGCTCTTCATCATAACCCTCCTGGTGGAGCTGCTCCTGTACTGCATCCTGTACATGGTGGACTACGTGGCGGTGACCCGCAATGTCATGGTCAAGGAAAGGGAGAAGGCCCACCAGGCCCAGTTCCAGTACCTCAAGCTAAAGCAGCAGGTCAACCCGCACTTCCTTTTCAACTCCCTGAACATACTCGACTGCATGGTGCGCGAACAGAAGAACGCGGAGGCCAGCGAATACATCCACAAGCTCGCAGGCACATACAGGTACATGCTGCAGAACGAGACCAAGACCTTCGTCAGGCTCAAGGACGAGCTCACCTTCGTAAAGATGTATGAGGACCTCCTCACCGTAAGGTTTCCGGACGGGTTCAGGATAGACAACAGGATACCGGACGAGCTTCTGGACCGGGAGGTCGTGCCCTGCTCCATACAGATGCTCGTGGAAAACGCCATAAAGCACAATGCGACCGATGCAGAGAGTCCCCTCACCATCACCATGACCTCCGACGGGAGCTCCATCACCGTAAGCAACAACATCAACCCGAAGATAACCGCAGCCCTCTCCACAAAAGTCGGGCTGAACTACATACGGCAGCAGTATCTGGACCTCACGGGACAGCATATCGGGGTATCGGACTCATCAGGGGTGTACAGCGTCACCCTGCCCCTGATATGACGGGAGGAGAAAAAGTTTGAACAGAAATAACCACATGATACAATGACAAATGTTTTTATAGTAGAAGACGAAGCGCTGGCAAGGGACAACCTCTCGAAAGCCATCACATCAGCCTATCCTGACCTGAAGATAATCGGCACGGCCGGCTCTGTCCGCGATACCGTCAGCTGGCTCAAGGCCCATCCGGACGGGGCCGACATCATCTTCATGGACGTGGAGCTCTCGGACGGGAACTGCTTCGAGATATTCAGGCAGGCAGACATAAAGGCCAAGGTGATAATGACCACAGCATACGACAATTACGCCATACAGGCGTTCGAGGTGAACAGCATCGACTACCTTCTGAAGCCTGTTGACCGTGACGCGCTGAAAAGGGCTGTCGGCCGGTGCCTATCCTCCCCGGGAGAGCCGGTCCGGGAAAAACTGGCATCAATCACAATGCAGAAGCCCGAATACAGACAGAGATACATTGTCCGCATGAACGACAAGATCATGCCGGTGAAGGTCTCCGACATAGCCTATTTCTACTCGGAGGAGAAAAACACCATACTCGTCACCTTCAATGGCATGAAATTCATAGTGGACTCCTCCCTCGATGTCCTCTCGGAGGAGGTCGACCCGGAGCAATTCTTCCGTGTATCAAGGAACTGCATCCTGAACATGCAGGCTATAGAAAGCCTTGTCAAGCACCTCGGCAGCCGCCTGAAAGTAATTGCCAACCCTAAGCCCGACTTCGACATGACCGTCAGCCGCTCGCGCGTGGACGACTTCATGGACTGGCTTGAAGGGAGAAGATGAGTTTAAGTTATAATACAACACCAATATGGCAACATACTATATCTCCAGCAAAAAAATCACAATCACCAAGATCGACGAGATCATCTCCGGACACCACCATCTGGAGCTCAGCCCGGAATCGGAACATGCGGTGGCAAAATGCCGCCGGTATCTTGACTCCAAGATGGAGGACATCGGGCGCCCTGTATACGGGGTGACAACAGGTTTCGGCTCGCTGTGCAACATCACGATTCCAGAGGAGGACCTGTCGGCCCTGCAGCACAACCTGGTAATGTCCCACGCCTGCGGGACCGGGGAGAAAGTCCGTCCTGAGATAGTTAAAATCATGCTCCTGCTGAAAATCCAGTCCCTTTCATACGGGTATTCGGGAGTGCAGACGGCAACGGTACGCAGGCTCATAGACATGTTCAACAACGATATCATCCCCGTAGTATACCAGCAGGGGTCGCTCGGGGCCTCGGGAGACCTTGCCCCTCTGGCGCACATGAGCCTGCCTCTCATCGGAATGGGGGAAGTGGAATACCAGGGGAAGATACTTCCGGCGGCACAGGTATGGGAATCCCTCGGGTGGAAGCCCCTGCGCCTACAGTCAAAAGAAGGCCTGGCCCTGCTTAACGGGACACAGTTCATGAGCGCCCATGCCGTATGGTCGCTGATCCGGAGCAGGAAGCTCTCAGGCTGGGCTGACAGGATAGGGGCCATGTCGCTCGACGCCTTCGACGGCAGGATAGAGCCTTTCTGGCCGCAGACCCACAGGGTACGTCCACACAAAGGGCAGGCGGAGACAGCCGCAACGGTCATGGACCTGCTTGAAGGAAGCGAACTTATCCGCAGGAAAAAAGAACATGTCCAGGACCCGTACTCGTTCCGCTGCATACCGCAGGTACACGGCGCAAGCAAAGATACCATAGCATACGTGGAATCGGTAGTCGAGACGGAAATCAACAGCGCGACGGACAACCCTACCGTATTCCCGGACGAAGACCTCATCATCTCGGCAGGCAATTTCCACGGGCAGCCTCTCGCTATCGCAATGGACATGCTTGCTATTGCCCTTGCCGAGCTTGCGGACATCTCCGAAAGGCGTACATACAAACTCATCTCAGGGCAGAGGGGCCTGCCTAAATTCCTGGTTGCCAAGCCGGGACTGAACAGCGGTTTCATGATTCCGCAGTACACGGCCGCATCCATCGTCAGCCAGAACAAGGGCCTCTGCGCTCCGGCCAGCGTCGATTCCATACCTTCATCACAAGGCCAGGAAGACCATGTCAGCATGGGAGCGAACGCAGCCACAAAACTTGTCCGTGTAGTGGAAAATACCGAACGCGTACTGGCAATCGAGCTTTTCAACGCCGCCCAGGCCCTCGATTTCCGCCGCCCGGCGCATTCTTCATGGGAGATAGAAAAAATACACGCTAAATACAGGAAATCAGTCCCTTTCATCCAGGACGACACTTACATGCACCCGCTGATAGAAAAATCGGTGGAATTCATCAGAGGGGAATAGTCCGCAGTCCAGCAAAAACCCCGGGAACATGAAAAAAACACTTATAAAGAACATAGGGAAAATCATCGGGATTGTCCCCGAAGGAAAGCTCAGGAAAGAAGGGGCTGAAATGGAGGAAGTCGAGACCCTTGAAGACGCCTGGCTGCTTATAGACGGGGAGAAGATACACTCTTTCGGCAGCGGGGAGCCTCCGGCAGGACTTTCATCCGGAGAACACACCGTACGTACAATCGACGCAGGGGGCGGCTACGTAATGCCGGCATTCTGCGACTCCCACACGCACATAGTCTACGCCGGCTCACGCTACGGGGAATTCAGGGACAAGATCAACGGACTGTCCTACGAACAGATAGCGGAGCGCGGCGGAGGCATACTCAACTCCGCTGACCTGCTCCGTGAAACACCCGAGGAGGAGCTTTTCCGCCAGTCCCTGGAGCGTGCCGTAGAGGTCATGCACAAAGGCACAGGTGCCCTGGAAATCAAGAGCGGATACGGTCTTGACACTGAAAACGAGCTCAAGATGCTCCGTGTAATACGCCGTCTGAAAGCCGCCCTGCCTGTAGAGATACGCGCCACCTTCCTCGGTGCCCATGCCGTAGGCAGGGCATATACCGGAAGGCAGGGCGAATATGTGGACATGGTCTGCCATGAGATGCTGCCCGCCGTGGCCGCGGAGGGGCTTGCAGATTTCGTGGACGTGTTCTGCGACAGGGGGTTCTTCACCCCGGAAGAAACATTGCAGATACTCGATGCCGCCCAGATGTACGGTCTGCGCGGGAAAATACATGCCAACGAGCTGGCCGTATCCGGAGGGGTCCAGGCGGGGGTAAGCCGCAACGCCCTGTCCGTTGACCATCTGGAGCAGACTGCACAGGCAGAGATTGACGCCCTGAAAGGCACGGAAACCATGCCGACCATGCTCCCTGGCGCATCATTCTTTTCAAGGCTGCCATACGGGCAGGCGAAAAATTTCATCCGCTCGGGCCTCGCAGTCGCACTGGCCTCGGACTACAACCCCGGCTCGTCGCCGAGCGGTGACATGCGTTTCGTAATGGCCCTGGGCTGCATACAGATGAGACTCACACCGGAAGAGGCATTCAACGCCTGCACACTCAACAGCGCATACGCCATGGGCATCAGCCGCACCGTCGGATCCGTCACCGCCGGAAAGCTCGCCAACCTCATAGTCACCGTCCCGCTGCCGGACCTGGCCTTCATCCCCTACAGCCACCACACCCCGTTCATAAGCAGGGTCATACTGAAAGGGGACATACAGTCATAAACTAGAAAATTTGTCATTCTGAGCATATGGCGGACTCTCCTAATCTGAAGAATCCGCCATATGCTCAGAAAACATTAACAAATTCAGTTAAAGAGGCAATGTAAAATCCATCATCAATGGAAGATGGTCCGATGCTTCCGATGTAAAATCATCTAAGACCGTATCCGCATAATTGACATTCCGGAATACACACGGAGTACAGTAAATAAAATCTATCCTCGATTTACCGTTATTCATACTCGGTTCAAAACCGTCATGTGTATCACCAATTACATCGTTCTTATAATATTTCCTTATCATCCTGTGTACATCATAATTCCGGTCCGTATAAAACTTCATGTCCACAGGTGAAACAGAATTGAAATCCCCTGTCATTATCCAGTACTTCTCATCTTTGAAACGAGGATTACATATTGTTGAATCAAGGATAGTCCGCATCTCATAGACACGAAAAGCATCGCCTCCGTTATCTTTTTTGGTTACATCATCCATTGAATACTTCTGAGGCCACAAATGAAGAATCACATAATTCACCCCGCATATCCTGACATGCATTGCCCCATGAGACAAACCTTTTCCTATTCTCTGAACCACCTCTATCGGGTATCTGGATGTCACTGCTACCGGATAATTGTCCTGATAAGGCCCTACGGCACAATAACCATGTCCCCACCTTGCCGCCAGGGTTCCTAGACTATCCGGAAGATACCTTGGCACAATATCAGCACTTCTGCTCACCTTGTTCTCATCCCAATGCGTTGCGCCTTCACATAAAGTAAGCACATCGGGGGCCATTGAATTGACCCAGAATACGAACCGGTCATAATCATTATACTGGTCATACCACATCCCGTTAAGTATATTGTAATCAATCAAACGGATTTTCCTGCCTCCATACTCTTTGCCGGCAGCAACCAATGCCGGCAAAGCAACCAAAAACAGCACTCCGATAAATATTCCCTTAAAAATCGATTTTTTCATAACATACATTTATCAATATCCTTCATTCTGATCAAGAAGATCATTCAATGTTCTCTGGGCATCAGGGACAGGGAAAAGCAGCTGATAAGACTGCATCCCAGATATGGTCGACAGGGCTTTACCAGTCCGTACAAGATCATAGTACCTATGGTTTTCACCAAGAAATTCAAATCTGCGCTCATTCAGCACCGCATCAAGAAATGTATCTGCAGTCACATCAGCGTCTCCAAGTCCTCTTTCTTTTCTCAACTCATTAAGTCGAGCCAGTCCGTTTGGATACCCTTGTGCCTCTGCACTAACAAGGTACATCTCAGCAATCCTCGAAATTATTATCGGATCTGTAAATGATTGCCCTCCACGGTATTTATGGACACAATAATGATAAATTGTACTCGGATCTTCCGTTTCTATATAAATACCCTGTGTCTTCCTTATATCCCCATTTTCAAAAGCATTGTACGTGTCGTCGCTCACGTAGAACCATCCACCGCCTTTATTTACGTAATTGTAGGTATAGAACTGGCTCCCCAAATAGATTCCATTTTCCGTAGACTGGTTCGAAAAGGCGAAAATAGTTTCGGTATTAGTATCTGCCCCGAAGATATTGTCAAAAGAATCAAGGGAGTATCTACCACATGTAATCAAAGATTCCGCCAGATCTGCTGCTTCCTTGTTCTTGCCTTCATAAAGGAAGACCCTTGCTTTCAATGCTTTCAGCGCATCATCAGACACATAATAGTAAGAAGAACTCGGTCCGAGCAGATTTTCTGCATTCTCAATATTTTCTTCGATGAATGCCCAAACATCTTCGACAGGATCCCTGGGCACCTTTTCCATTGTATTGGTCCTAAGAATAGGAACTTTGCCCCATCGTGTCACTAGCTCTGTATAGATAAGTGCCCTGAAATAATAGGCTTCACCAAGGTATGTCCTTACTTCCTCCGAACTGCTCTGAAACCTTTCACACGTACTTATCAAATTGTTGACCTGATACAACGCCTCATAATATCCGTTCCATTGTCCTGATATGACACCGCTCAAAGCTGTCATCTGGTTGTTTATATAGTTGATCGGCTCTGCCGACTGAGAATATAGGAAATCCCCTCCGAAAATATCGAATGCGATATAAGAATATGCTCCAGGTTTATGTTGTACCATATTATACATTCCCGTCCTCATGGCAGCTAGGTCTGATTCAGATACGGCATCGGGAGAGGCGGATGTATGAGGATATTTATCAAGCAGTCCGGTACATGAATTAAACAAATACATCACTGCCGGCAATAACGTTAAAATATATCTTATTTTCATACCTGTCTCCTTTTTTTAATTAAAGTGAAAGATTGACTCCGAATGAATAGATTCTCGGTTGCGGGATATTCAAATTGTCTACACCGATATATCTTGCGTCATTGTTTGTATTGACCTCTGGATCCCATCCCGGATATTTTGAAACTAGGAATACATTATCAACTGAAAAATAAACTCTCAATGATGAAATACGGGCCTTCGACAGAAGACTTGTCGGGAAATTGTATGCCAATGTAAGATTCCTCAGTCTCAGGAATGACCCGTCATGCAGGAAGAAATCCGAATTCAAAGTATTAAGAGTACTGTTATAATATGGTCTCGGATACCAGTTCTCTCCTGAACCAGGAGTCCAATAATGCGTAGCATGTTCTTTTGTAATGTTGGCCTTGTATGCCCGGCGTGAATAATTGAACTCCTGTCCGGAATACACATCATTGCCGTACATATACGTAAAGAATAGATCCAGTGTCCAGTTCTTAAATGAGAAAGTATTACTCCAGCCTCCCTGAAAATCAGGAGTAGGAGATCCTATGACCATTCTGTCATCAGTATCCGTAAGATTACCATCTGAATTTATATCCCGGTATTTGATGTCTCCGGCTCTATAACCTTTTGCATATAATGTAGCTGGGACTTCACTGTCAGATTGGTAAATACCATCATGCTTATAGAGATAAAATGCACCGAGTTCTTCACCTACCCTGAGAATTCTCTGGGTACCATAAGTCGTGCTGTTATTCGCTCCTATAATTATATCCTCATCTCCGACCAGACTCAGAATTCTGTTGGCATTAGTGGAAATATTGAAATTCGTACTCCAGTGCACAGGTCCGAAATCCACCTCACCTCCTATGGTCAGTTCCAGGCCTTTATTCTCCATAGACCCGACATTGCTTATAATAGATGACACGCCTGATGTAGTATAAATAGGCTTGGCATACAAAAGGTCCGTTGTCTTTTTGTAATATGCATCGAAAATCAATGTAAGCCTGTTGTCAAAGAAACCGAGATCAAATCCGGCATCCCACTGGCCAGCCTTCTCCCAGGTAAGTCCGGAATTTCCAAAATCCGTGACTGCGATTCCGCCAATTCCTTCATAGTTATAACCGCCATCCATCTTTGCCAAATATGCATAATAATCAATGCCTTCCTGATTTCCGGTCTTACCGTAGCTGACTCTTACTTTCATATCAATGCCTGAACCCTTCATGAATTCTTCATTAGATACATTCCATCCGAAAGACACGGACGGGAACCATCCCCACCTATAATCTCGGGCAAACTTAGACGATCCATCTGTTCGCAGAGAACCAGTCAGAGTATACCTGTCTTTATAAGAAAAATTCACACGTCCGAAGAATGATTCCATCGCATAACTCATAATCTGCCCATCATATCCGTCTATCGATGCTGCCGCCCCCATTGCATCGAATGCATCTGAAGGGAAACCTTTACCAAGCATATACTTATAGTCGGAATCCAGCATCTGCAGTGAATGACCCAACATGGCACTGAATCCAAAAGAATCATTCAGGAAGGTATCGTTATAACTCAGCACATTATCAATTACTATGTTTCTAATAAGCTTATTGGCATCTACAAGTCCAAAAGTCTTCACATACGGATGCTTGGAAGAATAATGTTTATAGTCCCGATTGTATGTAACGTCTGTACTGAGCGTATTCTTAAAAGTCAGCCTGTCATCAAGAAACTTCAGAGTAAAATAATAGCTTCCGAGAAACCTATATGACTCAAGAAATGTATTGGCTTCGTTCAGGATAGCGGCAGGGTTATGGTATGTAAGTTCATTTGTACCGCCTACAGTATATTTACCATCATCATGATATGCCTTGTCAAACGGTCTCTGAAGGACGCATCTGCCAAGAATCATCGAACCAAGGCTCACACCCGGAACTTGATGGTTTTTCATATAATTGGCAGATGTATTTGCTCCGACTTCAAGCCAATTGTTGAATTTATGGTCTATCCTGGCCTTGAAGTTGAATTTATCCAATTTATTCGTCTTGATAATTCCTTTGTTATGGTTATAACTTCCTCCGATATAGAAATTAGTTTTTTCATTTCCTCCGGAAAAAGAAAGATTCGCATTCCAGAAATTACCGAGCTGTACTGCATATGAAAGCCAGTCCGTAGTTTCCGTAGTACCTGGATCCAGATACTCAAGGGAAGAACCGGTCTGCGCATTATAGTTGTCTATACCGATATTGTACTGTTTCAGATATTCCTCTGTATTCGCCATCTGAAGCCTTCCGATATTAGGGAACTGGTTGATTCCTGCACTGAGATTCACATTCAGTATAGACTTTCCCTTCTTACCTGATTTTGTGGTAATTACCACCACTCCATTACTTGCGCGGGAACCGTAAATAGATGCAGAAGCTGCATCTTTAAGGACTTCAATGCTTTCTATATCGGCAACATTAAGCACTGCCAGAGGGCTCATATTCTCTCCGAAATTATAAAGATTTGCGTTACTGTTATCGATAGGGATGCCGTCTATTACATAAAGAGGATCATTCCCGGCCTGAATAGACGAGGCCCCTCGTATGCTGACCCTTTCTCCCGCACCGAGGGCTCCAGAAGAAGCAAACGAAGTCACACCTGCGATTCGTCCGTTCAAAAGGGCTGTAGGGCTACTTACTTCTCTCATATTGCTTTCATCTATCTCTACTCTACTTATGGCACTGGAAACAAGAGAACGTTTCATTGTACCATAGCCGACAACAACTACTTCATCGAGAAATTCAGCAGACTCTCTCAAAATGAAGTTGACGGAACCCATTTTTTCAGTTATTGCCATTTCTTTGGGCTCATACCCAAGACAAGCACACTCTAGTAATGTCGCTCCACCTTCAATCTCCAAAGACCAGTTGCCATCCAAATCAGTAGTAGTACCATTAGATGTGCCTTTCTCAAAAACGGATGCCCCGGGAACCCCCGTTCCAGTTCCATCCAAGACCTTTCCCGTTATACGGTAAGGTTCTAATTTGGATGAAGCGACACCCTGTTTACTGAGCCGAATCACATTATCATTAATTTCAGACTTGATTCCTTGGGAAGAAAAAATCCTATCAAGAACAGATGAAAGTGGCTCATTCCTAACAGAAATTGAAACTTTCCTACTCAAATCAATGCCATCAGTCCTTATCACAAACGACAATCCATATTTGGATTTCAATGAATTAAGGACTTTCTCAACAGATACGTCCTGCATATTCAGAGTAACAAGGCCGGAGTCTTGTGCATACGCAGTCTGACCTGAGAACAAAAAAGCCAGACTCAGCGGCAACAGCCATTTAAACAGCTGACGGACAAATTTTAAGTCAAAGGCAATACTCATCATAAATGTTTGATTAAGGTTAGACTTATAGTCATTTATATATTTCAATGTAATTACCTTCTCTTTTTACATTATAATTACCATCAATATTCAGGGCCGACAATATCCTGTCTGCATCTTCTCCCCTTACAAAACTAGCATAGTATATTTCTTCGGCTATTTCAGGGTCCTTTATCACTATCTTTACCCCAAAGCGCCGTTCGAGATCTTTTGCTATCTGGGACAAAGTCATATGATAGGCATTGAATTCACCTTTGAACCATGCCGGATACGAATCCAGATTTACCTGGAACATGTCAAGTTCCTCTTTTATCCTATCATATAAGAGAGACTTTCCCGGCAATAATGCCACAGTATCACATCCTGGTATTCCTACTGTTACGCCCCCCTCCATCAGAGTGGTAGTCACAGTGCCGTCCTCCTGATATGCTTTTACATTGAACTTGGTGCCAGTAACACGGATCTCTGTTCCACCTGCATTGACGATAAACGGATGGAGGGGATCTTTCTCTACTTCAATATATATCTCCCCAGAAAGATAGATTTTCCTTTCATAACCTATAAATTCTTCAGGATAGAGAATTCTGGAACCAGAATTGATCCAGATTCTCGAACTGTCAGGCAGAATAAGCTCCGAAATCTCGCCATAATCCGTACATACCTCCGTCCAAGCAATGATTTTCACATTTTCCTCCTGATGCTTTGAGATATATGAAATACCAGCCAGAAAACCTATTATAGCGACGACTACAGCGACTAATCCGGAAAGGAGCAATCTGATTGTTGATGAAGATATACTGTAGAAACATCCAGTTCTTAATCGGAATGACCGGAAAGCGGACTCTATTTCACAATCTTCAATTTTGTTTTCCGGATTTTCCCACAAATCACGGCTAGCACGATCAAATTCCGAATCGGACATTTCTGACAATATTTTGCCTATACGGTCCGGATCCTGGGATTTTACAACATCTAAAAATTCTTTCTCTTTATTCTTGTTAAGGGACATTATGAAGTATGCCATATTTATGTTTCCATAAATAATACGGAAAAACACTACGGCACACTTAATCTGATTTCAAGAAAAGTGAAAGATCTACAGGGTTTATTTTTAAAGAAAAAGCCAACTCATTTCGTATCTGTCTAAGTGCTAGGTTAATATGTTTTTCTACAGTTCTTATGGAAATTCCGAATCTGTTAGCAGTATCCTTATTTGAGCGTCCGAAATACCTGCTTGATATAAATATTTCCCTTCTCGTTGACGGCATAGACGCGACAATCCTATCTATTATTCCAGAGATAATCCGATAATCAACCATACTATTTTGTACGAATTCTTCCGAAAGTTCTTCTGCCAGTTCTTTTCTGAATTTCATGGCAACTGCACGGTGGCGATACCAGTCCATAATCTCATTTCGGGAAACCATGAATACGTAACCTGACAGTCCATCACCGTAACCTTTTTCGGGAACAATCCTGTTCCTGTTTAACCATACCTTCACAAAAACATTCTGCACTATCTCATCCACGGCCCACTGCTCAGGAACCATCTTGGAGACAAAACCGTATATTCTGGAATAATAAAGTCTGTAGAACCTATGCCAGGCCTTCATATTCCCATTCCGAATAAGTTCAATAAATATATAATCCATTTTTACTGTCTGTGTCTTTCCCTATATCATTACAAAGATATTGATTTACTTCTTTCACCATACAGTTCCGAGAATTTCTTAATAAATTATTAATTTTTTCAAATAATTATTAAACTAAATGTTCAATATGCTATTAATTTATATTTTTGCATCATAAATATTATAGAATATGGACAATAGATTTTTCCTCATCGCAGCTTTCTTTGCAATCATCTATCCATTACAACATGCTAAAGCCCAAGACTCTAATGATTCACTGGCTTTTGTATCCGCCAACTGGAACTGGCAGGAAATCGGCAATGGAGCTAAAGCAGGATATGCACAATTCAGAATATTCGGCAGCACACAGAGCATCTCCATCGTAAAATATCCTGCCCGAAAATTTAGGACACAAATAATCAATTCACCAGGAAATATTGCAAACACTACAGATTCTCTTGCCATGAAGTACGCCTCATTGGTAGCAATCAACGGCAGTTTCTTCAACACCAAGACATTATATCCTCACACTTTCTTAAGTATTAACCATAAGATAGAAGGCATATCTTCCGCCCACGAATACAGAAGATCGAACGGAATTCTAGCATTCAAGGACAGGAAAGGCAGAAAAATGGATATTTTTCTCTGCGACACAAGTTCATACGCGAAGTACAGCAAGAAATATTACTATGCAATAGCAGCCGGTCCTCTGCTTTTGCTAGACGGAAAGAATGCACATATCGATACCAACATGGAATTCAATTCTACAAGACACCCTAGAAGCATAATAGGTTACGACAATAACGGATATTATTACATGATAGTCATAGACGGACGTTTTCCAGGACAGGGAGAAGGTATTTCAATCCCTGAAGCAGTAGCAGTTGCCCGTTATGCTGGACTGAAGGAAGCAATCAATCTTGACGGTGGTGGATCCTCGACCTTGTGGACAGAGCCCACTGGAGTCATCAACCACCCTTGTGACAATAAAAAATTCGACCATGCAGGTTGCCGTATTGTCCCTAACTTAATCATTGCAAGATGACAGGCTTGCCTCACCAAATTCCTTACGGATAAGTATTAAAAATTTCCGATAGCCAGATTAGCTCATGGCAAACCACTGAAAATCAACAAATTGTCGCTGAAAGAGCAGAATAAATTCGTTGGACCGACGTTATATAGTGACAAAGTGTCATATTTCTCCGGTTCGGCATCCATATTGTATCGGATTCACGTCAAAAAAAAAGGACATTATTAAAATAACAATATTATGATTACAGAAAAACTTGAAAAAGCCTTCAATGATCAGATCACTGCTGAGCTTTGGTCATCAAACCTTTACCTTCAGATGGCCTTCTATCTTCAGAAAGAGGGTTGGGACGGTTTTGCACACTGGATGCTGAAACAGTCAGATGAAGAAAAAGAACATGCGGTAGAACTTGCCGGTTATCTTGCCAAGAGAGGCGGCACAGCCAAAGTAAGCATGATTGATGTAGTTCCTTGCGGCTGGGGCAGCGTAGAAGAGGTGTTCAAGCATGTATATGAGCATGAATGCCATGTTTCAAAACTTATCGACGAACTTGTTGACGTCGCTTCCGCCGAGAAGGACAAGGCCACCCAGGATTTCCTCTGGGGCTTCGTAAGGGAGCAGGTCGAGGAAGAGGCCACGGCAGAGTCCATCCTTGAAAAAATCCGCAAAGTCGGCGGTGCAGGCCTGTTCTATATTGACGGCCAGCTGGCGAAGAGATAATACTTTAAACAAATTAGCAAAAAAAAGATGTGCCGCCAATCTGGTGGGCACATCTTTTTTTTTATTTCTCCGCAAATATTTTCCATCCGCCACGTCAGCTCAGTGTGGCAGCTGCAAAAACCGCCTTGACTCAAAGCGGACTGACACTCGCG
>CALVCB010000013.1 GCA_944325965.1 uncultured Bacteroidales bacterium
CAGAACGTGCTGTTCATCGTATTCCGACTGGCGGGACTATACACACAGGTGGAATACCGGACCTCGCGTGGCCGGATTGACCTTGTGCTCCAGACTGCCGACTACATCTACGTCATGGAGTTCAAATTAGACGGAAGTGCCGAGGAGGCCATTAAGCAAATCGAGGAGAAACAGTATGCGCTTCCGTTCGCATCCGACCCCCGAAAACTATTCGAGATAGGAGTGAATTTCTCATCGCAGGCACGGAATATTGACAGGTGGATTGTGAAAGAAAGTTAATTCGATAATTTATGTACAGGAACTACAAAATTGTCTGTGTAACGCCTGCTGGACGCAGACGTTATATGCAATATCTTATACCTCAAATCATAACATCTGACATCATTGACAGATACGACATCTGGATAAATACAGTCAATAAAGAGGACATATACTTCTTCAAAAAACTTTCTGAAAAATATCCCGTAATAAATCTCGTATGGCAGCCAGATGGAGAGGTAAACGGGAACATGACAATCAATGCTTTCTATAAAAAATGCATAGAGGATGACTGCATATACTTCAAACTGGATGATGACATAGTCTGGATGGAACCAGGACTGATTAAGAAAATGGTTGACTTCAGAATAGACAATCCGGACTATTTCCTTGTCTCGCCATTGGTCATAAACAATGCTTTGTGTACCTACATTCTTGAAGTAAAGGGCCTTATAAAATTACGCGGCTATATGGATGCATCTGCCAGCCACAGCATTTTGTGGAGAAGCGGCACTTTTGCCTCCAGTCTGCATGACTGGTTTATAAGGCAATGGCTTCTTACAGGAAAATATGCAGACCTACACTGCGGGAAATTCGAGATCGGGATGACACGGTTCTCCATCAACGCCATATTGTGGTTCGGAAGCCAGATGAAAGCCTTCGGAGGAATCATTCCTGATAATCCTGGCGATGACGAAGAATTCCTTTCCTGCATCTACCCGGCAAGCACAGGGAAATGCAACTGCGTAAACGGTGATGCCATAGTGTCGCATTTTGCTTTCTTCACACAGAGAAGACAGCTTGACAGGGAGTCTGTACTGGAGCGGTACGGGAAATATCTTCACATGGTGTGGAATAATGATGATGAACTCAAGTCTGCTGGCAGGTTCATTCAGGAGACCATGATGGAGATTGAAGCAGAACGGGAACGGATTCAGGAAATGGATATCCCATATGTGGAAGCCGTCCATGTAAAGCGCAGGAAATCTTTTGTGGAAATACGTGAAAATCTCCTCATGTCAATACTTCCGGCAAAGATCTACAACCATAGGCAGGAGTCAAGGGCCGAAAGAAAAAACAGAAAGCTTATAATAATGTGAATCAGATGAATTAATGCATTTCTATATCTGGCTCACTACCATACAGATGGGTCTGTACGCTGTTTTCAGCCTGTTGTGATAGCAGTATACATTCAAAAGGCGTTCAGCAAGAAACCCGAAGACCCTCCTCTGGTATGGATCATCAGAAATCACCATATTCTGTTCTGCGTGTGACATTATGTTGAATAGCCAATTGCAGTAGTTGTCGAAAATATTCCATCTGGTGATGAACATGTTGCATTCCGACAGTCTGCATGTATTGTTCATTATATGGTCGAAACTGCGCAAATATTCAGGAAAAAGTTCACTGATGACTTTTCGGGCCACTTCAAGGTCGGCTGAACTATGGCAGGATATGTACTGTTCCGCTATGCTCATCGGGAACTGTTCCGGCTGAGCAAGTATGATATCATTATGCTTGAGTATTCTCCTGATTTCCGTATCCGTGACTTTGTTGCTGCTCCAGTCCTTTACTTTTACAGTGACTTTCTTTCCAGAAAGACCATGCATATAGTCCACGAATTTGAAACTGAAGAATCTCCTGTAGTGGTAAAGTCCGATATATTCAGTGTCCTGAAGATTCTTCCAGGCCCAGTACAAGGCTGTAAGCTCGCAGTAGTTCGGGTTCTTCCTGCTAATGTTGCCACCTGTATCATCGCCCTGCATTCCGAAATCCATACCGGAGACCGCCTTGCCGCAGTGAATCGGCAGCAATATCCCGGATTCCGGTATGTTACACTGTTTGTGGCAGCAGACCAATATTTTCGTTACAGTCCTATTCATTGTATGTCCAAATGCAGAACTTTGTTTATTATGTGGTGCATATCATAGTATCTGTACTCCGCAAGCCTGCCTCCGAATATCGTATAGGGTTCCATATCGGCAAGTTGCTTATACTGTAAGTACAGTCTGCTGTTTTTCCCGTCATTAACCGGGTAATATGGCTCCATTCCTGTTTTCCATTCAGTAGAATATTCTCTGGAAATGACTGTGACAGGGATTCTGTCCACATCGTCACCGAAATACTCGAAATGCTTGTGCTCAATGACCCTCGTATACGGGATGTCACGGCTCGTGAAGTTCACTACGGCATTCCCCTGATAGTTGCTGCATTCATGCAGCTCCTCTTCGAAGCGTACGGTCCTGTACTCCAGATGCCCGAGCCGGTAGCCGAAATATTCGTCTATCTGCCCTGTGAATACCTTCCGGAGGGCTACGGAATCCCATTGTTCCCTGTTTGAGAAATAGTCAACACCAGTCTTTACTTCTGTCCCTTCAAGCAGCTTGCCGATCAGTCTGTTGTACCCTCCGACAGGGATTCCCTGGTATTTATCGTTGAAATAATTGTTGTCAAATACAAATCTTACAGGCAGTCTTTTGATTATGAAAGCCGGAAGTTCCCTGCAGTCCCGGCCCCATTGCTTTTCCGTATACCCTTTGATCAGTGTTTCGTAGATGTCCTTCCCGACAAGCACGAGAGCCTGTTCTTCAAGATTGCGTGGTTCTGCGGCATTTTCATCATGCATCCTTTGAAGTGCTTCCTGCCTCTGTTGCCCGATCTTTGCTGCTGCTTCAGCCGGTGTTCTTACTCCCCACATCTGGTGGAATGTGTTCATGTTGAAAGGAAGGTTGAACAGTTTTCCGTTGAAATCTGCTACAGGGGAATTGGTGTACCTGTTGAACTCCACCAGAGAATTCAAAAAATCCCATACATCCTTGTCGGAAGTATGGAAAATATGCGCTCCGTATTTGTGGACATTGATGCCTTCCGTACAGCTGCAGTAAATGTTACCGCCGGTGTGGGGGCGTTTTTCTATCACAAGGCATCTTTTCCCTTTCATGCGGGCCCTGTAGGCGAATGTGGCCCCGAACAGTCCGGCCCCTATTATAAGATAATCGTACTTCATAAGGTGTTCCAAAGGTTAAGTAGTAAATCCGGTCCGGAAATCAGCCTTTCGGACTGTGTCTTTTATCTGTCTGCATGCCGGACTTTCTTTTCATGCGTCCGGTCAGTCTGATACGGACCCCCAGGACCGTGAGATACTTGTACCTGTTCTCGCCGATTCTTTTTATGGAGAAGAGCCAGTTCATAACAGGCTGGGAGTATTCTTTTATCCTGATATAGCATGAGCGTCTCCTGTCAGTGACCACTGTCTTCACGGTATAGGAATACTGGCTAGGCACCATTGAAAGTATCCTCTCGTACACATGCGCCATAGAGCCGTCTGACCCGGTCCTTGCCTCCGTGCTGAAAATATCCTCGGAAATCATGTCTGACTGCAGGAACTTGTAAAGTCCCGCCCGGGCGATGAACATTGTCCCGGCGCAGAAATTCTCGTTGTTTATCTTGAACCCGAGCCTTTCCAGTTCCGCATCAAGCATTGTCGCGTCTTCAGGCAGGGATTTCGATATCTTCTTGTACATCCAGTCGCTGCACATGAGCCCGAGCCTGTCGTTTTTCCGGAAAGTGTCCATCAGCCATCTGAAATGTTTCTTGTTCTTGAGCAGGGAGTCGACAAGCTCGTTCCTCCACTGGTATCCCGACAACTTGACCCCGTTTATCTTTTTATATACGTTCCTCCTGTTCTTGGTATGCAGCTTCACCACCAGGTCATATCTGTCAATGTCCACTGATTTAATGACCTTGATGAAGGGCCATATGTCGTATCCGCGGTTGCCTGTCTCTATGTAATGTACCCTGGTGCCGAGTCTGCAGAACACTTTTTCTATTTCGGGGTCATGCCTGGCCTCGGTGATGAAAAGCTCCCAGTCGCATCCACTGATATTGGACAGTTTATACAGGAAATAGATCATCTGATCATAATAGTATATGTGAAGATGAACCAGGACTTTCATTTCAGTTGACGGATTTGGACTTTTCTGCTCGGACTTGCCAAAGTTAAGTTAAATCTATGCAAAAATAGAGATTTTGGACAATCTTAACAACAATTCTGCATAAGATGAAAGCCAGTCCGGCAATAAAAAGCTGTCCGGTTTATACAATCACATCTGATTTTCACGAATCTTAATCCTGATTCCTAAAACCGTAAGATACTTTACCCGGTCTTCCCCTACGCATGATATAGAAAAAAGCCATCTTAATACAGGACCGGTGAAATTTGTAAATCTGATGCATGCCGACCTGAACCTGTTTGTCACTATGGTCTTTACAGTGTAGGAGTATTCAAACGGGACCATTGACAGTATCCTTTCATAAACATGGGCCATTGAACTTGATAAGCCTGATGTCCCTGTCCTCGCCTCCCCCTCAAAAAGAGAGGATGATATTTTGTCCGATTGAAGAAACCTGAACAAGCAGATTCTTGCTATGAACATTGTCCCTGCACAAAAATAATCTCCAGTATACCTGAATCCAAGCCGTTTTATTTCATTTTGGAGCATAGACAAGTCCTCCCTGTGGTTATTCGACCTCTTTACGTAAAGCCAGTCGCTGCATACAAGCCCGAGCCTGTTATCAAGTTTGAACATGTTCAGGAGTTTAAAAAAATGTGCCTTGCTGCGTAAAAGAGAATCAACAAGCTCGTCCCTCCACCGGTGATATTTGAGACTGAATCCGTTGATTCTGGCCTCTGTGTCACGCTTGTTTTTTGTATGTAATTTCATGACCAGGTCATAGTCTTCTGTATTAACGGATTTGATAACCGCAATAAATGGCCATATGTCATATCCTATATTTCCCGTTTCAAGATAATGGGGTATAATTTCCAAACTGCTGAATGCATTCTCTATATCCCTGTTGTGCTGCGCCTCCGTTATGAAAAGATCCCAGTCGACACCGGTTACATTGGCCAGTTTTTCCAGAAAATAGTTAACCTGATCATAATAATAGATATGCAAATGTACAAGCAGCCTCATCTTTTGTGAATATAAGCTTTTACAAAGTTAACATTAAATGAAAAAAAGCAAATCTGCTTACAGTCACATAAATAAAAAAAACAGATTATTCCGGCTTACAGACAAGAAAATATCACGTACAAAAAACGGCCCGGAGCCCGATATTATTGAAAAAGGCTTAACTTTGCAATCAAAGGAAGAGCAGTCAAAGCATGAAAATTAAATATCGATTATTCCATATGCCGGATTTTGATAAAATATTTTTCTGAAAAAACGCAAACCAATTAAGCATGACACGGCTCTATTTATCATGAAATAGCAATCATATGGATATAGATTTTGTAATCACATGGGTGAATATGGACGACCCCCGGTGGCAGGCTGAGTTCGCGAAGTACTCCGGCAACAGGGAGAACACGAAGAACGGTGTATCAAAAGCCCGTTTCCGCGACTACGGATTTCTGAAGTACTGGTTCCGCGGAGTGGAGAAATTCGCCCCGTGGGTACGGAAGATACATTTTGTTACAAGCGGGCAGAAACCGGAATGGCTCGATACGGACAACCCGAAGATCCACCTTGTAGACCACAAGGACTATATCCCGGAGCAGTTCCTTCCCACCTACAACTCTGTGGTAATAGAACGCTACATCCATAAGATACCCGGACTGGCGGAACATTTCGTATATTTTAACGACGACTTCTATATCATACAGCCGGTCGGACAGGAGAGGTTCTTCCGGAACGGCCTGCCCTGCGACATCGCAGCCTTCCAGTACAACCCGGGCTGGTCGCAATGGTACAGGCGTATCAGGAACAACCTTAAAATCATCAACCGCCATTTCGACAAGAAAGAGGTGATGGCCAAGTTCCACGACAAATGGTTCGACAAGAGCTACGGCTCCAGGGCAAGATGGAACTATATCCTGAAGCCATACGGCAAATTCATCACCCTGCGCACCCCGCACAACGCGCAGCCTTACCTGAAAACCACTTTCGAAGAGGTCTGGGAAGCCGCAGGCAAAGAGCTGACCGAGACATCGGTCAACCGGTTCCGCGCCCTGGACGATTACACCCCGGAGCTTTTCAGGACATGGCAGATTTGCCGGGGAAATTTCGAGCCCTACAATACCTACCGGGATACAAAGATGTTCCCTCTCATGGTCCGTCCAAGGCAGGCCGTCAAGGCAATCTACGGACAATCATATTCACTGGTCTGCCTCAACGACAATGTGCACATCCGCAATTACGCACGGGTGATGGAGAACATCAGCAGCGCCTTCGGGCATATCCTGCCTGAAAAATCCGGCTTTGAACTTTAAGTTGCATACAGCCTATGAACAAAGTACTTGCAGAAATCATAGCGGGAGTCATCCCTCAAAAGATGGAACGTAACAGATGGCGAGGTATCCTGCGCTACGGCCTTTTCAATGCCCTGAAACTGAAGCGCCGCCTTAAGAACGACCATACCCCGCCCCGCTATTATCTGGCGGTATGTGCAATAGCAAAGAATGAAGGCCCCTACTTCAGTGAATGGATAGAATGGCACCGGTCAAAGGGAGTAGAGAAGTTCTATGTCTACGACAACGGCAGTACGGACGGAACGAGGGAGATACTCGACCCGTATATAGAATCAGGACTTGTAGACTATACCTGGTTCCCGGGACAGAAACGTCAGCTGGAAGCATATGATGATTGTTTCGACCGCCATAGGCTGGAAGCCCGCTGGATCGCCGTAATTGATCTGGACGAATTCATTGTACCTGTCAAGGACAGGACAATCCCTGATTTTTTGCACCGCATGGAAAAATTCTCATCTATTGAAATCAACTGGCTCATATATGGCAGCAGCGGAGCTAAAACACGTATGCCGGGAAACATAATGGAACGATTCCGGAGACATTCTGTCCCTGACCACATCCTGAACCGGCATGTCAAAAGCATTGCCGACCCACGCCGCGTCTGCACCATGACCGGGTGCCATGAAGCAGCCCGCCTCTCAGGTCTTGCCGCAGACTCTCACGGCATACCTTTGAAAGAAGGGTTCAGAGACAGGGTACCACAGCAGGATGTAATACGGATCAACCACTACGCAGTGAAATCATATGAGGAATTCCTTTCCAAGAGATCACGAGGCCGGGCGCGCGTAAACAGCTTGCGGGATATGAGTTACTTCGAACAGTATGATCTAAATGACATAAAAGAATAAGCCAAATGAATATGCCTGATAACCTTGTAAAGGTAATTGTTCCTGTTTACAGGAATTCATTGAATACATTTGAGCGGATTTCATTAACTCAGAACAGACGGACTCTCGGAGCATATCCTTTTGTTTTCATACATCCGGAAGGACTGGATATAAGTCCGCTGATGAATGAATTTCCAGGGTGCGGAGAAAAAGTTTTTAATGATTCGTATTTCCGCGGCATTTCCGGCTATAATCTCCTTATGTTGTCTTCGGATTTCTACAGGTCTTTTTCCGACACACAATATTTGCTGATATGCCAACTGGATGCGTATGTGTTCAGGGATGAGCTTGTTTACTGGTGTAAAAAAGGATACGACTACATTGGTGCGCCGTGGCCTGTTTCAGAATTTTACCGGTTACCGTTTTTCAAGCAGTGGCGCAAGACTTTTCACAGCAAATGGCGTACGGAAAAAGATTTCAAAGTGGGAAACGGCGGATTTTCTTTACGTAAAGTGTCAAGCCATCTAAAAGTTACTGAGCGACTTCGGGATGCAATTGACACCCATCTTTCAAAAAAGGGATTCTCTTCCAACGAAGACCTTTTCTTTGCCCTTGAGGTCAACAAGCTTGGTATGGATTTTTCCTACCCTTCCTATAAGGAAGCCCTACAATTCAGCTTTGACAAATATCCTGCCCTCTGTTATAAGGAGAACGGATATTGCCTGCCTTTCGGCTGCCATGCATGGTATAAAGAAAAGGCAAAGAAATTCTGGTTCCCAATCATATGTCCATCTCTAATTTCCGTCTGATGGCCGGATAATATTCCAATGCCTTATCCAACGCCTTGCGGTTGAGGTCATTGTTCAATTCCAGATTTACGGTCTTGAGAGAAAGTTCCTCAGGTTTGCCGATTTCTGCGGCATGTCTCCTGCCGTTCGGCAAAGGGACGATATACGTTCCCTTGGATACGGCTGCCAGCCAGAACCATATATCATCATTTGTCGGAGCCATAGACATGAACAATGCCGGATCAAGCATAGTTTCATCCAGAGAATGCGGGGGATACAGCACTCCTCCAACCCCTGTCTGCATAGACAGCCGACTGAGATAATACCGTTTAAAAATAAAATCGTACCACTTGTATTTCCGCCAGTCTTTATAAGGGGCATCAAGCCGTACCTTTCTTGCCCTGTGCGCGACAATGGCATCCGGATGACTCCTGTGCATATTGACCAGGTCCCGCAGCATGTTTCGATGATAAAAAATATCATCATCAATGGTAACAATGATGTCATCAGGAAAATCCCTCAAAGCCGGAATCAGTTTTTTGTACGAGCGTATCTCGGCCGGATCAAACCGTACTTCGAAGACAGGGCTTTCGGATTTGAGTTTTTCAAGTTCCTGAGGCAATACCCCGTCAGGAAATTTCTGAGTGTCAAGGTACAGTACAATCCTGTCGGGAAGCAACGAGCCATTCAGGACCGACCGGATTGCTGTTGCGGCATACGGGACCGCTGCAGGAAAGGATGTAAGTGAAACTATTATTCTTGGCCTGTCATTCATATTATTCTGTTGCTATAACCTATTTTCACGCCGATTTCCGGATATTCATTGAGAATGGCCTCCAGCGCTGCAGCATTCCTGTCTGTCCCTGACTTGAAGTTGGATGTCTTGAGCGACAGCTCCTTCGGCTTCCCTACACCCTTGGGCTTGTTGTGCCCGAAAGGCACCGGAACAACAGGTGTACCGGCAGCTACCGCGGCCGCCCAGAACCAGATGTCGTCCGTCGTGGGGGCTATCTTTGTGAACAGTTCCTCGTCAAGCATGTCCTCCTTCAAGGAATGCGGAGGGTAAAGGACACCGCCCACACCGGTCTGGATGTTCACGAAACCGGAATGTATCCTTTTCAGTACAAAGTCATACCACCTGTATTTTTTCCATGAACGGTACGGACTGCCGGGTTTCATACGTTTTGCACGGTGTGCAAGAACGGCTCCCGGAATCTTTTCATGAAGGAGAAGGAGGTCTTTCAGCATGTTCCTGTGGTAGGCCACATCATCATCGACCGTCACTATTACTGAATCCGGAAAATCCCTCAGCGCAGGTATAAGTTTCCTGTACGAACGGATATCCCTTCCATAGTCCCTTATTTCAAAGACAGGATTGCGTCTTGCCAGCTCCAGAAGCCCCTCAGGAATACCTTTCTGCCCGAATTGTGAGAAAGTAAGGTAAAGCACCAGCTTGTCCGGAAGGACAGATCCGCCAAGAATGGACCGGACAGCCTGTACGGCATACGGTATGGCAGCCGGAAAGGAAGTCATGGACACGATGACAGGCTGTTTGGATATTTCAGGGCTCATGTTCCTAATTGTTCATTCTTCGGAGACAAAATTACAACTACTTTTTATTCCAGCAATCTTTTCTTTGCAAGTTTTCCCGCTGCCCGAAGTAATCTTGCAGATATTCTTTTGTAAATTTGCGGAATACTGTTCAGAAAAATAGACAAATGATAAAATACAGGATACTGATAAACCTTCTTACGGCTCTGGCTCATCTCCCGCTGAAAGTGCTTTATGCGTTCAGCGACATTGCATATTTCTTCATATACCATGTGATACGGTACCGCCGCAAGACCGTGAGGCACAACCTTGAGATGGTTTTCGGGACTGCTGACAGGGAAAGGATCATAGCCATAGAGAAGAAGTTCTACCGGCATCTGTGCGACTGCATAGCGGAAACCGTAAAGCTGCTCCATATCTCGGATGAGGAGGTCGACCGGAGGGTGGACGTCACCAACGGGGAATATATCGACAGCATCATCCGTTCGGGGCATTCAGTGGTCCTGTTCCTCGGGCATTACGGCAACTGGGAATGGGTCCAGGCCATAATCCACCATTTCAGAGAGCCCCTTGTCGGAGGGCAGATATACAGGCCTCTGCACAACGAGACCATGGACAGAATCATGCTGAAAATCCGCTCGAGATTCGGTCTGGAATGCATTCCGCAGAAGAAGGCGGTCCGAAGGCTTCTGGCCATAGAACAGGGAGGACAGAAATTCGTTATAGGCTTCATTTCCGACCAGCGCCCGCTGGGTGCTGTCCTGCACCACTGGACAAGTTTCCTCGGCCGGGACACCCCTTACATGGTCGGAGGGGAGACCATAGGACACCATGTGGAGGCGAAGTTCGTATATCTGGATGTCGAAAAGACCGGGAGGGGGCACTATCGTCTCACCTTCTGTCCGATAGTGCCCGCCCCTGAAGACAACGGTCCCGACCCGTATACCAGGGAATTCCTGAAGATGCTTGAAAAGACCATCGGCCGGGAACCGGCCTACTGGCTGTGGTCGCACAAGCGCTGGAAACGGCACAGGGACCGGCTTTCATCACAGGACTGACGGGAGGCCCTTTCCTCGGCATCCACCGCCTACAGTCCAAGCTCCACCTGAAAACGGATTCCCCACCGGTCATACCCGGCCATTGCAGGGATGATGTCGCTCATGTGGTTGTAAGAGACATCGAGCTGTATCTTCAGGCTGTGCCCTATGATGTACCGCGTAACTCCCAAAGTGCTCTGGTTCCATCTGCCGTATCCCTCGAAAGACCTGATCTCCCTGTCCGGGAACATGGTGGAATTCCTCACCGCGACCTCCCACTTCCTGCCGAACAGATAGCTGGTCTGCACATTCAGTCCCGAACCGGTGTAGATATGCTGCCCGTCAGAGAGCAGGGCGGACTGCGGAGTATAGCGACCGAGATAGTCGGCGGCAAAAGCGAACCCCCTGTATTTCATCACTATGTCGGCATAGTAGGAACATATGTCCCGTGTCTCTCCCCCGGTGAATACCGACCCTTTCCATCCCTGGGTGCGCTGGGCCTTGTTGTTGAACGTGTATCCCAAGCCTATCATGAGTTTCGGGGTCTCCTCCCAGTCGTTGTCCCCCTCAATGTACTCCCCTTTCCCGTGCAGACGGCCGAGAGGGTACAGCTCGAGCCTGCCGGTATAGGCAAAGCCACCCACGGATGAAGTGTTCCAGTTCCGGCCTTCACCGAGAGTCACGGACGCCTTGGCGGCCAGGGCGAAAGAGTCATAGTCCCCGTAGTAGTACTCTCCGAAGAAGCCCATGTCCCTGTCCCCGCCGAATTCGCTGTTCACGATGCTCCTGTCCACGAACTGAAGGGCGCTTGACGAGTTGATCCTGGCCCTGTTGGTCTTGACCTTCGTCTGCCCGAAGCCGATATTCCACGATGGATTCGGCATATAGTACACGATGGCGTCACGGATAAGGTTCATGTTCCCGTTTGGAATCATTTCCGTATCATAGCTCGAGAAGCCGAGCTGGATGGAGTATATGAATTTCGGGGAGAATATATATCCGTCGAACCTCAGCCTCAGCCGCTTTATCTGCGCCTCGGCTTCAGTCAGGGAAAAATCCTTCCCGAAAGAGAGCCCTACCATATTCTGCATCCTGAAACGCAGGGTCATTTCGTAGCTGTCGTTTTTCGGGCGAAAGGTTACCCCTTTCCCTATTTCAATATTCGGCAGGTTCCTGAGTGTCTGTAGAATCTCTTCTCGGTTGTCAAGCGAGTCGGCGATAAAGGATTCGACTTCATCAAGAGTCCGGTGGCCGTTTCCGCTCTTCTGGGCGAAAAGCACCGAAGGCAAGACCAATGCGACAATCAGTAAGGCAAGGTGTTTCATTTTGAAAGTCAATCTAAATGTCAGTTCAATCTAATATGCCACAAATATCCGGAAACTTTTTGAATTGAAACTGAAATATTCATAATTTTTCATTTTACCCTTTCATATACCGCAAATTCGAAACTGAGTCCTGATTCAGGATCCGTCTTCTTTTCTGACGTGGATATCTTTTCCCAATGTTCCGGCAGGATTTCAGGGAAAAATGTGTCAGCATCGGGAATGCACGTGTGCACACGGGTGATATACAGCCTGTCAGCATGCTGTATGGCCTGCCTGTATATTTCACCTCCCCCTATGACGAAACATGGCCGTCCCTCCTTCTCTGCCAGCCTGAAGGCATCCTCAACGGAACCGGCTGCAGCAACACCTTCCGGCAGGCCGGAGCCGTCCCCGCGGGTAATGACAATGTTCTTTCGGCCGGGCAGAGGGCGTCCGATCGAAAGGAATGTCTTCCTGCCCATGATGACAGTGCCCCCGGTGGTTATGCGTTTGAAATATTTCAGGTCTTCGGATATGTGCCAGGGCATCAGGTTTCCCCTGCCTATGGCCCGGTTGTCGGAAACCGCCGCAATCATGTTCTTTTCCATGTTGCAAAGATAGGGATTTATCCGGATTCCGGTCGCTGTCAGGCTCCGTTTGAATGCAGACCAGCTTTTTCAGATAATCCCGGTGTCCCGTCTGTCAAGGATCCTGTATCTCGTGGCCTCCATAAGATATTCCAGCCTTATCCCTTCCGCGCCGTCAAGATCGGCTATCGTCCTCGCGAGCTTCAGTATACGGTGATAGGCCCTGGCGGAAAGGCCGAGGCTTTCCACTGTCCTTTCCATGAAGTCCCTGCACGAAGAAGAAAGCGGGCAGAACTCGGAGACCATTCTTCCTGACATCTCCGCATTTGTGAATATCCCCGTACCACTGAACCTTTCCTTCTGGATGCTCCTTGCCGCCGCAACCCTGTCCGCCACGGCACTGCTCGGCTCCGCACGGCAGGCACCGATGAGCTTACCTGTTTCCACCGGTCTTATCCACAGATGTATATCAATCCTGTCCATTACGGGTCCGGACAGCCTGGATATATATGACGCCCTGCGGGCCGGAGTGCATGTACACCTGTCCCCTTCTCCATAATATCCGCATGGGCACGGGTTTGTGGCCGCCACCAGCATGAAAGAAGCAGGGAAGCTTATCCTGGTCTTCAGGCGGGAGATCGTGACCTTCCTGTCCTCGAGAGGCCCGCGCAGTGACTCAAGTATCCGTTTGGGAATCTCGCAGAACTCATCGAGAAACAGCACCCCGTTGTGTGCCAGTGAAATTTCTCCCGGGATAATGCTGTCAGACCCGCCTCCAGTCAGGGATGCCGCGGAAATATTGTGGTACGGTGAACGGAACGGGCGCCGCCTTATGATCTGAGGCCATGCCTGGTATTTGCCCGCTACCGAGTATATCTTGCTTGTCTGCAGGGACTCCTCAATGCCCATAGGGGGAAGTATCCCCGCGATGGATTTGGCCAGTGTGCTCTTCCCTGCACCTGGCGGTCCTATCATCAGTACATTGTGCCCTCCGGCAGCGGCTATTTCAAGCCCTCTCTTAGCTCCTTCCTGCCCATGTATGGATGAAAAGTCGGGAATGTCGTCAGAGACAGGGGGGATGACATTCCCCGTATGGCCACCTCCGTCCGGAACCGCCTCACGGCCTGTCATCTCCAGTGCCCTGCAGCCGTCTTTGCCTTCAAGTATTGAGAGCACATCCGTCAGGGACTTCACCCCGTAGACTTTCGTCAACGCATACCCGAGGGTCTCGCAGGCGGATCCGTATGGGAGGATGCACCCTCTGAAGCCGTTGTCCCTCGCCATCTCCGTTATGGGCAGGGCACCGGGTACAGGCCTGACGGACCCGTCCAGGCCGAGCTCCCCCATTATGATATATTTCCCGATTCCAGGCAGGTCCTTCTGCCCGGACGCCGCAAGGATACCCACCGCAATGGGCAGGTCGTACCCGCTCCCCTTCTTGTGCAGGTCGGCAGGGGCAAGGTTTATCACTATCTTCTTCCCCGGTATCCTGAACCCGAGGCTCTGCAGTGCGGTCACGGTCCTGAGCAGACTCTCCTTTACGGCTGCATCGGCCAGACCCACAAGATGGATACCCAATCCGGAAGTTATGTCCACTTCCACTGTCACCGGGACAGCGTCTATCCCGATACATTTAGCGCTGAAAATATTTATAAGCATAAAAACGTTTTTGCCGCAAATGTCGGCCAGTGGAAAAGAAAAGGCTTAAAGAAAAAGAAAAATGTGGCGGGCAACGCGAAGATTTTCTATTTTTGTATGTTCTGAACAGGGAATCAGCATGATAAAAGAGTTCATAGAATCAGTGGGCCGGTACTGCCTTTTTCTGAAAATGGTATTCAGAAAGCCGGAGAAATGGAGGATATTCTGGAGGCAGCTCCTCGTGGAGTCCGAAAAGCTGATACTCTCATCCGTCCTTCTGGTATGCGTCATCTCTCTGTTCATTGGAGGCGTCCTGGTAATCCAGATAGCGTCCAACATCGAGAACCCATTCATCGACAGGATGAATGTCGGGTATATGCTCCGGGAGATACTCATACTGGAATTCTGCTCCACGATTGTCGCCCTGATACTTGCCGGAAAGATGGGCTCGAACATCTCCTCCGAGATAGGCAGCATGAGGATAACCGACCAGATAGACGCGATGGATATGATGGGTGTGAATTCGGCCGGCTTCCTGGTGCTTCCGAAGATAGTCTCTGCCACACTCCTCAGCCCGCTTCTGATGCTGCTCAGCCTTGCTTTCGGACTTTTAGGGGGATGGGTAGTGGTGTCGCTGACCGGGATTATCGGCCCGAACCAGTACATCGAAGGCATAAAATACTGCTACAACGGATTCTATGTAATATACAGCGGATTCAAGATGGCGCTGTTCTGCTTCCTCATATCCTCCATAGCATCGTTCAAGGGCTACTATGCCAAGGGAGGCTCGCTCGGTGTCGGGACCGCGAGCACCCAGGCCATAGTCACCATAAGCATACTGATCCTGCTCTTCGATCTGATAGTTACCCAGCTCATGCTGTATTGACATTCAATAACCGGAATCCATGATCAAAGTAGAACATCTATATAAAAGTTTCGGCAATACGCCCATTCTCCAGGATATCTCGATAGAGTACCTTCCCGGAAAATGCAACATGGTCATCGGAGCCAGCGGGAGCGGCAAGACCGTCCTCCTGAAGACGCTGATAGGCCTGTATGAACCGGACTCGGGAAGCATCTGGTACGGGACGGAAGACCTCGCCTCCATGACATACGACCAGAAAAAGAAGCTGCGCCAGCGCATAGGAATGCTTTTCCAGGCCAGCGCACTGTTCGACTTCGCCACAGTGATAGATAACATCATGTTCCCGATGGACTTCTGCACTTCCTGGAGCCGCAGGCAGAAGATAGAAAGGGCCCGCTTCTGCCTTGACAGGGTAAACGTAAGGGATTCCGACCACAAGTACCCCAACGAGCTGAGCGGAGGTATGCAGAAAAGGGTCGGTATCGCCCGTGCGATAGCCCTGAACCCGGAATTCCTGTTCTGCGACGAGCCCAACTCCGGCCTCGACCCCTACACGTCCTCACTGATAGACGAGCTGATCTCTGAAATCACAAAGGAGTACAACATGACCACAGTCATCAATACCCACGACATGAATTCCATAAGGACAATTGGGGACAATATCGGATTCATCTGCAACGGCCGCCTGCTCTGGCAGGGGGACAGTGGCGGTATTTCCTCGGCGGAATGCCCCGAACTGAGGAAATTCCTGAGGATACAATAAAAAAAACAGGACCGCAGTCCTGTTTTTTTATTGTCATCTCACTTTGAATGCGAATATTATCGCTTCCTCGAAAGTCTCTCCGGGACGGAGGACGGCGGAAGGATAGTCAGGATGGTTCGGCGAGTCAGGGAAATGCTGGCACTCGATGGCAACACCGTCATAGTCGTTGTAACTGCGTCCGCATTTGCCCTCCGGGCAGCCTGCAAGCCAGTTCCCTGTATATACCTGCACCCCTGGCTGGGTGGTGGTGACTTCGAGGAGACGGCCGCTCTCCGGGGCATAGAGTTCGGCAGCGGTCTGGAGCTGTCCCGGCTCCGCCCCGTCTATCACCCAGCAGTTGTCATACCCCTTCCCGTATTTGAGGGCCGGGAAGTCTTCTTTTATATCACGGCCGAGAGGCTTGGCCGTAACGAAATCCATAGGGGTACCGGCTACAGGCTCGCTCTCCCCTTCCGGTATAAGTGTATCATCAGTAGGAAGGTACTCGGAGGCATTCAGCTTCAGCTCATGTCCCAGGACACTGCCGCTCCCCTCCCCGTTCAGGTTGAAATACGCATGGTTGGTAAGGTTCACCACAGTAGGGGCGTCCGTCTCGGCAGTAAGGGTCAGGCGAAGTTCATTCTCTTCGCTCCACTCGTATCTTGCAACGGCCTTCAGCGCTCCGGGATAACCCATCTCACCGTCTTCCGAATAATACATGAATTCTACTCCGTCCTCATGTATCCGGCTGTCCCACACCTGGTTCTGGAAACCTTTCGGACCACCGTGCAGGTGGTTGGGGCCATTGTTGACAGGAAGGGTGTATTCCTTGCCGTCCAGGGTGAAGCGCCCTTTGGCTATCCTGTTGGCATACCTGCCCGGGATTTTTCCGGCGCAAGGCCCGTCATCGAAATAGCTGAGCGGAGAACCGTATCCCAGCACTACATCGGCCAGTTTCCCGTCCCTGTCCGGGACAACCGCCGCAACGATTCCGGCACCTACACTGGAAAGCTGTACATAGGCTCCGCTGCTGTTCTTAAGGGTATAGCGGTAAATATCCTTACCGCAAGGGGACTTGCCCCAGAGTTCTTTTTCTATATTCATGGTTATCAAGAATTAATGTTTACAGTTTCGTTTTTTGATGTCAGCAGATTCCCCAGCTTCGGCAGGAGCCTCCGCCCGAAATGACAGCAAACAAGGGAGTAAATATAGCGATTTTCCGGCATATTGTCCATCCGGAACCCGGCCACGACAGGAAAAATCCTCTACTGCCCGTCACCTATCCGGTGGAGGGCGGCGAACACCCTGTCCTCCGGGGCGTCCTTCAGCAGGACCTTCTTGTCCCGGTCGAGAAGGTAGAGGGAGGGGATTGCCCTGACATTGTACAGGAGGTCGGTACGGATGATGAAATCCGGGTCATAGCCGTTGTACCAGCTGTCCGGATAAATGTCCTGGTAGCCGTACCATGCCTCTATGTCCTCATCTATGTATATATTGGCGACCGCCAGCCTCCCGGAGGACACCATGGAGCCTAGGGCAGTGTCCGATTCAAGGGCGTCGATTATGTATTTGCATGCTTCGCACCCCGGATTGCTGAAAAACAGCAGGGTATATTCCGCATCTATGCCATACAGCGTGTGGCTGCGTCCGGCTTTGTCCATGAACCGGAAGTCCGCCGCCGGTGAACCTGTCCTGTTGAGGGAACACATTTTCGCGTCATATTCATACACGGCCCTTTTCTCCGGAGGAACCAGAGGGCTGGAGGACATCGCGGAGGCGAACGGAAGATAAAGGTCCTCGCTGCGAAGCGGGGAATTGGGGTCGTACAGATACTTCTCCGCGAGGGACGATACGGTCTCGAACACATTGGTGGAAGTGTCCCTCCTTTCAAAGGCAGCTATCCTCCTGAACATCGCTGACACAGCCTCCCGGGCATCGTCCGGAGTCCCGGACCGGAGATAGCCGGCCCAGTCCGCAAAAGCCTGTTCCACATCATCCGTATGGACACCGTTAACTGTAGAAGAATCACATACGTATGTTTCCGATGTATCGGTAAAATCATCCCAGAAATGGGTCGCAAGATAGGTTATCGCCTCATTTCCCGAGCCTATCATAGATGGTACTTCAGGAACAGGGAAAGGACGGGGAGCGGACTTCTCCGCAGCCGGACCGCCGCATCCCTGCAGGATAGCGCACATCAGTGCAAAAACGGCTGTCAGGAGCCTTATATCATTGTCTACTGCCATATTATATATTATTTCAAGCCATCTGTCGATTATGCACCGGCACAGTTTGGGCAAAATTATAAAAATAATTAGATTTGCCGCCGTTATTTTCCCAACCGGCAATGAGATTCCTTTTGACTTTAATACTGATAGCAGCGGCTTCCTTCTGGGCGAATGCCCAGTTCTACACTACAGGAGATGAGCCGGGATCTATCAAATGGTACAGAATCCGGACGGGACATTACAGCATAATCTATCCCGAAGGGATGGACTCCCTCGCAAGGGTCTACGCGCTGAATCTGGAAAAATACCGTATCCCGGTCGGAAGGACGGCAGGATACCTGCCCGGGGAGCTTTCCCGGGGAAGGATGCCTGTGATACTGCATGCGCACAATGCCAATTCAAACGGTATCGTAGTCTGGGCACCGAAACGTATGGAGCTGTATACCAGCCCATCAGCCTATTCCCCTGAACCAATGCCATGGGAAACCAACCTTGTAATACACGAATCCAGGCATGTGGCACAGATGCAGCAGGGCCTCAGCCATGTGTTCAGGCCTTTCAACTGGATATTCGGACAGATGTGGACCGGGGCGATAGCCGGGATTTACCCGAGCGGATGGCTGCTCGAAGGGGATGCTGTAATCGCAGAGACAGCCCTGTCCAGGTCAGGAAGGGGAAGGACGGCGGACCTGCTCAACTGGTACATGATCGCAGCCGACAACGGGGACGTAAGAAGCTCCAGACAGTGGAAATACGGCTCATACCGTTACTATACCCCGAATGAATACTCGCTCGGATATCTGTATATCGGAGGAATGAGATACCTGTATGATTGCCCCGATTTTACTTCGAGGTATCTTCATTATGCGGCACGGAGGCCGTACGACCTGTTTTTCGAGAACACTGTAGCCAGGCAGATAAGCGGGAAGAACAAGAAAGAGACGTTCAAAGAGGTGATGGATTTCTACGCACAGATGTGGAAAGAGGACAGGGAAAGGCGTGCACCGTTCATGGAGACGGTCCGGGTCCCGAAGGACAGGACAAGGAGATATACCGAATACAATGGGACTGTGGCGGCTCCGGATGCCCTGTATACTGTAAGGAGCGGCATGCACCGGAGCAGCGCACTGATGGAATACAGCTACGGATCCGGCAATGGGAAACGTTTGAGGGCATTCGCGGGCACTGTGAGCAAGCTGGAATATTCCGCCTCCGCAGACAGGCTCTACTGGAGCGAATCTGTCCCCGGAGCGAGATGGGGGCACAGGATAAATTCAAAGATAAGATATTACGATATTGAAAACGGAAAGGTAAGGAGCATAACCCGCCGGGGAAAGCTCTTCAACCCGGCTGTCTCCGACAGTCTCGCCCTGATAGCGGCTACCGGCTATCCTGCAGAAGGGGGAAGCGGAATATCCATCATGGACCTCGACGGCAGGCCGGTATCGGAGGTCCGCGCCCCGGATTCTCTCCAGATAGTGGAATCTGTATGGGCAGGGGAGAGCCTGTTCGTATCCGGCATATCGGAGGCAGGAATGGGAATCTACCGCACGTCAGGGGCAGACGGGGGAGAGGGCCCGCTCTTTTCAGCAGTGCTTGACCCTGTACCCGTAAAAATCACCGGGCTGCGGAACATGGACGGAAAGATAGCCTTTACAAGCGACAGGACCGGAGTCAACGAGATGTACGTAATGGACCCGCATACACGCGAAATATACAGGGTGACTTCAACACCATACGGTGCGAAGGATTTCCAGGCGTCCCCGGACAGGAAGTCGCTGTATTTCTCGGAAGCGACACATGACGGGGCCATACTCAGCAGGACAGGAATGGATTCCCTGATGGCCGTCAAGGTGGATTTCAATGAAAGATACACATATAAAGTGGCTGAAAAGCTCTCCGAGCAGGAAAGGCAGGCGGCGGCCGGCTGTCCGGAGCAGTCCGGAGAAGTGGAATTACAGGAGCCTGAACGCTACAGGAAATTCCCTCACCTTTTCAATATCCACTCCTGGGCGCCTGTATATTTCGATTTCGACAATATCAGCAACCTGAGCTATGACTACTATTATGACCTCGTCTCACTCGGTACGGCGGCCGCCATGCAGAACAGCCTGGGAACATTTACCGCAAATTTCGGATACTCTGCGCACAAGGACCCATACGACAGAAGCTTCTGGAGGCATTCCGGACATGCAAAAATCACATATTCCGGGCTTTATCCCGTATTTGAAGCATCCATTGACGTGAATGACCGCGCCGCACGTATCAACAACCTTTCAATCAGTATGCCCGAACCTGACCGCTACCTGTTGTCCCTGGTGTCCGAAGCTTCCGGTATCCCGTCTGTCAGGGGACGGATAGCGGCCTATATCCCTTTCAACTTTTCTTCCGGCGGATGGTACCGCGGGCTCATCCCGCAGATTGCCTGGTCGGCCAGCAACGACCTGTATATAGGAAAGCTGGACCAGAAGCTCACGGCTTCCGTGAGGGCCTATACAATGCTCGGGACAGCCACTTCCGAGATATACCCTGACTGGGGTATAGGCATAGAAGGAGGGATCTCCGGTTACCTCGGGCTTTCCGACTATTTCTCCCCAGCGGCATACGGGTACGTGTACGGGTACATTCCGGGATTTTTCACCACACACGGATTCAGGTTCACTGCCACCGGGCAGTGGCAGACAAGACGGGACGCACTGTTCTCTTCGAGTATCATCAACACACTTCCGCGAGGATTGAGCTCAGATTCAATGATTTCCTCATATATGGCCGGACGCCGCTCCAGCTACAAGCTCACAGCGGAATATGCCATGCCGGTATATCTCGGGGACTTCAATATCACGTCCGGGTTCTATGTGAAAAGGGCGATAATAACACCTCATTTCGACTTCACCTTCTTCCAGGGAGGCAGCCTGTATTCCGCAGGAGTTTCGGCCGCCGTGGAATTCGGCCGTTTCTTCTGGGTGGGCACTCCGATAAGGATCGGTGTGACATATTCATACAACGGAGGAAGGTCCTTCAATACCCTCCGCTCTGCAGGAGCCATGACCGGACACCACTATGTAGGGCCTGTATTCAATATAAGCCTGCCGCAATAGCGGACAGGCCTATATGAAGACTTGCATGTCGCGGGAAACGCTACCCCAGCATAGGCTTTATTATCCCGAATATTACCCAGGCCACTGCAAGAGTGACTACAATATTGAATGTCTGGGCAACGAGGAACACCTTCAGGGGTGTCCTGTTCTCTTTGCTGAATATGTCCTTGAACCTCGTCTCGAGGCCGATGCACACGAAAGCCACACTGAACAGTGTATTCTGGAAACCCTTGGTAACTGTCCCGACCTCTTTTGCAGTTGCAGTGTCCATACAGAAGCTGAACACCAGGGAAGCAAGGACAAACCCTACGACAAATTTCGGGAAACGCTCCCATATTACCCCTGCGGTAGGCTTTTCCGCGTGATTCTTGCCCTGGTATGACCACATGAGTGAAATGACGAATGCAGCCACGCCCAGGAGGACATTCTGCGATGATTTGACGATTACGGCCGTCTTTGCCGCAGTCTCACCGACAAGGGTGCCGGATGCGGCCACTGCGCCCGTTGTATCTATCGTGCCCCCGAGCCATGCTCCGGCGACTTCTTCGCTGAGCCCCATCAGGCCGGCGAGCCACGGCAGCAGGTACATCATCGGTATGGCTATTATCAGCACGAGGGAAATCACGTATGAGAGTTTCTTGTTGTCACCCTTGATGACACCGCATGTAGCGATGGCGGCCGACACCCCGCATATTGACACCGCACTTGAAATCATGGTGCCCATCTCCGGGTCTATCCTCATCCTTCTTCCGAACCAGAAGGCGAAGTACCATACCGTGAAAACCACCACGAGAGACTGCGCGAGGCCGTATGCCCCCGATTTCATCACTTCCCCGAAAAGAAGTGTGGACCCGAGGCAGATAATCCCTATCTTTATATAGAACTCGCTCTGTACAGCGGATTTCAGCCAGTCAGGGACCCTGAAAACGTTGCTGATCAGCAGTCCGAGAATCACTGCAAAGAAGACAGGTTCAAAGCCGAGCTCCTTCACCGCAGGTATCGAGGAGATAAGCTGGGCTGCAAGCGTAAGCGAGAATATCACCAGAAGCGAGGGGAATATCCATTTAATGGACCTGCCCATCAGTGCAGAAGTGACAAATGTCAGAAGCAGGACGAAAAGGAACATATACCCGGCAGAAAGCCAGTCGGACCCTGTCTTCAAAGACTTGGGCATCTCCGGCATCACATCCGGGAAAATACAAGCCAAGGCAAGGGTCACCGCCCCGGCAAAAACTATTATCCAGTCCTCAGAAGCAAACTGTTTCAACCATTTTTTCATTTGCAGCTTTTTTTCATGAAAAGTTGCAAAGATAAAAAACTGTTTTGAAATTTAATGACATAAATTTTATAAGGTATTTCCGGGAAGATTTTTTCTGTATTCTGAAAAGGGCAACCTGGCTATCTGCCTGAAAGAATTCAGGAAAATTCAAAACAGTTTCCAAGTCATTTTGGAAAAATTCCAAGCCGCAGCCATATATACCCGTTTTTTACTATTTTTGACATTCAAAACAGAAAAGACATGTCCATAAAAACTGAAAGCATCGCCACTTGCAGCCGTTGCGGAAACCGCACGGGCCTGACAATATACAAAAGCATAAACACATCAGAAGACCCTTCCTTGAAGGAAAAGGTAAAAGACGGGTCGCTGTTTCTCTGGAAATGCCCCTCATGCGGACAGGCCAATCTTGCAAAATATGATACTCTGTACCATGACCCTGAAAAAAAACTCATGATCTGGCTCCTTACAGATGAAAACATCCAGGAGACGCAGATGCATTCCATATTGCTCCATACGAAAGCCATCGGCAACTATACCCTCCGAAGGGTTACCGATACGGGATCTCTTATGGAAAAAGTGATTCTATTCGACTACGGACTGGATGATGTTACCGTGGAACTGTGCAAATACGTGCTCAGGATGGAGCTTGCATCCAAGGCTACCGATAAGGAAGCTGCCGGAAAAATCATGGGGATGCACCTGAGTTTTTTCCGCATGGACGGCACCGGGGATTCAAAATCGATGAACTTTATATATCCTGAAGACGGACAGATGAAGAACATAAGCATAGGCTTCAATGTCTATGAGGACTGCTGCGGCATACTCCAGCGCAATCCTGGGATAAAGCCGTCAGATGGCTTCGAAAAGGTGGATTCCGAATGGCTTTCAGGCTTTTTCAGATAGTCCAGGAAACGTAAACATATAAAAAGAAGTCATGGCAGAATGCGATAGCCTGCCATGACCGTGAATTAAGTGTGTGTAGTGAAAAATAGTGCAGAACGCACTACAATTTCCGTGCCCCATCGCTTATTACGACATCATAAACTTTCGGTTCATATCCGAATTTGTCCTTGAACAAAGCCTTGGCTTTCTCAATGAAGGCATCGTAAAGTTCATTTTTAACAAGGTTTATCGTACATCCTCCGAAACCCCCGCCCATGACGCGTGATCCGGTGACTCCGCACTCCCTTGCCACATTATTCAGAAAATCAAGTTCTTCACAGCTTACTTCATAAAGTTTGCTCATCCCGTAATGGGTCTCATACATTTTCTCTCCGACAGTCTCGTAATCATCCCTTTCAAGTGCATCGCATACATCAAGCACCCTGGCTACCTCATCAATTACATACTCTGCTCTCATATAGTCCTCTTCAGAGATCACTCCCTTGACCTCGTCAAGCCACTCCCTGTTCGCATCCCTGAGGAACTCCACCTCCGGATGCCTTTCCCTGATGGCAGCAGCAGCACGCTCGCATGACTCCCTTCTCTTGTTATATGCGGAAGAAGCAAGTTCATGCTTCACAACAGAATCCAGAAGCACAAGCTTGTATCCTGCAGGATGAAAAGGATAATATTTGTATTCCATGGTCTTGCAGTCAAGTCTCATAAGCTGTCCCGCCTTGCCGAATACTGAAGCGAACTGATCCATAATTCCACACTTCACCCCACAGTAGTTATGCTCGGTAGCCTGGCCTATACGGGCAAGCTCGAACTTGTCAATACCAAGATTGAACAGTTCGTTCAAAGCAAAGGCAAAAGTACTTTCAAGAGCTGCAGAAGAGGACATTCCGGCCCCGAGGGGCACATCCCCGGCAAAGACAGTATTGAATCCTGAAATCACACCCCCTCTCTTGATTATTTCCCGGCAGACTCCGAAAATATACCGTGACCAGCTCTGTACAGGAGCATCCTCCTCATTCAGGCCGAACTCCACATACTCATCCAGGTCCAGTGAATAGGCACAGACTTTATTGGAGCCGTTCAGCTTTATTTCAGCCATTATCCCTTTATCCACTGCACCTGGAAAAACGAATCCTCCGTTATAGTCTGTATGCTCTCCGATGAGGTTGATTCTTCCTGCAGAGGCAAAGAACTCCCCACTGCAGCCGAAAAGAGTGGAGAACTTTTCAGAAATTCTTGTTTGCATTGCTTTAGTGTTTATTGTTTATTCTGTTTTACAGCTTTCAAAGATAATCAGTTTATTTTTACAGACAAAGGTTTTATTGCCTTAAATTATCATTTTCAGCAGTTCGCGGGAAAAATGCAATGACAGGAAGATGGTCGCTCACACCTCCGTTATACCTCGGCCCAGAATATGTCCTGAACGGTTTTTTCCCGGGTGAAGCACTGTCCTCCACCAGAAGGAAAGGGACCGCACATATATCCATCCTGCATATGCTGTCCAGGTTTCCTGATACCAGCACACGGTCTATCAGCTCCCATTTCCCCTTATATCTGATAGTGCCTTTCCCTGCCCTGAAAAGATCAAGCGAAATGTCATGCAGCACACCGTCCATAAGCTCCGATACCCGGCCGTCAGGTGTATCGTTGAAATCACCTACGGCGACAATGTTGCCATGCCCCTGCCCAATGAGCGAATCGGCAATGTGCACAAGACATCTCATGGCGGCCATCCGTCCCGGCAAAGACTCTTTTTCCCCGCCGTATTTTGAAGGATGGTGGTTGACAAGGACCACTACCTCAAACGGGTCTCCGGATACAGACCGCAGGGTCACTTCCAGTATGTCCCTTGTCATAATCCTGCCGCCGTCCGGACCGTATATCCTGTGCGGGACAGAGCCTGCACACCTGAAACGGTCTTTCCTGTAAAGGAGCGCCACATCAATACCCCTCGTATCCTCCGACTCATAATGGACAGTACCGTATCCATACTTCCTCAAGGCCGTGGAATTCGCTATCATGCCGACTACAAAGCCGTTCTCCACTTCAGAAAGCCCAATGGCATCCGGCATGCCTCCATAACTGCTGCCCATCCATAATATGGCTTTGGCAACCGCATCGCACTTCGAATAGAACCTTCCTCTGGTCCATCTCCTCTCCCCGAAGGAAGAAAACTCACTGTCGGAATCAGAATACCCTGAATCCTTCCAGTCGAAAAAATTCTCAAGATTCCAGAACATCACAGAAAAACTGTCACTGTCCAAAGGACCTGACAGAAGTGCAGATATCAATATTGCAAGCATCATCGCTTCCTCAGTTTTTCAGCTGCAAATATGGCATATCCAAGGACAAAGGACTTTTAAAAAAAGAAAAAACGGCATATAAAAACAGAAAAGAAATTAAAATTCAGAAAATTCTGCACATTGTGCTATCTTTGCAGGCTGATTCAAAAACGGTTTGCCATGTCATTGAAATGCGGTATAGTAGGACTCCCGAATGTAGGGAAATCCACTTTGTTCAATTGTATAAGCTCGGGGAAAGCACAGAGTGCAAACTTCCCCTTCTGCACCATAGAACCTAACATAGGCTCTACAATAGTGCCCGACAGGAGGCTTGAAGTGCTTGAAGGGCTCTGTCACCCAAAGAGGGTCGTGCCCGCAACTGTGGAGATAGTGGACATAGCAGGGCTTGTAAAAGGTGCGAGCAAAGGTGAAGGACTGGGTAACCAGTTCCTTGCAAACATACGCGAAACAGATGCCATACTCCATGTGCTCAGATGCTTTGAGGACCCTAACATTGTCCATGTTGACGGAAGCGTAGACCCTGTGAGGGACAAGGAAGTCATTGATATGGAACTTCAGATGAAGGACCTTGAAACTGTCGAAAACAGGCTGGCGAAAGTACAGAAGCAGGCTCAGGCAGGAGGGGACAAGAGTGCGAAAAAACTTTATGAGATACTTCTCAGATACAAGGAAGTCCTTCTCGAAGGCAGGTCCTGCAGGACTGTCAAGTTCGATTCCCCTGAAGAACAGCAGCTTGCAAAAGAGCTTTTCCTCCTCACCAACAAGCCGGTAATGTATGTGTGCAATGTGGACGAGGCTTCAGCCCGGGACGGGAACGGCTATGTGGATATGGTACGGGAGGCCGTAAAAGACGAAGATGCCGAAATACTGGTGATTGCCGCCAAAATAGAGTCAGATATTGCAGAACTTGAAAATTACGAGGAGCGTCAGATGTTCCTTGGAGAGATGGGACTTGAAGAGTCTGGAGTAGTACGGCTTATCCAGAGTGCATATTCCCTTCTCAATCTCCAGACATTCTTTACAGCAGGGGCGGACGAATGCCGCGCATGGACCATAAACAAGGGAGACAAGGCCCCTAAAGCAGCAGGGGTCATCCATACCGATTTCGAAAAAGGCTTCATAAGGGCTGAGGTAATCAAATATGAAGACTTCGTACAGCTCAAGTCCGAAGCGGCATGCAGGGCAGCAGGAAAACTCGGAATAGAAGGAAAAGACTATGTCGTCCAGGACGGGGACATCATGCACTTCCTTTTCAACGTCTGATTCCTCCATCACTCTGCTTGGCGGTCAAGGCATTACAGTAAAATGAAACAGGGTAGTCCGGAATGGACTACCCTGTTTCATTTTATCGTTGCTTTGCCGCCTTTTAATAGAAACGTGCCCTGTTGTCAGTGACATCGGCATCCTGAATCATTACAGGAAGCAGCATCTGAAGGCTGTACTGGGACATCTGGGCATCCCTGGCCTTTGCATCATCCTCTGTAAAAAATGCTCCTGTATCATGAGCGGTGACCTTATATACATAGACTCCTATATTGCCAGCCAGAGGTCCTGAAATCTTGCCAGGCTCAGCTACTGAAACCGCACCTATGAACTTCGGGTCAAGCCCCTGGGATGTCATTGAGGCAAAGGTAATCCCGTCTTTCGTACTTACTGTAGTCTCAAGAGCGGAAGCTATCGCATCCATACTTCCAAGTCCCTTGATCTTCTCTGCAACTTCAGAAGCGACCTTCTCCCCACGCTTCTCTGCATAAAGTATGGACCTGATGCCTGAGGCAACATCAGAAACCTTTGAATACCCTTCCTTGTGTACACCTGTAACTGCTACGACAAAGAAATAGTTGTTGTTCACAGTTATGATATTTGATACCTTTCCAGGTTTCTTCTGCTCGAAAGCCCATCTTGTAACTTCCTTGGTTCCGTCTATGGCACCAAGCCTGTCCGAACTTTCAAGCATCCTGTTCATAGGATGGGCATAGAGACCTTCAGCTTCTGCAGCCTTTCGGAAATTCTCGTATTTGCCTTCAGAATTTGTTGCAACAGCATTGGCTTTTGCATAATATTCATTGAATGTATCCTTACTTGCAAGGGCCTCTCTTTCAAGAATTGCAACCTGCTTCTTCTCTACAGGAGCAGTCTTTTCCGTAACCTCCACGATATGCTTTCCATACTGAGTGTCAATGGTAAACACTTTATTGAGGTCTGCAGTCATCACGCTCTCGAATCCCGGTATCATGTATGTCTGGGTCATCCAGCCTATATCTCCTCTCTCCGGAACAGCGGTATTCTGGTCAGCCGAGTAAAGGGATGCTACGTTGGCAAAGCTCTCCTTTCCGCTCTTAAGTACATTCACAAGGCTGTCAGCCAAAGATTCCTGCTCTCCCTGAAGAAGAATATGCCTTACATATACTGAATCAGGAATCATCTTAGTATCCATCACCCTTGCCACATAGAACGTATTATCCTTTGTGAAGACTTTTGAAGCGCCTTTCCCGTCGTTGAATACGAAATCATTTATGTCAGCAGATATGGTGTTAAGCTCCCCTCTTTTATAATAGTAAGTTGAAAGAGGCCTGTCAGAATTTTTCAGGAGAAAATTCTTCATGTTATCCGTAGTGGCAAACTCGTCATACACATCTGTTATCATCTTGTTTGCAGCTGCGATATCCTCATCCGAAGGCTTCACCTCGACAACCACATATTCTATATCCCTGCTGGCCTGCTGCCTGTAGAATTTCTTGTGGGCATCGTAATAAGCCTTTATCTCACTGTCTGAAACCACAATGGTGGAATCAGTCTGGAAACCGTAAGGAACCATTACAAACTCCACGTCAGTAGTGTTGTTGTTATCCTCAACCTCACGTGCAAGCATAAGAGGATTTGTAAAGTCACTCTGCGTAAAAAGTGAACCGTACTTCGCATAATACTGCTGTGTATAGATCGAGTTCTGGATGAAATCCCAATATGATTTGAGAGAACCGCTCTGGTCAGCACTTGTCTGCTGTACGAATCTCACAAGGGCATCTTTTGAGAAGTTGCCGGACTCGTCCATGAATGCCGGGTTCTGTGATATGACAGGGGAGACCATGTCACCTGTAGTAAGCGCCAGCATCTCTGCGTCGCTCACCGTGATTCCGGCTGCCTTTGCATTCTTAAGGAAGAGGAACTTGTTTATAAGCTCCTGCCAAGCCTGGTTCCTGATGGCAATCTGCTGCTGCTCCGTACTTGCAGACGAGCCTGTCATCATTTCATTGATTGAAGTATAATACTCCACATCTTTCTGGAACTCGTTATAAGAAACTGATTTACCGTTGATCTCACCTACATCGTATTTTGAAGACATCGTAGATGAAACGGACTGAAGTGTGCTCGGGTCGATAATGAATGACAGGAGGGCCAATGCTATGACCACTGTTATGAAAACACCGAGCTTAACGCGAATTTTTTCAAGAACCGCCATTTTTATTGTATTTTTTTTAATTATTATCAGTTATTTCATTGCGGGCTGCGAAGTTAGCAATTTTCCTTTAATTTTTCACTATTTTTCAGGAAACGGACCAATAAAATTGGCAGAATCAACGGCAACCTTGGTACTGTCCTGGATGACTATTCCATAACTGTCAAACGGATTGAATATCGTCGAATTCCTTGCTCTCTGGTCTGACTCCATGCCATATCCCTGCATAAAACCGTCAGGAGAATACATCCTGACATAACAGTCAGTGTATATTTTTTCGTTTTTCCTGTCCCAATAGAGGGTGTCAGTCTCCATTCTCTCCCGGTTTATGACATTCTTGACAACTACATTCCCGAATGCGGCCCAGGTCTCAAGACCTCCTTTTTTAAATTTCTCATGTCTCGCATTGTCTGATGTGATCTCTGTCTCCAAAAGCCCTTCCTCGTTATATCCATATACGGAAAAACCCTCGGGAAAAAGCTCGTAGGAGATGCTGTCGTTCTCATACCGTTCCATAAGGTCAGCCTCCATTCTCATCTGCAGGAGGCTGTTTTCCGTCTGCACCACAAACATGTCGCGGACAGTCTGCACCGGTACGGCACTCAGGTCGACATCATCCGACTGCTGTATTTTCCCTTTGCATGAATAAACGACGAAAGCAACCGCAGAAGCGGTTGCAATCATCTTCAGGATATGTCTGATACTGTCCAATTAATCCTGCGTTCTTACTGTAGTGACAGCCCTCATTCCGCCACAGGATACAGTATATGAATCACCTTTGTTATAGTTGTACATGAACGCCTCCGCAGTCTGAGGATAGTACTGGCTATACTGCGCAATAAGCTTGTCAGCTTCCTCTGCGAGGGTAGGGTCAGCATTCTTTGCCTTGACAAGGTAGTCTACCGCAACCCAGTACGGGGCCCTCTTCTCAATCTCGTTTCCAGGGCATACCTGCGATCCCCAGATAGACCCTATAAGCATATAGCTCTTTCCTGCCAGTGAAGAATCCAGCTCCGCAGCCTTTATCGCACATTCAAAGGCTTTTGAGTTATTGCTGTTCTTATAGCAGAAAGTTGCGAGTTCAAAATAATACTGGGCATCCTGGGAAGCATCTGTATCTTCTGCGGATATTGCCTCCTCCATGTATTTCACTGCATTGTCAACATCATTCCTTCCGGCATACAGCTTATAGACGAAATATGCCGATGAAGATGAAGGGTCAAGTTCATGCATCTTGTTGGCTGCATTGAAGAAAAGCTCGTTGTCTGTACATCCTTCAGTAGAGCCGAGGAGCTTCACAATATTGGTGACAAGCGCGAGATCATCAGGTGTGGCTTCAAAACGAGGCTGGAACAGGGTGATAAGGTTGTCACAACTTGCAACATTGCTGGTGGCAAGAAGGTTCTCGATATCGGTCTTGATCTTGTCATTGGTCTCGTTTTCAGGCATTTTGTCCATATATGACATGGCTACACTGAAATCGTTGAGTACTTCCTCCGAGGTAAGCACGCCGCTCTCGTACAGGCTGCATGCCGCATTGAACAGGAAAAGGAAGAACTGAGGCCTTGATTTCTCCTTGTTTTCGGATATGATGGACTTCAGTCCGTCGTAGATTACCTTCGGCTCGTCCTGAAGATAGTTTATCATATCAAGCCCCTTGTTGTTCATGGCAGTCTCGGCATATTTCGGGAAGTTCTGCGCCCTGAGGTCATGGATTGTCATGAGCGTATCGACAAGAGCATCCTTGTAGACAGAATTGGCCCTGTTCTTTGATATGAGCTGGCGTATCAGGGTAGTACCGTCTATCAGCATTGTCTGGTTTGCTGATGGAGGACACAACTTGAACGCTTTCCTCCAGTTAGGAAGTGCATCATCATAGTTCTTCTGCTTGTAGTACTCCTTGTAGTAAGAAAGATATTTGATACATTCAGCACTGTCCGCTCCATACTTTCCTTGCCCAAAGAGTGAAACGCTGCCGATGGTCATCATCACAGCTGTCAAAAACAATAGAGTTAACTTTTTCATTTTATATTCAATTTAGCGTTATTCATACTGTGTTTTCCTGAACCATATGTCATGAAGGTTGAAACCTATGACAAACATTGCGTAGCGCTCGCGTATCATATTGTATCTCAACGAGCCTTTCTGTCCTATATCTATACCTACCGTTATACCGTTGAAAAACCTCGGGACAGGGAGAGTCACCCCGAAAGTAACACCTACCGAACTCACCTTGTTGCCGTCCAGCCTGTAATAGGACTCGTCGTAATATGCCCCGGCCCTGTAAGCCATTCTCTTGCGGTAATACCTTATGTCGTTCCTGTTGGGCACTATCTCAAAACCGGCCCTGACAGAATTCGTTGCTACTCCGGAAAAGTTCACATCGGACTCCACTGCAAAGCCAGGAGTGCTTTCCATCCCGGACCTGTTCCATCCAGACCTGAGGTAGTTCACCTCTACACTCCAGCGGTCTCCTTTCTTTAGGGACAGTCCCAGTCCGAGTTCATCTGCAATACTTATACCTGAATTGTTGGAATAGCTGTAGCTCAGTGTATCTGATGCCGTTCCCAGAATCTCGTAATTTTCAGATTCTCCGTTTATACCGGCCCTGAAACGGTATGTGGCACCGAATATCATGGACATATCTTCACCTACTCTCTGCTCATACTGCAGACCGAGCTTTGCTGTGGTAGACCTTATCAGTAGGTTGCTTACCCCCTGGGCACTGTTGTACGAAGCGTCAGTGAAACTCTGGCTAAACTGCTTGTCAAGGGTACCGAAATAATATATTACTTCCGCCCCAACTGAAAATTTCTTCCAGAAAGTGGCCGCCCCACCGGCAAACAACTGGTAGACGCTCCCGTTCCCGGAGGCATTGTAGGATATGACATTGGTATTTCCTATTATTTCAGAGTCAGTGACTTTTGTGGAAAAACTGTATCCCACGTCACTGAAAGGTGTAAGTCCTATGATAAAGGCTGAAGACCTGTAGATAGGGAAACTTATTATGAAGTCATACATGTTGAATGTATTGTTCCCCGACTTGATATTTCCCTGCCTGTAGAGAGTGTTCTTCTGCGAAAGACCTATATCGGCCATGAAGGACAGGGAATCCCTGGCTGTCACAGAAGCAGGATTGAGGTAATTTATGAATCTCTTGTTTCTTGTAGCTATTCCAACTCCGCCCATACTGCTGTTGAAGGCTGTACCCTCCCTGCGGATCTCTCCTATTCCGAAAATGGAATACGGAGTATATGCCCCGTATGCACCGTTCTGGGCATCAAGGGCTACAGGCAACAAAAACAAAAGACACAGCAAAAGCGGCCTAGCGGGTATTTTTAACATATTCATCAGCTATTAAAGCTAATCCCATCAATACTAAGTTACAAACTACAAAGATGGAGTTTTTCATTCTTTTTGCAAAATAAATTGCATCCCCACCCGTAAAAACAACTATATTTTCTTGAAATCTGTCAATATATCCCTGTATTTCAAACAGTAATCCGGTAACTATACCAGACTCTGCAGATGTCTGAAGGGAAGTCCCCAGCTCCTGGACAGTATCAGGAGTGTCATATAAAGGATATGACCTTGAATACCTGTTCAGTGCCTTGAATCTGGTACGGCATCCCGGCGACACGTTGCCTCCTGAGTATCTGCCAGTGCTGTCCACAAAGTCAACGGACATTACAGTCCCGAAATCAAAGATAGTGCAGCCCTTACCCTTAAAAAGATGTCTCGAGGCTATGACAGATGCCACCCTGTCAGGAGGAAGGTAGGGGAATATCCCGTGTGCAAGTGTCTCCTCAGTGTGTCCCTTGTCCATCAGGACAAGCTTTCCGCATCTTCCTCCGAGGAAAGCGATGTCATTTTCCGGTAAATCCTTTACAGTTGAAATGACCATCACTGCAGGCCTCTCCTTTTCAACAAGGCCAGAAATGAATCCTGTTATCCTTTCTCCCTGGTACCTGAAAGTCTTTCCTATGGTTATCCCGTCAGACCAGGCTGCCTTCACGGCAGTATTGCCTATGTCTATGACCAGATTCGGCATAATACAATCTCCCGTCAGTTCTTTTTCAGTCTGCACAAAGCGGAATACGCCTTTTTCAGGTCAGGGATATTCCTCGAAAATATCCTGAGCCTGTCATCAGACTGCTTGAGTTCAAATATAGTATTGTTTTCGTTTATGTTGTCAAGCACCGAAACGAATTTCTTCGAATGGTAATACTGTGACATGGGGTTGGAAATGAAGAAGGCTATCATGACACCGTTCTTTATTATCACCTTCTCGAACCCGAGGTTCCCCGCAAGGTTCCTTATCCTCACTATATAGAAAAGCCTGTCAAGCTCGTCCGGTATCCTGCCGAACCTGTCCTCCAGCCTCGATTTCATGGTGTCAAGCACCTTTTCATCCTTAATGGAGTCCAGTTCCTTGTATATCCTTATCTTCTCTGCCGTCACATTTATATAGCTGTCCGGTATCAGTGCAGTCTGGTCGGTCTCTATGGTACAGTCGGACACTGCTGCCGAAGAGATGCCGTTCACGGGGCCTATGCCGGATTCCACACCGAGCTCCTCCATGGCCTCGGAGAGTATCTTCTGATAGGTCTCGAGCCCCATATCGGATATGAATCCGCTCTGTTCGGCCCCGAGCAGGTTGCCGGCCCCCCTTATATCGAGGTCCTGCATGGCTATGTTGAATCCGCTGCCGAGATCGGAGAAAGCCTCGATGGCCTTGATCCTGCGCTTTGCATCATCGGTTATGGATACAAGCGGAGGCACTATGAGGTAGCAGAATGCCTTCTTGTTCGACCTCCCCACACGCCCGCGGAGTTGGTGCAGGTCGCTAAGGCCTATGTTCTGGGCCTGGTTGATGATTATAGTATTTGCGTTCGGGATGTCAAGCCCGTTCTCTATGATTGTAGTGCACAGGAGCATGTCATAGTCACCCGACATGAATTCAAGTATCTTGTTTTCAAGAGTCTTGGACTCCATCTGTCCGTGCGCCACGCATATCCTCATGTCAGGGACGAGCCTGTGCAGTATGTCATACACCGACTGGAGTTCCTCCACCCTGTTGTGTACAAAGAAAATCTGCCCGCCCCTGTCCAGTTCATAGTTAATTATATTCCTTATCTCATCTGAATCGAAAAGCATTATCTCCGTCTGTACAGGTATCCTGTTGGGAGGGGGAGTGCTGATGATGGAGAGGTCCCTTGCCCCCAGGAGAGAGAACTGGAGTGTCCTCGGAATAGGTGTAGCGGTCAGGGTGAGAGTATCCACGGAAAGCTTCATCTGACGGAGTTTCTCCTTGGCCGTCACTCCGAATTTCTGCTCCTCATCTATGACGAGCAGGCCGAGGTCCTTGAATTCAAACCCTTTGCCGAGCAGCTTGTGGGTACCTATCACTATATCGAGGGTGCCGTTCTTCAGCCTCGCCTGTATATCCGAGATCTCCTTCGGGGTACGGAGCCTGCTTACAAAGTCAATGTTGCACGGGAAATCCTTGAGCCTATTCCTGAATGTATTGTAGTGCTGGAGGGAAAGTATGGTGGTAGGCACGAGAACAGCCACCTGCTTGCTGTCAGCCACAGCCTTGAAAGCCGCCCTAACAGCCACCTCGGTCTTGCCGAACCCTACATCTCCGCACACGAGCCTGTCCATAGGGCAGTCATCCTCCATGTCCGCCTTGACGGCACGCACAGCCTTCTCCTGGTCCGGAGTGTCCTCATACATGAAAGACGATTCAAGCTCCTGCTGCATATAAGTATCTGGAGAGAATGCAAAACCCTTGGCACTCTTTCTCTTGGCATAAAGCTGTATGAGGTCCTTGGCTATGTCCTTGACCTTGGCCTTGGTACTGTTCTTCAGGTTCTGCCATGTCTTCGACCCGAGCTTGTTGATTTTCGGAGGCTCTCCTTCCTTCGACCTGTAACGCGATATCTTATGGAGAGAATGCACGGATACGAACACAACATCATTGTCCTTGTATGTGATCTTTACTACTTCATGTATCCGGCCCTTGTCATCCTTCATCCTCACAAGCCCGCCGAATATCCCTACACCATGATCTATATGTACCACATAATCACCTATATTGAAAGAAGTGAGGTCATTGATAGTAAGCTGTTCGCTTTTCTCTACCGTCCTCCTTATGGCAACCCTGTGGTACCTGTCGAATATCTCGTGGTCGGAATAGCAGCAGACCTTATCGTCATTGTCGATGAACCCGTTGTGAATGTCCTTGCCAGGACAGAATTTCGGGATCAGCCCGTCATTCCGGGACAGTATCGACCTCAGCCTGTCGAGCTGGGATTCCTTGTCACCGAATATGAAGACTTTGTAGCCGGTCTCTATCCTGGTCCTTATGTCCTCGGTTAGCAGGTCGAAATTCTTGTTGAATGAAGGCTGTGGAGCTATGTTGAACCTGACAGGGTCGCAGTCCCGGACGGAAAGGGGCACTTCTAGGTACACCCTGCGGAATCCCTCTATGCCGCTGTAGAAGCCGGCGTCACTGTACATGTCGGACGAATCGAGCCAGAATACGGAATTCCCTGGGAGCAGGGAAGTAAGGAAGACACCTTCTCCTGACCCGCCGTCACCGGCGGCAAGGTCAGGATATATGTCCACGGAGGACACTTTTTCTTTTGAGAGCTGGGTATTGCAGTCGAATATGTTGATACCGTCTATCTCGTCACCGAAGAACGATATCCTGTACGGGTTGTTGAAGGAATAGGAGAATATGTCTATGATTCCTCCCCTTACGGCGAACTGGCCGGGGGAGGATACGAAATCCACCCTTTCGAATTTTTCTTCAAGAAGGACCCCTGTAATCTCATCATGGCTTATGGTCTGCCCCTCCCGCAGGCTGAGCACCGGCCCGGCTATCCGGTCCCCGGCGGGAATCTTCTCCTCAAGGGCAGCCGGGTATGTCACCACTACAAGGAGCCCGTCGCCGACGTACCGGGTTATCTCGCTGACTGCCGAGGTCCTCTGCACGCTGACGGTTGACTTGTAGTTGCTCCTCTGGAGGCTCTTGCCTGTGTCAGGCAGGAAGAACACCCTGTCCCCCTCTATGAATGTATAGAGGTCGGATACGCAATACTCGGCAGCCTCCCTGGTAGGCAGCACAATCACATGGAGCCCCTCTGAAGCCACGGATGAAAAGACGGACCACCTCGCGGAGAGGAACAGCCCGCTGCAGTATACAGGGCCGCATCCGGACAGTCTTGAAGCAAGTTCCCTTGCTGATTTTGTACTTATCAACATTTACCTATGTTTTCCTGTTGAAAAGGTGTTGAAAACCCTGTTGATACTTTATGAAAAGTTTATTTTGCAATGCCCATGAAAAATTGCAGGCCGTGTCAATAAACTATTTCAAAATATTTTTTTCATTTTTTTTCAAATGGATAAAATACGGTTTATCAACCATCTTTCTTTAGACCAAATACCTGTATGACAGGACATAGCATAAAGTTTTCAACTTTTCAACATCAATATAAACAACAGCTTTAATAAAAAATAAACCTATATTTGTATATAATTTTCATTCCAGATGGCAAACGGCAGCTTCGACCCGCATGACGTCAGCGACGGCAAAGATAAAGAATTAGACGGAATAATAAGGCCGCAGGACCTTAAAGAATTCACAGGCCAGGACAAAATCATCTCGAACCTCAAGGTTTTCGTCAAGGCGGCGAAAATGAGGGGGGAGTCCCTTGACCATGTGCTGTTCCACGGCCCTCCGGGACTCGGCAAGACGACCCTTGCCCACATCATAGCGAACGAGCTCGGGGTGAGCATGAAAGTGACCTCGGGGCCGATACTCGACAAGCCTGGCGACCTGGCCGGGCTTCTCACATCCCTCGAGGAGGGAGATGTCCTTTTCATAGACGAGATACACCGGCTCTCTCCTGTGGTGGAGGAGTACCTGTATTCCGCCATGGAGGATTTCGTTATAGACATAATGATCGACAAGGGCCCGGGTGCAAGGTCGGTGAGGATATCGCTCAACCCTTTCACCCTCGTCGGGGCGACCACAAGGAGCGGGCTCCTCACATCACCACTGCGCGCGAGGTTCGGAATCACCTGCGCACTTGAATACTATGACACCGCCGACCTCGAGCATATAGTGAAGAGGAGCGCATCAATTCTGAATATAGGTATAGATGATGATGCGGCATACGAGATAGCCCTCCGGAGCCGCGGCACTCCGCGTATAGCTAATTCCCTCCTCAGGAGGGTAAGGGACTTCGCCCAGGTGATGGGGAGCGGGAAGATAGACCTCAAGATAGCCAGGTATGCCCTCGATGCGCTGAATATAGACAAGAGGGGGCTCGACTCTGTGGACAACAAGATACTTCGTACCATCATAACCAAGTTCAACGGAGGCCCGGTAGGGGCCAATACGATAGCTACCGCTGTCGGGGAGGACCAGGGGACCCTCGAGGAGGTCTATGAGCCTTTCCTTATAAAGGAAGGCTTCATAATAAGGACTCCTCGAGGCCGGGAGGCCACAGAGCTTGCATACAGGCACCTTGGGTATGACAGGGGGATTCCGGAGGAGAACCTTCTTTTTTGACAGGCTTGTCTGCAATGATGCAGGCCATTATCCATATCAATATCAATGAAAAGATTTGTTATCCTTGCCCTGCTTCTTGTCCTGCTTCCTTCAGGAAGGGCGGAGGCATGCACTGCCGCCGTTATCTCCGGCAGGGCCACACCTGACGGCCGGCCACTTCTGTGGAAGCACAGGGATACCGGAGTGCTTGACAACGCCCTTGTGCATTTCCGCGGGGAGCGTTTCAGTTTCACGGGCCTTGTGAATGCCGGAGGCAATATCGCTCCAAGTGCCTCCCCGTCCGACAGGGAAGTCTGGATAGGGGCCAACACTGCCGGATTCGCACTCATGAACACGGCGTCCTATAACATAAAGGACGATGATGTGCCGTCAAACATGATGGACAGGGAGGGAATCATCATCTTCAGGGCATTGGGTGTATGCAGGGACATATCTGATTTCGAGCATTTCCTTGATACGCTCTCCCGTCCGGCAGGGGTGGAGGCCAATTTCGGGGCTGTGGACGCGTACGGCGGGGCAGCCATGTATGAGGTGAACAACAGCACCTGCGTCAAATATGACATAAACGACCCTTCAGTCGCACCTGGCGGCTATATGGTGTTCACCAACTTTTCTTTTTCAGGCAGGGAAGAGGATTACAAGGGATACGAACGCTATCTTACTGCTTCGGCAATATTCCGTGAAGCTGATTCTTCCGGTACGGCGTTTACTCCGGATTTCATATTCAGTTCTCTATCCCGTTCTTTCAGGAACGATTTTGCCGGCGTGGATTTCGGAAGGGACATTGATTCCATTGTTGATGGAGGATACGGCAACGGCATTGTCCCCGACATGGATTTCATACCGAGGAGGGGCACATCGGCTTCTGTAGTGGTGCAGGGAGCGGCTTCCGGGGAGGACCCTCTGCATACCGTGCTCTGGACAGTGCTCGGCTATCCTCCGTGCGGAACTGCCGTACCTGTCCCTGTGTCGGAGGATGACATTGTGCCTGCCTATATGAAGCTCTCCCCGTCTTCCGGGCATTCCATTATGTGCGATACCGCACTCGGAATCAAGGAAAAGTACGTCTTCCGGTTCGGTGTCAGCAACGGGAAGGAATATCTTGACCTCATGCCTGTTGTGTCAGGAAGGCTTCCGGAGCGTTCCCTTGTCGGATGCTGCAGGGAATCAGACAGGAGGATAAGGGAGGCCTTCTCACTTTTATATGAAGGATATGCTGACGGGAACATGTCCGGAAAGGAATTCAGGGACAGATACATTGACATTTCACCATTATTCATGGAGATATATTTAGATGAGTTCAAATATTTTGCTCATTTGCTTAAAAATCACTAAACTTGCGCAGAAATTTCATTAAACATCATAAAATGGCCGAAAAATTAATTTCTAAGATTCCTGAGGGTCCTTTGTCTGAGAAATGGACAAAGCATAAGTCTCAGATCCGTGTTGTCAACCCTGGCAACAAGAGGAAACTCGAAATCATTGTCGTCGGAACCGGACTCGGAGGAGCGTCAGCAGCTGCTACGCTCGGTCAGCTCGGTTATAATGTAAAGGTTTTCTGCATCAGCGACTCGCCTCGTCGTGCGCATTCCATAGCGGCGCAGGGCGGTATCAATGCAGCAAAGAACTACCAGAATGACAATGACTCCGTCTACCGTCTTTTCTACGAGACCATCAAGGGTGGGGACTACCGCAGCCGTGAGGCGAATGTATACCGTCTTGCCGAAGTGAGCAATAACATCATCGACCAGTGTGTCGCTCAGGGCGTTCCTTTCGCAAGGGAGTACGGCGGACTTCTCGCCAACAGGTCTTTCGGCGGCGCGCAGGTTAGCCGTACATTCTATGCCAGGGGCCAGACCGGACAACAGCTTCTTCTGGGTGCTTATGCAGCGATGAACCGTCAGATAGCGCTCGGTACCGTGAAGAGCTACCCGCGCCACGAGATGCTTGATGTGGTACTCATCAACGGAGAGGCAAAGGGAATCATCGCAAGGAATCTTGTTACAGGTGAAATTGAAAGATTCGGCGCACATGCTGTAGTGCTTGCTACAGGAGGATACGGAAATACATATTTCCTCTCCACCAACGCTATGAACAGCAACGGTTCGGCAGCATGGCAGTGCTACAAGAAGGGTGCTTTCTTCGCCAACCCTTGCTTTGCACAGATCCATCCTACATGTATCCCTGTACACGGCGACCAGCAGTCAAAGCTGACCCTTATGTCGGAGTCACTGCGTAACGACGGACGTATCTGGGTGCCTAAGAAGAAGGAGGATGTGGAGAAACTCCGCAAGAAACAGATAAAGCCTTCACAGATTGCAGAGGAGGACAGGGACTATTATCTCGAGCGCCGTTACCCTGCTTTCGGTAACCTCGTGCCTCGTGACGTTGCCTCACGTGCTGCGAAGGAGAGGTGCGACGCCGGTTTCGGAGTGAACGAGACAGGCCTTGCCGTGTTCCTCGACTTTGCTACCGCGATAGAAAGGCTGGGTGTGGACAAAATCCGCGAAAGGTACGGTAACCTCTTCCAGATGTACCAGAAGATTACCGATACCGATCCTTACAAGGAGCCTATGATGATATATCCGGCTATCCACTATACAATGGGTGGTCTCTGGGTTGACTACAACCTCCAGACTACCATCCCTGGCCTTTATGCTATTGGTGAGGCCAATTTCAGCGACCACGGCGGAAACCGTCTCGGCGCATCGGCCCTGATGCAGGGACTTGCCGACGGATATTTCATCCTTCCGTATACGATAGGTGATTATCTTGCCACCCAGTTCAAGAACCCTAAGACGGATACCAACGCCCCTGAGTTCGAGGCTGCGGAGAAGGCTGTAAAGGCAAAGATCGACAAGCTCCTTTCCATAAAGGGAAAACATACTGTCGACGAGATCCACAAGAAACTCGGCCACATCATGTGGGAGTATGTCGGCATGGCACGAAACGAAGCCGGCCTGAAGAAGGCCATCGAGCTTATCCAGGCTCTCCGCAAGGAATTCTGGTCAGATGTATATGTTGCAGGTGACAAGGACAATTTCAACCAGGAGCTTGAGAAGGCCCTCCGTCTGGCTGATTTCCTTGAAATAGGTGAGCTTATGGCACGTGACGCCCTCCACCGCCGCGAGTCCTGCGGAGGACATTTCCGCGAGGAGATGCAGACCGAGGACGGCGAGACCAAGCGTGACGATGAGAACTTCATGTATGTCGGCGCATGGGAGTATAAGGGTGAAAACGTCGAGCCGGAGCTTCACAAAGAGCCTCTGGTATATGAGAATATCAAGATAGCTACCAGAAACTATAAAGACTAATTGAAATGGATTTAACTTTGAAGGTATGGCGCCAGAAAAACGCCAAGACAAAAGGACATTTTGAGACCTACCAGGTCAAGAATATATCTCCTGACAGCTCCTTTCTCGAGATGCTCGACATCCTTAACGAGCAGCTCATCCATGAAGGTATGGATCCGGTAGCTGTCGAGAGGGGGTGCCAGAGCAGCGGCCCTGTCTCTTTCGACCATGACTGCCGTGAGGGTATATGCGGTGCATGTTCGCTCTATATCAACGGAAGGGCACATGGACCTGATGACGAGGTGACCACCTGCCAGCTGCACATGCGCAAGTTCAAGGACGGTGACACCATCACTATCGAGCCGTGGAGAAGCAATGTATTCCCTGTTATCAAGGACCTCGTGGTAGACCGCAAGGCATTCGACAAGATCATGCAGGCCGGCGGCTTCATCTCGGTGAATACCGGCGGAGTCCCTGACGGAAATGTGATTCCTATCTCCCATGAGATTGCTGAAGAGAGCATGGACGGTGCTGCATGTATCGGCTGCGGTGCCTGTGTAGCTACCTGCAAGAACGGTTCTGCTATGCTTTTCGTTGCCGCACGTGTAAGCTCCCTCGCACTTCTTCCTCAGGGCAAGGTCGAGACTGCCAAGAGGGCCAAGGCGATGATTGCCAAGATGGACGAACTCGGTTTCGGTGCCTGCACCAACACCCGTGCCTGCGAGATGGAATGTCCTAAGCATGTGACGATCTCCCATATCGCACGTCTTAACAGGGAGTTCCTCAAGGCGAAGTTCAAGGATTAATTTTCATTTTTATATGGAAAAGCCGGCTTTCCATGCCGGCTTTTCTTTTATCCTATGAAGAAAAAAAACAGGAATCTTTTTATCTTTATGCTT
>CALVCB010000014.1 GCA_944325965.1 uncultured Bacteroidales bacterium
CCTGCAGCATACCCCCACACTCCCAGAGCGAACCCCAGAATGACAAGTGCAAGCAGAATGTATTTGATTATTTTGTTAAACATGGTATGTTGTCAGATTATTTTTTCTCGTATTTAACCAGGATATCTACAAGTGAGATTGATGCGTCTTCCATTTCGATGGAGATGGCGTCAATCCTTGAGAGGATGTAGTTGTAGAAAATCTGAAGGATAATGGCCACGATCAAACCGCCGACGGTTGTAATCAAGGCGACCTTCATACCTCCTGCGACAATGTTAGGAGAGATATCGCCGGCAATCTGGATGGCATCGAATGCCTGCACCATTCCGACAACTGTTCCCAAGAATCCCAGAGATGTTGCGAGGGAGATGAACAGTCCGACCCATGTAAGTCCGTTCTCCATGAGGCTCATCTGAACTGAACCGTATGAAACGACTGTCTTCTCGACAACTTCGATACCCTGGTCCATACGGAGGAAGCCCTGGTAGAAGATGCTGGCTACAGGTCCGCGGGTATTGCGGCATACTTCTTTGGCTGCATCAACACCGCCTTCATTAAGAGCTTTTTCGATGTTTGTGAGGAGCTTCTTCGTATTGACTTTTGCGAAGCTGAGATAAAGGATTCTTTCAATGCAGATTGCAAGACCGAGGATAAGGCAGAGGATGATGGTTGTCATAAAGCCCGGGCCACCCTGGATGAAGTAGGTCTTGAGCTGCTGGTGAAGCGGAACTTCGCCCTGGGTTGCAGCTACGAGTTCAGCCATAGACTGAGGCGCTGCAGCTTCCGTTACCTGTTCAGTTGCAGCCGGTTCTGCTGCTGTCTCGTCCTGAGCAGCTGCGTATTGTGCAGAAAAGGCCATCAGGCCGATTACTGCCAAAAACATGAAAATTTTTTTCATAATTGTTTTTGTGTGTTTAATTAATAATGTATTAAATTGTTATAGTTTTCGTTATCGGTCTTTAGGGCTGTTCCGCTCTTTAAAACCGGTGCAATTTAGCAATTAATTTTCACATGGCAATAATTATTTTGATATTTCTCCTCTGAAATTTCTGTTCAACAGCTCTTTCACCAATGTGTTGTCTTCTGTCTGCCCGAGCAGGAAAAACAGTTTTCCGAGTGCGCTTTCCGTGGTGCTGTCATAGCCGCTTACCACGCCTGCGTCCAGCAGGGTCTTGCCGTTTGAATACAGTTGCATGTCCACTGTCCCTGACAGGCATTGCGTGACATTCAGAAGTATCTTGCCGGAGGCGGCAGCCTGCCTCACTATGCCTATGAACCAGTCCTTGCAGGGGGCGTTGCCGCATCCGTATGTCTCCATTATCACGGCCCTGGTCTCCTCCCCGCAGAGGATGTTCTTTACTACCTGCGGGGTTATTCCGGGGTGTATCTTCAGTATGGAGACCCTGGTGTCCAGGCGGGTATGGATTGTCAGGTCCGAGTCCCAGTCCGATGGCCGCATGATGAGTGTTGAGTTGTATTTTATGCTGATGCCTGCCTCTGCAAGAGGAGGCAGGTTCATGGACCTGAATGCCGTGAAGTTGTCCGAACTGACCTTGCATGCCCGGTTCCCTCGCATGAGCATGTTGTCGAAGTATATGCATACTTCCGGTACTGTGGCGTGTCCTTCCGCGTCTTTTGCCGCCGCGATCTCTACTGCTGATACGAGGTTTTCCCTGCCGTCTGTCCGCGGAATGCCTATCGGTAGCTGGCTACCTGTGAAGATCACCGGCTTGGCGAGGTTCTCGAGCATGAAGCTCAGCGCTGAGGCAGAGTAGGCCATCGTGTCGGTGCCGTGCAGGATGACGAAGCCGTCGTACTGGCTGTATTTTTCCTTGATGAGCTTTGCGAGGCACTGCCAAAGTCCGGGTTCCACGTCCGACGAGTCTATGATCGGGTCGAAGGTGTACGAGTCGATCCTGTATGCGAATTTGCGCAGTTCGGGGACTTCCTCAAGTATCTGGCTGAAATCAAATGGCCTGAGTGTCTGGGTGGCAGGGTCCTGCCTCATGCCTATTGTCCCTCCTGTGTATATCAGGAGGAGGGACGCCTTCCGGTTCTGGTCTGTGAGTGTCATATGCTGAACAATTGTCGTGCGTTGGCTGTAGTTACCTCGGCCGTCTCTTCTATGCTTGTGCCTTTGAGTCCGGCGAGTTTCCCGGCGATATACGGGATGTAGCTGCTCTCATTCCTCGTTCCTCTTTTCGGGACAGGGGTAAGATAGGGGGAGTCTGTTTCAAGCAGTATGCGTCCGAGGGGAATTTCCTTCACCGTTTCTGCGATGGAGGCATTCCTGAAGGTGAGCACACCTCCTATTCCCACATACCAGTCGCCGTATTTCTGCAGCCTGTGGAATGTCTCCGGACTCCCGCTGAAGGCATGGAATACTCCTCTCATTTCCAGATTCCTGCATTTTTCAAGTACTTCAAATATGAGTCCGGTGGCTTCTCTGGAATGTATTATTACGGGGAGGTTCTCCCTGCATGCCAGCCGTATCTGGTACTCGAGCGCATCTTTCTGTTCCCGGATGAAAGCCTTTGACCAGTAGCAGTCCATGCCTGTCTCTCCGATTGCCTTTATGCCACGGTCCAGATACTGCTCCATTTTCTCGATTTCGGCCCTCCATCCTGCGTCTACTGATGTCGGATGCAGGCCCAGGCACGGAAAGACCCTGCCTGGAAACCTGTCGGCAAGGGCGAACATGCCGTCCCTTGTGCCGCTGTCGATATCGGGAAAGACCAGCCTGGTGACACCTGCCGCTGCCGCGCGTTCTATGGCATCGTCTTCCTCGCCTTTGAACGCATCATCGTAAAGATGGGTGTGTGTGTCTATGAATTCCATAAAAAAGTCGTGTTCTCTGTGGACTGGGCAAAGGTACGCATTATTTCAGTCTGATGTAGCACCTCTGCATGAGGTCTGTAGAAATGATTCCGTCCGTTTCCAGCATGGCGGTATATTCCAGGACCTCCTTGTACGGCATTCCGGCCGATTCTGCTATTTCTTCTATGGTTATGCCCCGGTTCCTCTTGATGCACAGCACTATCCTGGAAAGCCTTCCGATGTTGTCCTCTCCGTATTTTCCTCCGTATACGTCTTTTACGGTTCTTGCAGGATCCTGTCTTCCGGTGTATTCGCGGAATCTCAGACCGATGCTTTCAACAAGCTTTTTTTCAGACATGATGCTTTCTGCAATCTTTTCCTTTATGAGCATGTTGCATCCTCGGGAGCGTACATCGTCTATCCTGCCGGGCAGAGCATAGACATCTCGGGAATATGAGAAGGCCAGCCTGGCGGTAAGCATTCCTCCTCCTTTTTCTTTCGATTCGATCAGGACTACGGCCCGGCTCAGCCCTGCGATTATCCTGTTGCGCCTTATGAAATTGATTTGCAGCGGGGCGGTTCCCGGCGGATAGTCTGTCACCAGGGCGCACCCCGGTGTGGATGCTATCCTCTTTGCCGCCGCCCTGTGCCTGGAAGGATATACTGTGTCTATGCCGGTCGCCATGACCGCTATGGTCGTGGCCCCCATATCCAATGCTGCCGTGTGGGCGATGATGTCAGTCCCCATGGCGAGTCCGCTTACAATGGAAGGGGCCGGGCTGGAGCGGGAGAGTGCCCCGGTGATTTTCCTGCACCATTCCTTGCCGTAGTCCGAGATGTCCCTCGTACCTACTACTGCAACAGCCGTTTCCCTGCCGAAGACCTCTTCCGGGGAAGACACGCTGTCTACATACAGCGCCACAGGCGGGTCTTCGCATTCTTCCAGGAGGCGCGGATAGCCCGTCTGCTTCCAGAAAACGAACGAATATCCTTTGTCGTATAGTCCGTCGAGTTCTTTCGCGGCTTCGTAAAGTGACTGCCTGCATATCAGCTGCCTTGCTTTTACGTCTTTGCCGAGCAGGCAGTCGAGCTCCTTCGGGCTGAGCCGGAATACTTGTGAGGCACTCCCCAGTTCAGATATCAGGGCGAGCGCTACCCTTGGCCTGAAACCGAATATTCTGTTGAGTGCGCAGCAGCATACGTCTTCATCGTAGATGCGTTCCATCTTTTTTACCGGCAAATATACCGGGGTATGCCGAAAAAACCGCACTCAGAATGTTGTCTGAGCGCGGTTTTTTCTATTTCTTTATGTTTTTTCTTTTTTTATATTATCAGCATGGCATCTCCGTAAGGCCCGAACTTGTAGTCCTCCTTCAGTGCTATGCCGTATGCCTTCATGACATTTTCGTATCCGCCGAATGCGGCTACTGACATCAGCATGGTCGAGCACGGGGTGTGGAAATTCGACACTATGGCGTCAGGTATGGCGAACCTGTATGGAGGGAAGATGAACTTGTTTGTCCATCCGTCGTACGGGCGCACCTCGTCGTTTGTCGTCACGTAGGTTTCAAGCCCTCTTATTACTGTCACCCCTACGGCCAGCACCTTGTGTTTCTCCCTTTTTGTGCGGTTGATGAGATCCGCCGTCTCCTCTGATATGATGAGCCTCTCGGAGTCCATCTTGTGCTTGGAAAGGTCTTCGACATCAACGGAACGGAAATGCCCTATCCCCATGTGAAGGGTAATGAATGCTTTGTTGATGTCTTTGAGTATCATTCTGTTGAATAGTTCGCGGCTGAAATGAAGCCCTGCTGCCGGAGCCGAGACTGCGCCTTCGTGGGCTGCGAATATCGTCTGGAAATTCTCCGCATCTTCCGGCGTGACTTTCTCTTTCACCCATTTCGGCACCGGTGTCTCACCGAGGCTGAAAAGCGTGGATTTGAAATCTTCATAGGAGCCGTCATATAAGAATCTCAGGGTGCGGCCTCTTGATGTGGTGTTGTCTATCACTTCGGCCACAAGGCTCTCGTCGTCCCCGAAATAGAGCTTGTTGCCGATGCGTATCTTTCTGGCCGGGTCCACTATCACATCCCAGAGCCTCTGCTCCCTGTTGAGTTCCCTCAGAAGGAAGACTTCGATGTCGGCGCCCGTCTTTTCCTTGTTGCCGTAGAGCCTTGCCGGGAATACCTTGGTGTCGTTGAGGACAAATGTGTCCCCTTTCCCGAAATAGTCTATGATGTTTTTGAAAAGTTTGTGTTCGATTTCTCCGGTGTCCTTGTGAAGGACCATCAGTTTGCATTCATCACGCCATCTCGGCGGCTCTGAAGCGACTTTGTCTTTTGTTAGATTGAACTGGAATTGTGAAAGTTTCATATTTTACAGTCGTGGGTGGATTTTTACCGCATACACAACATTATACGAAAATTTCCCGCAATTGTTTCAATATGCGCCCAAAATTATACTTTTGCTTCCCTGAACACCTCGGCGATGGACGGATAAGTACGTGTCAGGAACGGAGGAAGGCTCGATTTGGCTACCCATGCCGCCTTGGTTATGTCTTCTTCTTTCTGCGGAGTCAGGTCAGTGGGGTCGGTGTACAGCATGTCATACCACCATGTATGTTTCAGATGCCAGATGCCGTCCCTCCTGTAGCAATGGTCCGTTATGCAGATAAGGTCCCTTAGCTCAAGCTGCTTCACTCCGGTTTCCTCCTGGACTTCCCTCAGCGCGGTTGTCCTGATGTCCTCTCCTTGCTCCTGATGTCCCTTGGGCAGGTCCCACCAGCCGTTCCGGCTGATCAGCAGATAGTCCCCCCGGCGGTTGGACACCAGGCCGCCTCCGGCGTTGACCTCCTTGAATTCAGAGCATACTTTCATGTATGTGCCTTCCGGGTCTTCCGTAGGGATATATATTCGAAACAGTGATACGGACTGCTCGAAAAGGTCTACCAGTTCATGGATTCTTGCCGGCCTGCCGATGGTGAACTGCACGGCATTGGGGTCTGTGAGGGCCTGTTCGTGCAGGGAGCAGATGACAATGCTTCTCTTTTCAAGGTATATTTTATGCATTTCTGTGTTAAATTTCTTAACTTTGCAGGGAATATGCCTGCAAATATAGGTATAGTTTGTTAACGCAAATTCAAAATTACAGGAATATGGAATCAACTGAAAAAACAGTCGCCAAGTCTCTGCTTGACATCAAGGCAGTACTGCTCAGCCCGGACAAACCTTTCAAATGGGCGTCCGGCTGGCTTTCTCCGATTTATTGCGACAACAGGAAGATATTGTCCTATCCGGAGCTCAGGGACAATGTATGCAGATGGATGGCGGACAACATAATTGCCCGCTACCCTGATGTCGAAGTCATAGCCGGGGTCGCTACGGGGGCAATTGCACACGGGGCCCTGATCGCCTACATGCTCAAGAAGCCGTTCATTTACGTGCGGCCCAAGCCGAAGGATCACGGGACCGGCTCGCAGATAGAGGGCATACTGGAAGAAGGTGCCAAGGTCGTTGTGGTGGAAGACCTCATCTCCACAGGGGCCAGCAGCCTTTCTGCTGTGGATGCGCTTGTGAAAGCAGGGGCGTATGTGAAGGGTATGGTGGCCATATTCTCATACAATTTCAACCAGTCAAGACGCGCGTTCGAGAATGCGGATGTGGAGCTGAACACCCTGACCAATTACGACACCCTGATAGAGGTGGCCGGCCAGACCGGGTATATCAATTCTTCAGACATGGGGCTTCTGAAGGAATGGCGGTACTCCCCGTCCACATGGGGGAAAAACGAGTAGAGGATGGCAGTGGAGATAAAGAGCAAGCACGCTGTCGTATCCAGGCCGCCGTACCAGCTGTATATGGCATTTGTGGACATGCGTAATTTCGTCCAGTTCCTTCCTGAAGAGAAAAAGAAGGACGTCACTGCCGATTACGATTCCATAAAGGCTGTGGTTCAGGGCTTTTCAATCGGTGTGAAGGTTTCGGACAGGATACCGTACTCCAGGATAGAATTCTGTGATGACGGCGCTCCATTCAGGTTTTCCGTCACGATGCATTTTGATGCGTCGGGGAGCGACCCTTACAAGACGGATTTTTATATAGAGGTGTCGGCCGATCTGAATTTCATGATGAAGATGATGCTCGGGTCGAAGATAAAGGATGCCCTTGACAAGATGGTTGACGGTCTTGCGTCGATGTCGGAAGGCAGGATGCCGGAAGGGATGGATCCCTCGATGTTCCCGGAAGGCTTTGATCCGTCCGGTTTCGGAGGTTTCAGGTCATAGCTGTCGGAGGATATGGCGTACGGTCTGAAAGAAGGTTTCAGAAAGTATCTGGAAGAGGCGATAGGGCATGAGAATGCCGCTGTCGCTTTTTCCGCTTTGGACGGACCCGCTTCCGTGTCTGTCCGGCTCAATCCGTGGAAGGGGCAGTCTGTCCCTCTGCAGGATGCGGCGCCTGTGCCGTGGTCCTGTTATGGAAGGTCCCTGGATTCGAGGCCTGCATTCACTCTGGACCCGTTTTTCCACGCCGGGGCCTATTATGTCCAGGATTCTTCGTCAATGTTTGCAGGCCATGTCTTCCGTAGCCTTATGCCGAGGGTGACGTCAGGAACGGACAGACCACTGCGTGTCCTAGACCTGTGTGCGGCTCCGGGCGGGAAGACTACTGACCTCGCGGCTTCCCTGCGGGAAGTCTGCGGCAGCGGTTTCGTCCTGGTGTCCAATGAGGTAGTGAGCCAGAGGGCTTCGACCCTGGCTTTGAATGTGGCCCTGTGGGGAGATCCGTGTGTCGTGGTCACTTCTGAGGATCCGGCAGTGTTGGCGTCTATGTGCGGATGGTTCGATGTCATCATTGCAGATGTCCCGTGTTCGGGTGAGGGAATGTTCAGGAAAGATGTGCAGGCTCGGAAGCAGTGGTCGGAAGATGCGGTGAAGCTTTGCCAGGCCAGGCAGCGCCGTATAGCCGCGGATGTATGGCCTGCACTCGCTGAAGGAGGTATGTTCATTTATTCTACCTGCACATTCAACAGATATGAGAATGATGACAATGTGAGGTGGATTTCCGAAAACCTCGGGGCGGACATCATATCCTCGGAGGTGTTTTCAGGGGATGCGGTCCCGCACGGAGTTCTGGAGACAGCGAACGGGTTCAGCCTTGTCCCTGGGCTCGTTGAAGGTGAGGGGCAGTACTGTGCAGTGCTGCTGAAGACATCCGCCGCGCGTGGCGGGGCTGGCAAGTATCCGAAGGGAGGGTATGCTCCCCTTTGTGGACGGGAGGCATCGGGTATGGCGGGGTATTTCACCGACGAAGTGGACCTGGTGCTCAGGAACGGCCTTGTCAAGGCAGTGCCTAAGGCCGTTTCCTCCGAAGTCTCCGCTATCGGAAGCCGGCTTCATGTGCTGTCTTCCGGATGTGCCGCGGGGGAGATCAAGAAAGGGACCCTGGTACCTGATCCGGATCTCGCTCTTTCCCTGATCTTCAGGCGGGACACGTATCCGAGGGTCGATTTGGACCTTAAAGGAGCACTGTCGTATCTCCATGGGGACCAGCCGGTTCTGAAGGAATATCCTGCCGGATACCTTACCGTGTGTTACGGTAAGCTGCCGCTGGGGTTTGTGAAGAATCTCGGGAACCGCTGCAACAGCCTGTTCCCTCGTGGCAGGCGTATCAGGATGGACATAGACAGGAAGTGTGCTCCGGCAGCTGAAGATGCCTTTCCGGCCGTGGAGTCAGGGAAATGATGCCGGTACAATCGCAAAATTGAAATTTTTCCGGAAAAACATCCGGTATCCGGATATAAGTCGGTAAATTTGTTGGAATGACGCCGGACAGGACCGGCGTAAAAATGATTGCAATGGGAAAAAATCTTATCAGGAACATAGCGGCTGCTGCCGTGCTGCTCGCTTTGTCCGCAATTGCCCGCGCTCAGGATGCTCCCGAGTCCAGGGCAAAGGAATATGCAGAGCGTTACAATCTGCTTGTGTCCAGGCTCGGAGACGACGGTGTCGGGGTCGAGACCGTGCTCAACAACTGGGCTGCGGTAGCCCCGGATGACATTGACATGTTGACAGGGCGTTTCAGATACTATTTCGCCAAGTCCCAGCGGACCGAGGTGGTCTCCAAGGACCAGGGCAGGTTCATGGGCGCCGGCCCGGTGCTTACATTGAAGGATTCTACCGGGAATATGGTCAACTATTTCCAGGAAGTGTTCTATGACGACTCTCTCTATACCCTGTCCGTGAAATACCTTGACAGGGCCATCAGGGAAGATTCCGACAGACTGGACCTGCGGCTCCTCAAGGCTACGGCTCTTGTCGCATATGAAAAGGAAAGCCCGGACATGGCCCTGGCCTATCTTGAGAAGCTGGCTGACGAGAATGTGCTGGTACATGGCGCATGGGAATATCCCGGACTGGAAATGTCCGATACACTGTTCTGCGACCTGATACAGGAGTACTGCTATACGTTTTTCAATATTGGCAGCAAGGGCTCCTATTCGGCATTTTACAGACTTTCCGGGAAAATGCTTGAATACTATCCGGACGCCGTGGTCTTTATGGACAATCTGGGTTCCTATTACCTGGTGGCGGAAAATGACTTCAAGACCGCACGGAAATACTATGACAGGGTTCTAAAGAAGGTCCCGGACGACTATACTGCAATAAAGAACAGCGTACTTATAGCCAGAAGGCAGAAGAATACTAAACAGGAGAAGAAATATCTCCAGAAGCTTGTGGAGGTAAGCACAGGCACAGAGAAGATGGCGGCAGAAGCCAGACTGAAGGCCCTATGACAGGGATCCCCCTGCTTTTCCCTTCCTGTAGAGCTGCCATGAATTGTATGCATTGTGCCAGATGCAGTAGAACCCTCCGGCTACGGAGGTCACCGGGGTCATGAACGTATAGCCAATCCAGATGGCAAGCACGGTGTTTTTCTGCCCCAGGGCCTGGCCTGCGGTCGTAGCTGCGTTGTATTTACTTCCTATTGATTTCCCCGCCTGGAACTGCAGTATGCAGCATGCAAGCGAGACCGCTGCTATTCCGGCTTCGGTAAGGAAAGATGCCGGGTTGTGGACTATGGCCCTGGTGGTTACTGCGATGGCTATCGAAAGCGACACTCCCCATATATAGAATGCAAGGTCACCGAACCGGAGGATCCATCGGTGGAAATGCGGCATAAGGTATCTTACGGACCATGCGAGCAGGCAGGGGCATATGAGCAGAGGGAATACCCTTGCCATGATCATGCTGAACGCCGTGAAGAATGAGATTCCCTCTACGGGATGCACCAGGGGGATGAATGCCGGGATGAGCATGCCGGCTGCGATATTTATGAGTACGGTGTAAGTAGTGACTCCTGACATGTCCCCTCCAAGCTTCCCTGTCACCACGGCAGCGGCGGTCGCTGTCGGGCATATCACGCACAGCATGGCGCTTTCGGCCACTTCGCGCCCTTCGAAGTCAGGGAGCAGTGCGAGCGGGACTGCCAGTGCGACGAATGTACCGCACTGGAAAAGCAGCATCTTCAGATGCCATTTTCTGGGCCTGAGTCCTTTGGGGGAGATACGGCAGAACGACAGGAACAGCATGATGAAAATAAGTACGGGCTGGACTGTGTCCGCGGCTTTCTCCAGGAACGGTCCTGCCGGGGACAGGGCAGGGATGCTGTCATATATAAGATATACTGCGATGCCTGTCCCCATTGCTATGGGCAAGGTCCATTTTTTTGCGAATTCTATGATTCCCATGCTGTGCTTTCCGGTAAAAAACGTGCAAATATGCCAAATTTTGATAAATATAATCCATGCGGCTTTTGAATTTTACTTATCTTTGCAAGTTGAAGTTAATGCGTTAGTATTGAATATGAAAAAATTGATGATTGCGATGCTTCCGGCTTTTGCCGTAGCTTGCGGGAATCCGGAGGCCGAGACCTCGGCCTTGGATCTGACCAACCTCGATACGTCCGTATCCCCTGCCGATGACTTCTACAGATATGCAACGGGCGGTTGGCAGGACAAGAATCCTCTGAAACCGGAATTTTCCAGATATGGAGTAATGGATATCCTCAGCGAGAACAACCAGAAAAGGCTGAATGACCTTTTCAAGTCGATGGGGCAGTCTTCCCCTATGCCGGGAAGCGTCGAGCAGAAGATATCGGACCTGTACAAGATGGGGCTTGATTCTGTCCGGCTCAATTCCGAAGGTGCCGCCCCGATAAGGCAGATGCTTGACAAGGTCCTGTCCTCCAAGGACAGGAGAGGCGTCATGGAAGCCATTACGGAACTTCATTCTGCCGCGGATTATCCTTTTTTCTCCGCTTATGTGGCTGCGGATCTTGCGGACAGCAGAAAACAGATACTCTATCTGAATCAGGACGGACTCGGGATGTCGGACCGCGACTATTATCTCGACACGGCCAACACAGCATTGAAAGAAGGCTACAGGGCTTTCCTGGAGAAGATCTTTACACTTTCCGGCATGGAAAACCCGGCCGGGGCCGCTGACGACGCCCTTTCCGTTGAGGATGATATCGCCAGGGCGTCATGGTCGAGCGTGGAGTTGAGGGATGTGGCCCGTTCCTACAACCCCATGTCTTCCCAGGAGCTTGAGAAGCAATACCCCAACCTCGATTTCGGACTTTATTTCAGGCTTTCGGGGATACAGCCCCAGGACAAGCTTGTCGTAGGGCAGCCTTCGTATTTCGCCGCAATCGATTCGCTCATGGCGGAGACAGGCATAGAAAAGATAAGGAATTACCTCGCAGGACAGCTTATCAAGGGTGCATGCGAAGCTCTGAGCGACAGTTTCTACGTCGCATCATTCGACTTCTTCCAGAAGCAGATGGCCGGAGTGAAGGAGCAGAAACCGCGCTGGAAGAGGGCCATGGCTGTCCCTAACGATATACTTTCAGAAGCAGTCGGGAAAATATATGTGACAAGATATTTCCCGGCAGAGGAAAAGGAAAGGGTGAAGCATATGGTGGAGAACCTCAAGACCGCCCTGGGCGAACATGTCGACTCTCTGTCATGGATGAGCGACACCACCAAGATGAAGGCACATGAGAAACTTAACGCATTCAACGTGAAGATCGGATACCCTGACAAGTGGAAGGATTATTCTACGCTTATAATCAATCCGTCTCTCAGCTACTATGAGAATATAAGGAATGCGGCAAAATGGTATGTCGCTGACAATATGTCACGTATGGGCAAGCCTACAGACAAGGACGAGTGGCTGATGAGTCCTCAGACTGTCAATGCATATTACAATCCTACCACCAACGAGATCTGCTTCCCGGCCGCCATCCTCCAGCCTCCGTTCTACAATCCGGAAGCTGATGACGCGCTCAATTACGGCGCCATCGGAGTGGTTATAAGCCATGAGATGACCCACGGGTTCGACGATCAGGGACGCATGTTCGACAAGAACGGGAATATGGTCAACTGGTGGACCGACGCCGATGCTGCCGCGTTCAATGAAAGGGCGCAGAAGCTCGTAGGGCAGTTCAATCAGGTGCAGATACTCCCTGACCTCATGGCCAACGGTGCACTGTGTCTCGGGGAGAACATTGCTGACCAGGGAGGACTCCGTATCGCTTATACTGCCCTGCAGAATTCGTTTGGAGACACGCATCCGGGACCTGTGGACGGGTTCACTGCCGAGCAGCGTTTCTATCTCTCATATGCAGGCATCTGGGCCCAGAACATTACTGACGAGGAGAAGGCCAGGCTTACCAAGCTCGATGTCCATTCCCTCGGTGAGAACAGGGTGAACGTGACATTGCGCAACATCCAGACATTCTTCGATGCATTCGGCATCAAGGAGGGAGATGCAATGTACCGTCCGGAAAGCGAGCAGGTGGTGATCTGGTAACTTCCAGACGCTGATGGATGTTTCTCGCTATATAGCCAGGAGACTGCGGTTCAAGGGCAGGATTGCTATGGTGTCCATTGCCGTCAGTTTCTTTGTCATGATGATTTCCGTCTCTATTTCATCCGGCTTCCGGCATGAAATACGGGACGGGATTTCTCTGTTATCCGGGGATGTGCAGCTGACACCTGGAAACCTCAATTTTCTTGACGAATCAGAGCCTGTCGGACGTTGTCCGTCATATATGGGCCATCTCATGTCCCTCGACGGGGTAGAGAGTGTCTCTCCGGTAGTATACAAGGCAGGGATTGTCAAGATGGTGGGGGATATCCAGGGTGTCATGTTCAAGGGCGTGGAGGACCCGGGGACGGTAGCAGGAATTGATTCCATCCCACCGTTGGGGACCGTTGTCCCTTCCGGACTGGCCTCGGCCCTGGACCTGGAGCCTGGAGATACCCTTCCTTCATATTTTATAGGGGAGAGGGTACGTGTCAGGAACTTCACTGTATCTTCCGTCTACGATGGCATGTTCGGCTCTGATGCACAGGATATGGTCGTATACGCCTGCTTGTCTGACCTGCAGCGGCTCAACGGCTGGGATGAAGACCAGGTCTCTGCCCTGGAAGTGAAGCTCGACCGCAGGTACAGGGACACCGGCGGAATGGAGTTGATGCAGCAGGAAATCGGCAACATCACTCTCCTTTATGCCGACGGGACATCCTCCTCGGTTGTGGCACGGTCTGCGGTATCGCGTTTCCCCCAGATTTTCGACTGGCTGGACCTGATAGATTTCAATGTATTCTTCATCCTTCTTCTGATGACAGCCGTAGCCGGCTTCAATATGATCTCGGGCCTGCTGATCATGCTTTTCGAAAACATATCTACGATCGGTCTGCTGAAGTCCATAGGCATGGATGACAGGCGCATAGCCAGGATATTCCTTTTGAGCGCCTCGTCCGCTGTCTTGAAAGGCATGCTGGCAGGCAATGCGGCGGCCCTGCTGTTCTGTCTTGTCCAGGGGACTACACATGCAATCCGGCTGGACCCGGCAAACTATTTCCTTGCCTTTGTACCTGTACATGTGAATCTTCCTATGTTCCTGCTTGCAGACCTTGCTGCATATCTGGTCATCATGCTCCTGCTGCTGATACCGTCCATGTTCATAACGAAAATCGACCCTGCCACAACGGTCAGGGTCGCATGAATCTGGGTTCCGGGTCGTGCCTATGCCGGGCAGATGGTGCAGAAAGTGCGGTATATCTCCAGGATGCTGTTTATGTAGTTGATTGTCTCGTGCCCCTGGAACTTCCCGAGTTTCACGCACTCTTCTTTCAGTATCGAGTCCAGCCTCATTTCGGGGATTACCTGGATGACTTCCTCCCATCTGTTCCGGTCCAGGCCGCGGGCCTGGGCGAGGCTGCGGCAGTCGGCGATACGTCCTTCTCCGGCGTTATATGAGGCCAGTGTGAACAGTACTTTCTCGGTAGCATCCATATCCTCTCCACGGAACATTTTCTGGAGCCTGTCCAGATGCATGGTGCCAGCCTTGATGTTCTCCTCCGGATCGGTGAGGTCTTCAACACCATAATATTCAGCCGTTGACGGCATAACCTGCATCAGCCCGGCTGCCCCTCTTCCGGAGTATGAATTTATGGAGAACCTTGATTCCTGATAGATTACTGCCGCCAGCATCCTCCAGTCCCATCCCAGTACGCTGGCATACTTCTTTATTAGGCTGTCATACGGGCTGATATGGGATGAGGCAGGCTTCCCGTGGGGGTTATAGGCATTGAAGAAACGTTCCCTTGTACTGGAATACTCGGGAGTCTTTTCATAATATCTGATCCATGAATTGATGGCCATTACCTTTTCAGGAGATTCTTTCCTGACCGCCCATACGGAGTTGTCCCCTGTCTTGATGGAGACTGTCAGCCCGTCATCCTTTTCAGCCTCTGACGGGAGAATTACAGCGATGTCGACTTTACCTTCCCGGAGAGAATCGAGATAATTCTCGCCGCTGCGGGCAGTGACTATCGAAAGATCCTTTCTCGCAGTCTTTGCAAACTGGTTGAGAAGTTCGTAGTTGAAGCCTGTATTAAGGCCATTGCTGCTGTACATGTCGTTACCCAGAACGATTGCACACCTGATTTCTTCTGAACCAAAGCTTTCCTTTGATTCTGACGATTCTATCACATGAGCCCTGTCACTTGCCGTCACGGCAACGAATGCCAGGACAGTGGCGATCAGATATCGTCTTGTCCTTTTACTAACCATAATAATTTACCTGCTTATAGCCTTTGCAGTATTTATGCCACTGGAAGAAAAACCTCCTCCTGATGACAGACTGTCAGATGACAGTCCTGAAGAGTTTCGTCCACCTTCCCCGGCGGATGCTCCTCCTACAGAGGCGTTTTTGCCAGACTGGATATAGAAAGGCCAGAATATCCCGAATTTTATGGCCCTTTGAGGCCTTATGTAATGGTGGGCACCGAAATAGTCCACAGCCCTGTCCGGCCATCCCATCCCGGCATTGACCAGCTTGACGAATATGCAGGCCCTTTTCCACTGGATGTTTACAAAGGCATCGATATACGGGCTGTTGCCGTATTTTTCCTCTACCTGGTTGTGGAACAGTCCAAGTGCCGGGCTGTATGCAGGGGAATACCACCTGGTGGTATACCATGCGTTCGCCCCGATCTGCATCTGCATGACTTTCTTTACCACATCGAACTGGAAATAGTACCTGAAATTCAATGCGAGAGCAGGTAAAGGAAGTACGTCATTGTTTGAAGAGAGCTGGAACAGCGCCTGATGGTCAAAATGGAACTTCCACAGCCTGAAATTCTTTGTCAGGGAAGCCGACATTACACTCATCGGGGTGGCGTTCTGCCTTACTATACCTTCTGTATCATAATATATGTTGTTGCTTAGCAATGCATATCCGAATGTTGCTTTCAGTTTCCAGTGAGGTACCGCTGCGCTGGCCTCTATGCGGGTCTCGGATATTTTCCCGAAACTGTTGTCCCACTTGTAGTGGTTTGAAAGGTAGTGCTGCTGGTACCAGTCCGGTTCTTTGAGTGAAGTGTTGAAGTGTGCAGTGAAGCTTACAGGGCTTCCCTTCGCCTTCCTGAACGGGAAGATGTTGAAACCGAGGTTCGCGTCCACCGCGAAATCATTTATTTCGGCCCCGAGGAAAGTGTAGCGGCCTGTCGCGTCCCATTTCAGGAACTTTTTCAGCTGTCCTTGCGCCCCGGCATACAGATAGACCGAGTTCCTTACCACGTTCCTGCCTTTTGAAAGATAGTTTTGGGTACTGCGGAAGTCATAGTAGTTGAGAAGCTTGTCTCCTATGCCCACATCCAGCTTGGACACTATCCCGTCATCTGACCACGGCTGCAGCCTTATGTAGAGCCTGTTCTCGAACTTCATCACCCTCTGCGAGTCAGCCGAGCTTGTGGGGTTGAGGTAGAAACGGTCGTGGTACAGGTCGCGCCCTGCCTGGCCGTTCTCTCCTGAGTCGATCTCGTCGGTGTACATCTTTGTGAAGACCGAATACTCGGAGCTGTGCCCGATGAATGCCGTGGTGATGTCCCTGTCCAGTGTGTCTGCATCTTCCGATGCTTCTACAGCGAGCCTCTCCTGCTCCTCCTCGAGATATTTGCTGATGGCGGTACTGTCTCCCGAGGCCATTATGCTGTCGCGCCTGGCCTGTTCCGCCTTCATCTCCTTCCTCTTTCCTATGTTGTTTATGAAATTGAACGGGATCCTGTATGACTGGTCCAGGAATACGGTATTTTTCTTTATCCTGTTGGACGCATTCTGGAGATGTACGTCTATTTCCCTGGCGTCCACTGTAGTGTCCCGTATCCAGGTATTGTCCACTATACCCCCGTTCTCGCTTTTCTCTATCTTGTTGTATATGTATCCTGCATGCATCAGATACCTCTTGCCCATATAGTTGGTAGCGGCCACGAATGTCCTGTTGTCCACATCCTCCCTCTGGAGCATGCCGTTGCCGCCGAACCTGTGGTATTCGAGGGTGACATTCAGCTCGGGAAGTATATTCTGCGTGGTGAGTATCTTGATGTCGGACTCCTCCTTTTCCGTGTTGGCAAAGAGCGTCCCCCAGTATGCGAGCTCGGTGTACGGCGTCTTCGTGTTGAACATCGGGAGGCTTTCCGGCGAGTAGTTGTATATCCGGTACGGGGTGTAGAATATGGCGTTCTCCTCCTCGTCCCGCTTGAAATAGTTGTATGTCTGTACAGGAGAACCTATAACCCCCAGGTATGACACGTTCACATCCTCCTTGTAGAAAGGATAGTCATTGAAATGGTAGTTGTATGTCGTGTCCTGGCTGTGGAGCTCGATATTGTTGAAATACCTGTCATGCGTCCATGTGATTAGCCTCTTGTACTGCATTGAGTCAGGAATGGCATATGTCTCCAGTATCCTAGGGGTGGCAGCTATGATGCTGTCACGCGCCGCCAGTATGCTGTCTCTCCTGTCCAGTATGCTGTCCATCTTCGCCATGAGTGCGGGCAGCTCCTGCTCCTTGATCACTTTTTTCTGTTCTTTGCGGGAAAGGCTGCTGAACCAGGCGAGGGAGTCCCGGATGGCAATGTCCGTGGAGTCCTTTGTGTACAGCGAGTCAAGCAGATACAGCTGGACAGAGTCCCCTGCAGCCAGCAGCGAGTCCCTTGTCTGCTTCCGTGTCGGCGCATTCTTGAGTTCGACATAGTATCTGTACCGGATGGAGTCTGCCAGCCTCAGTGAATCCGGCGGTATGATAGTGTCCCGCGGTGTGAGGGCTTTGATGGAATCGACCTTTGAGGAGATGCTCCCGATGACTGCGGCAATTCCCGGGTTGGTGTGTATGAAAACGACACTGTCCGAAGCCTTCATGGCTTCAGTGTCAACTGATTCCTTTATGATAGAACTGTCCGTGCCTCTGGCCTGCTTCAGAGAGTCGGCAACCGCAGCCAGGCGGACCGTCCGTACCGCATCAATCCCGAATGACTGTATCGCAGCAATCCCTATCAGCAGCGCAGGAATCCATATTTTAGATAACAGGTTCTTCATACGAACCTGCAAAGGTATGTAAAATATTTAGAAACTGCCTAAAAATTTTTTATTTATGCACAATCCTGACCCCTGAAGCTTCCAGTTCCCGGAGGGTGGCATTGTGCCCTGCCTCATCCACATATGCCAGCGCAGGTGCGACAAGATGTACCGAAAAGCCTGCTTTCTGCAGGTCCAGGCATGTGGCCCTGACGCAGAATTCAGTGGCGATGCCGCAGACGTACACGTCCTTGGTGTCCATGAGCTCCAGGATCTCTCCAAGGGTCTGGCCTGCCCTGTTCGCTCCCTCGAACCCGGAATACTGCTCCCGGTCAATGTCGCATCCCTTGTAGAATGTAAGCTCCTCTTTCATGTAAGGCTGGAGCATTTCATGCACGGCTCCTCCGTGTGTGCCTGCGACGCAGTGGGACGGCCATGTCCCCCCGCTGGACGTGAAAGAGCAATGCCCTGCCGGGTGGTGGTCGCATACGAACAGTATGGGGAAGGTGTCCAATATTTCGTTTTCGTCCCCGCTCTGCCCGGCCGTCATCCTGTCGATGAAAGCGACGGCTTCCCTAACTGCGTTTTTTGAATTGAGGCATGCAAGGGACCCGTCGATGAAGTCGTAAAGCATGTCCACTACTACAAGAGCTGAATCTGTCATGTCTGTCAAAGGCTGAAGTTGTTGATTTCTGATAAGAGTCTGTTTATGATGCCCATTTTCAGGTCATACAGCGGGTCGGATATGTCCACCTTGTAATAATGCGGGTTGATAAGACGTCTTTCGCTTGGGCTGAAGTGCCTCAGAGTGTCGTCATAATATGCCTTCTTCTCCATCAGCGTATGCACCGGCACGCATCTTCTGCCGTTTTCCATTACCTTGGTCTGCAGTGGTTTCGCCGTGTAGGTCCCAGCCTCGAATGTCTTGGACTTGTAGCGGTCGTTCTCATCATAGATGGTGAATGTCTCCCCGGCCTCTATCTGCTCTGTCAGAGCGTCCCCGCGAAGGCAGGTGACATCGGCCTTGAATACTTCTCCTTTTTCCGGGTCGTCCCGTGTAATCCTGTATGTGACCTGGAATCCCGGGTTTATGAGCTTGGCCTTGTCTTCTGAGCGCTTGAGCACCGGCTGCCCGTCTATCTGCACGAGCTTGTAGACATTTCCGAAGCAAGGGCTGGCCTTGCTGGTCGCTATAGCGTCTCCAACCCCGTATGAATCTATGCAGGCACCCTGCCTTTCAAGGTCGGAGATGATGTACTCGTCCAGGGAGTTGGTGGCGAATATCCTGCATTTGCGAAATCCGTTCTCATCCAGTATCCTGCGGCATTCGCATGACAGGTATGCGAGGTCTCCGCTGTCCAGCCTTATGCCGTACCCGTACGGGTAGCTGTCGTCTATGCCGTTCTCCCTGTATGCCTTCATGGCGTTGAGTATGCCGCACTTGAGGGAGTCATACGTGTCTATCAGGAGGATGAGCGGCTCGTTCCTGTGTGTTTTTATATAGGAGTCGAACGCCTTGTGCTCCCCCTCGACGGAGCATCCGAAGGAGGTGACATAGCTGTGGGCCATCGTTCCCGTGGATCCGCATCCGAACATCACTCCGGTGAGTATGTTGGAGGTGTTGCTGCATCCTGCGATTATAGCAGCTTTGGCCCCGTATGCTGCCGCCCACGGTCCGTGTGCACGCCTTGACCCGAACTCGCTTACCGGCCTGTTGGTCGCCCTGCACACCCTTGAGGCCTTGGTCGCCACCGCCATCTGGTGGTTCATTATGCACAGCATGGGGGTCTCCAGCACCTGGGCCTCTATTATGGGGCCTTCCACAATGATTACGGGCTGGGACGGGAAGACTATCTCCCCCTCCCTCATGGCATAGATGTTACCGGTGAACCTCATTTTTGAAAGATATTCCCTGAACTGCGCGTATTCCTGTCCGGGGAGGAACTTTTCGAAGAAGTCTGCCGGCATGTCCCCCAGGCTTTCGACCATCTCAAGGACTTCATCCACTCCGCTGACCACTGCCCAGTTGTTGTTCTCGGGGGCCTTGCGGTAGAAAAGGTTGAATATTGCGGTCTGGTCCTTCATTCCGCAGTCATGGAAAGACTTTCCCATAGTGTACTGGTACTTGTCTGAACAATAGGCGTTATTAAGCATTACGGTTCGGTTAAATCGGCACAAAGTTACACTTTTTTGTCAGACTATGTCGGATTTTATAATTTTGTGACATGGAAAACAATATTCTGTCACAGCTTTTCATGGCCCGTTTCGGTACAATGCCGGACCGGGTTGTCCCGCTGCCGGCTTCCGGCAGCCACCGCAGGTATTTCCGTCTGGTGGACCGGAATGTCTCAGCCATAGGGGTTTCGGGTACTGACTGCAATGAAGACAGGGCTTTCTGTACCATGGCGGAGCATTTCCGCGGCAAGGGTATACCTGTCCCTGAGATCTATGGACTCAGCCCGGACGGGATGTACTATCTGCAGGAAGATCTCGGGGATATCTCCCTTTTCGACCTGGTCTCCCCGGGCCGGGAAACAGGCAACTACAGCCCTGATGAGAGGAGGATACTGCTTGACGCCGTGTCCTGGCTTCCAATAATACAGTACGGGGGAGCTGAAGGCCTGGACTTCAAAGCATGCTGCCGGTCATCCGTGTTCGACGGGCGTACAGTGATGTCCGACCTGAACTACTTCAAATATTGTTTCCTGAAGACCCTGGGGCTGGAATTCGACGAGATGCGACTCCAGGATGATTTCGAACGCCTGAGGGACGATCTCATGGCGGTCCCTTCCGACGTATTCATGTACAGGGATTTCCAGTCCAGGAACATAATGGTGAAGGACGGCAGTCCGTATTATATCGATTTCCAGGGCGGTATGAAGGGCCCTGGATATTACGACCTCGCCTCTTTCGTATGGCAGGCGAGGGCCCGGTATCCGCAGGACCTGAAAAATGAAATGATCAAGGCCTATCTTGCGGCCCTTGCCCCTTATGCCTCGCCTGACCCGGAGGATTTCCGCAGGAAACTGGGGCTTTTCGTACTTGTCCGCACACTCCAGGTACTCGGCGCGTACGGTTTCAGAGGCTATTTCGAGAGGAAGCCTCATTTCCTTAGGAGCATTCCGGCGGCGATGGAAAATCTCAGGGAGCTGCTTGCAGCCCCTTTGGATACCTATCCGTACCTGGCGGACGTCCTGGGGAGGATAGTCGTGGCGTTCGACAGGGGACAGGTGGAGTTTCTTCCCGAAAAGGATGTATGTCTTTCCGGAGGGGTTCCTGCGGATTCCGCAGGGAGGCTTACCGTCACGGTGTGCAGTTTCTCCTATAAAAAAGGTATTCCCGAGGATGCCTCCGGCAATGGTGGCGGCTATGTGTTCGACTGCAGGTCTATACACAATCCCGGGAAATACAGTTCATACAGAGGTCTCTCCGGTATGGATGCCCCGGTGATGAGGTTCCTCGAGGATGACGGGGAGGTCTTCGGATTCATGGAACATGCCTTCGGACTGGTGGACGCCCATGTGAAGAGGTTCCTTGAAAGGGGTTTTTCGCACCTTATGGTATGTTTCGGGTGCACGGGGGGACAGCACCGCTCGGTATATTGTGCGGAGAAGATGGCGGGGCATCTGGCCTCTGTCCATGGGGTCAGGGTACATCTTGTTCACAGGGAACAGGGGGTTGTGCGGATTCTGGAATGACAGGCGGGATGCAGGACCAATCAGAAGGAGGACGGATATTATGAAGGCAATGATTTTCGCCGCTGGACTCGGTACGCGGCTCAGACCGTTGACGGACACTATGCCCAAGGCTCTTGTTCCGGTCTGCGGCAAGCCACTGTTATGGCATGTGATGTCCAGGCTGAAGGCTGCAGGGATTGATGATGTAACGATAAATGTGCATCACTTCGCGGACATGATAACAGACTATGTCGGCTCCATAGGGGGCCTCGGAATGAATGTCCATATATCGGACGAACGAGGCCTCCTGCTGGAGACCGGGGGTGCCATACGGCATGCGGAACGGTTCCTTGCCCCTGATGGGGACAGCGGCAGTTTCCTTGTGCACAATGTGGATATAATCTCGGACCTTGACATAGGATGGTTCATGTCGCATGCACGTGACGGCGCCCTTGCCACCCTGCTTGTCAGCAAGCGCAGGACCGACCGCTATCTGCTTTTCGACAGTGACATGCGGCTTGCCGGCTGGACCAATGTCTCTACCGGAGAAGTCCGGTCGCCTTATCCTGACCTTGATGTGTCATCATGCTGTCCTATGGCCTTTTCCGGGATACATATAGTTTCCGGCGGGATCTTCCCGATTTTCGGCTCCGAGGGTTTCGGGGAACGTTTCCCGATAATGGATTTTTATCTGAAAGTGGCTGACAGGTATCCTGTCTATGGCCTCCAGGCCAGCGACCTCCGCCTGATAGATGTTGGCAAGGCGGGCTCTCTGGCGGAAGCGGAGAAGTTCCTGACCATCCAGCGGTCCCGGACTATCTGAATGTCAATGTGAATACCGTCTGCCTGTCATCGCTTCCGGTCAGTCTCAGGCTTCCGTTGTGAAGCCTCATGATCTGGCGGGATATGCTCAGGCCTATGCCTGTCCCCGAAGGCTTCGTGGTAAAGAAAGGTACGAATATTTCTTCCTGGCTTTCCTTGCTTATGGGACGACCGTTGTTGGCGATGTCCACTATTACGCTTTCCATGCTGTCGATCCATGCCTTTATGCGTACATTGGAAGCTCCGGCCTGGAGCGCGTTCTTCATCAGGTTGACCAGTATCTGAGATATCTGCCCCTCGTCTGCGTATAGCAGGATGTCCTCGTCCTTTTCTTCATAGTGGAACGAGGCGCCTGCCTGCGCGAACTGCCGTGCGGTAAGCTTTTGCACGGTTTCAGCGAGGTCTTTCATGAAGAAGGCTTTCCTGACAGGAGGGGCGATGTGTGTCAGGTCCCTGTAGGACTCCACGAACTTTATGAGCCCGTTGGCGGACGTGGCTATGGTCTGGAGTCCGGCCCTTATGTCCGGGGTGTTGCTGTCCTCCGCTCCAGGTCCGGCGTATTTCGCGAGGGCGTCGCTCAGGGAGGCGATAGGGGTGACCGTGTTCATTATCTCATGTGTAAGCACACGTATCAGCCTGGTCCATGACGCAGACTCGTTCTCCTCGATGTCGCTACTTATATCGTTGAATGCTACGATCTTCACATTTTTACCCCGGATTTCTGCCGAAGATGCCGTGATGGAAATGGTGACCCTGGAGGATTCGTTGAAATAGCTCGCCCGCTCTTCGACCCCCTCGGCCACTTTCCGGAAGGCCTCGTCGAGGGTTTCGCTGATACGTCTGAGCTGCCTGATATTACTGAACGTGGCCATGCCCAGTATCCGGAGCGCCATGGCGTTGCAGTAGCTGATATGTTCGCCGTCCTCGTCTATCACTGTTATCCCGGTCTGCACATGGTCCAGCATTTTGCCGTAGTACTGCTCCTGTTCCCTGATTTCTTCCTTTTCTTTTTCGAAGATGGTCCTTATCCTGTTCAGCGTCCGGTTGAACTTCCTGCCCACCAGCTTGTCCTCGCTGAATCTGAAGTTTGTTTCCTTGTCCTCCAGGGCATCCAGCATATAGGTGACTTTGCGGCGGGTCTTGACGGTGAAGCAGATTCCCGCTGCAATGAAGGTCAAGGCGATGGCGCCTGCCAGAATAAGTATGTACTCTATTCCCACTGTATGCAATGGTGTTGCCGGATGGTCAGATGTTGTATTTCCTGAGTTTGTTGTATAGTGTGGGGCGACTGATGTCCAGGGCCTTGGCTACGAGGGACATGTTGCCGTTGTATTTCTTCATGGCCGACCTGATGGCCTTTTCCTCTATCATTTCCAGCGTGTCCTCCTCTGCGGACTGGATTACCACGGCCTCATGGATGTCGGCGCCGTTTTCCTGCATCCCTCTGTCAGTGCATGTCAATGTCAGGTCTTTTGCATCAATGGTTTCACCTTCTGACAGGATGACGGCCTTCTCGATGCAGTTCTGCAGTTCGCGGATGTTGCCTTTCCATGGACAGGATTCAAGCATGTCCATAGCCTCCCTGCTAATGGAGGAGACCCTGCGCCTGTAGCGGCGTGCGTATTTTTCCAGGAAGAGTCCCGCCAGGGAGCGGATTTCGTCTTTTCTTTCCCGGAGAGGGGGAAGATGGATGTGTACGGTGTTTATGCGGTAGAAAAGGTCTTCCCTGAACCTACTTTCCCGCACCATCCTGCGGAGGTCCATGTTGGTCGCGCATATGAGCCTTATGTCTACGGTTACGGCCTTTGTGTCCCCGACCCTCGTGACTGTCCTGTCCTGCAGTACACGCAGCAGTTTTGACTGCAGGTAAGGAGGGATGTTCCCGATTTCGTCCAGGAACAGGGTGCTGCCGTGTGCCTGCTCGAACTTTCCGGCAAAGTCGGACCTGGCATCAGTGTATGCTCCTTTTGCATGTCCGAAAAGTTCACTTTCGAACAGGGATTCGGGGACCGCACCAAGGTCTACGCTCACCATAGGTTTTCCGCTGCGCCCGGAAAGGCGGTGTATCTCCCTGGCAAGTACATCTTTGCCTGTCCCGTTTTCTCCTGTGACAAGGATGGATGCGTCTGTAGGGGCGATCTTTTCGACTGTCTTCCGTATTTCGGACATCAGCGGGCCGGAGCCCCAGAACATGTCTGGCCCATTGTCCGGGCGCGGATTTGCCTTGGTCTGGCTTCCATGCCTGCTGCATGCATCCTCCAGCACTTTTATCAGTTTGTCGTTTTCCCAGGGCTTTACTATGAAGTCCGCTGCCCCGCGCTTCATCCCCTCCACCGCCAGGGAGATGTCGGCATATGCCGTGAAGAGCACGACCTGGATATCCGGGAAACGGGACTTCAGCTCAGAGAGCCAGTAAAGTCCCTCGTTCCCCGTATTGATGTCCCTGTTGAAATTCATGTCCAGCAACACTGCGTCCGGCCGGAATATCTCCACCTTTGTCATAAGCTCTCCTGGCGAAGGAATTATCTCCACTCCGCTGAAATGCATGGGAAGGAGTATCCGCAGGGCTGAGCGAATCCCCGCATTGTCATCCACAACGAGTATTTTTCCCTTTGATCTGGCCATGGCCTGATGATTGATTGTCCCCATCCCCGGTGTCCTGCCGCCAATGGCGGCGGACAGCATCGGGCCTGAACAGAAAGAGGGTCCAGTCCGACAGCCTGACCCTCTTCAACAATTTATGTGCGGGCGAAGGGACTCGAACCCATACGCCTTGCGGCACCAGATCCTAAGTCTGGCTTGGCTACCAATTACAACACGCCCGCAGATACAGTCCGCAAAGTTAGGCAAAAATTCAATCCTGCCAAAATTTTATCCGGCGTCTGTCGTTTAAAAGACTATATCTTTTTGAATTTCAACATGCTCCAATCCTCGATAGAGTCTCCTGACATATACTCCAGACCTGCTTTCCTGGCCGCTTCCGTGATGGCTGGGGCGTCTGCGGTGAAGAATCCGCTCAAGTAGACGGAGCCGCCTGCGCGCAGCGACCTTGAATAAGTGGGGAGGTCCTGCAGGAGGATGTTCCTGTTTATGTTGGCGAGGATGATGTCATATTTCCCCATCTGCAGCAGGGAGGCGTCCCCGCAGTAGGTCTCGATGCGGCGTGAGAGGCGGTTGATGCAGGCGTTGTCGTACGCCGACCGGGCCGCGACCGCGTCTATGTCTATCGCGTACACGTGCCCTGCCCCGACCTTCGCGGCGAGTATGGCCAGGACCGCTGTCCCGCAGCCCATGTCCAGTACGGTCCTGCCTTTGAACATGGCCTCGTCCTGCATGATAGCCCGGCACATCATATATGTGGTCTGGTGGTGTCCGGTCCCGAAAGCCATGTGCGGCTCGATCGTGATGTTGAACCTTGTCCGGTGCAGCCCCGTGTGGAAAGGGGCCTTGACGGTGCATTTCCCGTCTACAATGATTGGGCTGAACCCGCTTTCCCATTTTGCGTTCCAGTTGGCGGAGGGAATCAGCCTTGCGCTGAACCCCGTGACGCGGAAGCAGTCCTCCTCCAGCCCGTCTATCGCCAGCCTGAGCATCTGGGCTGAATACTGCTCTTTCGGGATATAGCATTTGAGGAACGGCTCCTCCACTTCGAATGACTCGAATGGCAGCTCCTCCAGCTCTGCCATCAGGATTTCCGCATTGTCCTGGGAAAACGGCTCGAACCGTATGGATACTTCGATATACTCCTGGCTGTTCATGTCTGTATTTGCTTTGGAATTCGGACAAATGTAGAAAAAACCGGAAGTTTTGACAATTCAAAGAGAAATAAATAGGAGTTTGGAGACGAAAATATCTTTACATTTGCCGCATGAAACAGAGACTTTTAGGAAAGACGCCGGAAGAACTGAAGGAAATTGTCCGGGAGGCCGGCCTCCCGAAATTCGCTGCAGGGCAGATAGCCAAGTGGCTCTACGGGAAGAAGGTAAGGAGCATAGACGGGATGACGGACATCTCGAAGGCCGGAAGGGCCGCCCTGGCCGGGAGTTACGAGGTGGGAGTGACCCCGTACAGCGGGATGCAGGTTTCTTCTGACGGGACGAAGAAATACCTTTTTCCTGTCGAAGGCGTATTCAGCAGGGAACTTGATGGCGCAGTGAAGGCGGATGCCCCGCAGTACGGAGCGCATCCGGCCCCCGGGACCGAGTCAGGGGCAGTGGAGGCCGTGATGATACCGGACGGGGAGCGGGCCACCCTGTGCGTGTCGTCACAGTCCGGATGCCGCATGGGCTGCAGGTTCTGCATGACGGGACGGCAGGGGTTCCACGGGCATCTTTCCGCCGCTGACATCATATCGCAGTTCATTTCCGTGGACGAGTCGGACAGACTGACCAACGCGGTGTTCATGGGCATGGGCGAGCCGCTTGACAACTATGCCAATGTCTCCCGCGCCATCGAGGTCCTGACCTCCGACTGGGGTTTTGCATGGAGCCCCAAGCGCATTACGCTTTCCACCATAGGGGTGATACCGTTCCTGAAGAAATTCCTGGACGGGAGCCGCTGCCATCTGGCTGTGAGCCTGCACAACCCTTTCTCCGACGAGCGCCTGTCCATGATGCCGGTGGAGAAAGCCTATCCCATAGCGGATGTTGTTGACCTTATAAAGCAGTACGACTTTACGGGCCAGCGCCGCGTGAGTTTCGAGTATACCATGTTTGCCGGGTTCAACGATACCAAGCGCCATGCCGACGCACTTGCCAGGATGCTCTCCGGCCTGGAGTGCCGCGTGAACCTCATCCGTTTCCACAGGATTCCGGACTTCCCGTACTCCCCGGTCCCGCAGAGTGTCATGGAGCTTTTCCGTGACAGGCTCAGCCGGTCCGGCATCACCACTACAATCCGTGCCTCCCGGGGTGAGGACATACTTGCCGCGTGCGGCATGCTTGCCGGACAGCACAGGGAGGTATAGCACAGAATAACGGCTCCAGTGTATTTGCATATATGGATAAACGTTTCATTATCATTTTGTTGTCTGTCCTGTCCGTTTCTCTGGACGGGATCTGCGCCGATGGTTTCCGCGAGCCGGAAATCCAGACTGTCGCGGTCGATTCTGCCGGCATTGCCGGTATCAGGGCCCGGATGGACAGCATCCGCAGGTCCAGACCGGTCGTCGCCCTCGTCCTCAGCGGCGGCGGGGCCAAGGGTGCTGCGCATATCGGAGCCATAAAGTACATTGAGTCCATAGGAATGCCGGTGGACATGGTGCTGGGCACGAGCATGGGAGGGCTTGTCGGGGGCATATATGCATTGGGCTACAGCGCGGACGAGCTGGAGACGATTGTAAGGAACATTGACTGGGAACTGGCCCTTAGCGACCGCATACCGAGGGGGTTCATTTCTTATTCCGAAAAGAAATACAAGGAGAAATACATTCTGTCCTTCCCTTTCTACTATAAAAAGGAGTACTATCTGGAGAGGAAGGCCGACGAGATGCGCTATTCGGACAGGGACCAGGAGGAACTCGAGATTCCGGACCAGTTTGAAAGCACCGACGTCCAGAGGCATGACGGCAAGCTGGTGCTCGGGTCTGATTCCGAAGGTCCGACGAATATCATAAGGGACAATCTGCTGGGAAGCCTCCCTTCTGGCTATATCTACGGGCAGAATGTGCAGAACCTTTTCAGCGCACTGTCTGTCGGATATCAGGACTCGTTGGACTTCGACTCCCTGCCGATTCCGTTCGCCTGTGTGGCGACTGACCTTGTTTCAGGCAAGGCGAAGGTATGGCATTCTGGGAAGATTACCACCGCCATGCGCTCCACCATGTCCATACCGGGGATCTTCGCTCCAGTGAAAGTGGACGGGATGGTCCTTGTGGACGGAGGCATGAGGGACAACTATCCGACCTCCCTCGCCCGTCGGATGGGTGCCGATATAGTGATTGGCGTGGACGTATCCAGCGGCAGGAAGCGCTATGACGAAATCAACAATATAGGGGATATCATCAATGCCGGCATCGATATGCTCGGCCGCTCCGTATATGAGCAGAACGTACGCCTGGCAGACGTCAACATCAAGCCCGAGCTGGATGAGTACAACATGATGAGCTTCGATACTGAAAGCATCGACCGTATAATACACAAAGGGTATGTCGCGGCTTTCAAAAATGAAGACAAATTGTTGAGCATCAAAAAAATGATGAACGGTGACACCCTCTCTCTCCATAACGTCAAGGCCCTGGACATTAACACCGATTCCGTATATGTGGACGGCGTGGAGATACGTGGAGTGAGCGGAAGTGAAAGCGAGATACTCATGAAGCGTATAGGGATAGGGCCGGGCGACAAGGTCTGCAGGAGCGATATAGAGGATGTGGTGGCAGCCGTTTTCGGTACCCAGGCATACGACTATGTCACCTACGAGCTGGAGGGTTCCTGCCAGCCTTTCCACCTGGTGATCAACTGCAAGCCGGGGCCTATACACCATTTCGGACTGGGGCTTCGGCTGGATACCGAGGAGGTGGTTTCCGTGCTGCTGAACGTATCGCTCAACGCCCACAAGCTCCAGGGGTCGATCTTTGATTTCACCGGCAGGATAAGCACGAATCCGTATTTCAGGTTCCACTATACGTACAATTCCCCTAAAGCCCCGACCCTGAACGCTACGGCTTCTGTGCGGTGGACGGGGATGAATCTGCTCGACTACACATCTTCAAGGTTCAACCTTGACTACCTTAACGTCAGGCAGGAATTCTATCTGTCCAATATCAACTGGTCCCTGTTCGACATCCAGCTGGGGCTGAGGAACGACTATTTCAACCTGAGGTCACTCTATTCTGCCGGAGGGATTTTCGGTGACTACAACCAGGAACAGATGCGCAACGATTATATCTCTCTGTTCCTCAACGCCAGGGCAGACACCTTCGACGACGGGTATTTCCCGAAGACAGGATTCACTGCAGGAGTCAGCTACGGATGGACATTCGCAGGTTTTCCATACAGATTCAATAACTTCCATGCCTTACAGGCTGACGTGAAAGGTGTTCTGAATCTGGGCAGGGTATTCTCCTTCATCCCTTCGGCTCACGTCCGTTTCCTGCTTGGCGACAGGGTCCCTCTTCCGTATGTCAACTGCATAGGTGGCTCGATCCCGGGAAGGTATATAGACCAGCAGGTACCATTCACAGGTGTGAACAACCTTGCCCTTGCAAGGAACATCCTTACCGTCGCGAGGGTCGACCTCCGGTTCAATGTAGCGCGCAACCACTATATTTCCGGGATTGTCAACTATATGAGGGACAGCAATGATTTCAGTTCATATACGGATGGTCCCGGTGTCTTCGGTGCGGGGATGGAATATGCTTTTGATACTGTCTTCGGTCCTTTGACAGCAAGTCTGCACTGGTCCAGCCTGACACGCAATGTCGGGTTCTATATGGGGTTCGGCTATTATTTTTAGTTTATTTCTGCCCCGGTGGGGCATGCGGCTCGGCTGCGGCCTCCGCTCGAAATGGCAGGTGGCAATTAATCATTAATAAGATTGTGACTATGGATGAGACAATATACAATAAGGTCATAGACAGGCTCCGGGTGCTGTGTTCCAGGCGCGAGTACTGTACCCGGGACGTGCTGGAAAAGGCTTCGGAATACCTGTCGCGATACGGGTGTGAGCCTTCCGGGGTGCCGGAGGCGGCCGGGGCCATCCTCGGGGAGCTGGCCAGGGACAGGTATGTCGATGACCTGAGGTATGCCTCGGCCTTCGCCCGGGACAAGTCCTCGATAGCCGGATGGGGCCCGGTGAAGATAGGACACGCCCTCCGGGCGAAGGGGATAGGGCAGGACACTGTTGATGCCGCGATGGGGGAGATTGATGCCTCCAGGGCGGGGGAGAAGCTGCTCAAGCTCCTGGAGAACAAGAAAAAGGCCCTGGAGGGTGATCCCCAGAGCCGTCTCAAGCTGATCCGTTTCGCGCTCGGGCGAGGATACGTCTATGATGAAGTGGAGAGGGCGCTGAAGACCCTCGATGCCTCTACTCGGCCTTGATGGTGAGGCTGCATTTCTTCAGCCCTTTCGCAGTTGCAGTGACGGTGATCTCTCCAGGGGCTGTCCCGCTCTGGACTATGGCCGTGAGCTGTCCGCTGAACAGGTGCATCTGCGGGATGTGGAACATCTCGAGGCAGGTTGGGTCCCCGTTGGCCATGGCCCGGAACTTACCTGCGCCTTCTACTGAAATCTTCACTGACGAGGAGTCGCACGGCACCGGATTCCCGTCCCTGTCCACCACACTCACATTGATGTAGGCGAGGTCCTGTCCGTCAGGGGCAAGTACGCTGCGGTCGGCTGTAAGTTTCAGTGCATACGGCCTGCCTGCCGTGCGCACGGTCTTTTCCATTGCGGCCTTCCCGTCGCTGTCGTATGCCACGACCCTTATCTCCCCGGGACTGTAGGTTACATCGTTCCACATGAGGCGGTAGCGGGACATGAGTTTTTCCCCTGCCGCGGCCTTGGCTTCATTGTCATATCCGGCCTCCCATACACCGGCTGTGGATGATGCGCCGGCCTTTTTCCTGCGCCCCTGGCTGACGCCGTTCACGAAAAGCTCTGCTTCAGGGTAGGAGGTGTATACGAAAACCGGTGTGGTCTCTCCTTCCCGGCCTTCCCAGTTCCAGTGCGGGAGTATATGGAGGGTGGGCTCCTCACTGTTCCAGACACTCCTGTAGAGCCAGTAGCGGTCTTTAGGTATGGAGGCCAGGTCCACGATGCCGAATACGGAAGAATGGTTCGGCCATGCGTCCGTGTCGTACGGGCTCGGCTCTCCGAGGTAGTCGAAGCCGGTCCAGACGAACTGCCCTGCAATCCATTCCAGGTCCTCGTCCGCGGCCAGGTCAATGTCCGGGATATTCGACCAGTTGCAGTGTTCTATGTCGTATGATGAACTCTGGTGGTCCCCATGCAGCATGTCATATCCCTGCTTTACCGGGAAATGGTATACGCCTCTGGAGCTTACCGTGGATGCGGTCTCGCTTCCGAGTATGATGTTCTGCGGGAGCTTGCCGTATGCTGTGGCGTAGCGCAGCGGCTTGTAGTTGAACCCTGCAATGTCGAGCTGCGCGGCGAAGCCGTTGTCAACCACGGCGTCGAACTGGTCCATCCCGCAGGTCACAGGCCTTGTCGGGTCCTCCCTGTGGCAGATGTCCTGCAGCCATGCGGCCACCTTGTATCCCCCGTCAGTCCACTGGGTCGGGACTTCATTCCCGATGCTCCACATCACGACGGAAGGGTTGTTGCGGAAATGGCGGAGCATGTTCACCATGTCTTTCTCCGCCCATTCACCGAAGAACCTGTGATAGCCGTTTTCACATTTGGCCACATCCCATTCGTCGAACGGCTCCACCATCATCATGAAGCCCATCTCGTCGCAAAGTTCGACCAGCTCTTCGGCCGGCATGTTGTGTGAAGTGCGGATGGCGTCGCACCCCATGTCCTTGAGGATGGTGAGCTGGCGCCTGATTGCGGCCCTGTTCACTGCTGCCCCGAGGGGCCCGAGGTCGTGGTGGAGGCAGACGCCCCTGAATTTGCGGAGCTCCCCGTTCAGGAAAAAGCCCTTGTCAGCACGCAGCTCAACGGAGCGGATGCCGAAGCGGGTCACATACCTGTCTGCAGGCGCTGCCTTTGCGAGTGCTTCCCTGGCGGCGTACAGGTCATTGCCGCCTGCCGCGGAACTGTCATAGTAGACTGTAGTCTCGGCCGTGTACAGTACCGGTGTTTCAGGGGACCACAACTGCGGGGAGTCCACGGTGAAGTGCTGCTCGGCCGGCATGCCGTAGTTCAGCTTCCTTATGTCGTCCTTTTCGGCCACCGCCCTGCCTCCGGAGTCCCTTATTACTGTCTTTATGCGGATGCAGCTCCCGTCCGGGACACCTTCTATGCTTGTGCGCAGCCTGACAGAGGCGTAGTCCTTTCCCACATAGGGTGTGGTGATGTATGTCCCCCAGACAGGTACATGGACGCGTGGCAGGGTCAGCAGGCGCACTTTCCTGTAGAGTCCGGCCCCGGGGTACCACCGCGAGGATTGCGGTCTGTTCTCCAGAAGGACTGCAATCTCGTTGCCCCCGTCTGACAGGGCACCGGTCACGTCGCACCAGAATGATGCGTAGCCGTAGGGCCAGAAGCATACCTTCTTGCCGTTCACGAGCACCTGGGCTTCGCTCATGGCCCCGTCAAAAAGTAGCACATAGCGGAGGCCTTCCTGTTTTGCGACATCCAGAGTCCTCCGGTAGCAGCCTTTTCCTACATACGGCAGTCCGCCTGTTCTTCCGGTCTTTTCGGTGGCGACGGACTCCCCGTTCTGGAGGACAGCCACTGTCTGCAGGTCGTTGTCTCTCGAGAACGGGCCGTATATGGCCCAGTCATGAGGGATTTCCACGCTTTCCCAGCCTTCTGACGCCTGCCAGTCATGGCCGTGGCGGAACTCCCACTGTGTCAGGGTGCATTCGCTGCGGCCCTGCCCCCGGAGGGGCAGGAGGGCGCAGCAGAGTACAATGATCAGCAGTATTGTCTTTTTTGTCATGTGTCCTTTTTTTGTTTTGATGGTTAATGTTACAGATTTCTCCACTCGCTTCGCTCAGTCGAAATGACAGAGATAGTATAGTAAGGCCCTTCAGGGCCGCACCGAAGCAGCGGAGCCGCATGCCCCACCGGGGCTGTCACCGTCAGGTGACTGGGGGTAGACAGGCCAAGGTCGAAGACCTTCAGGGCTATTGCCCTGCAGCTTCGGTGAAGGCATCGAGGGCATGGGTCGGCCTGCCGCCGTCGAACGCTCCCATATTGTACCCGTTGTTGTACCCGGCAGGGGCCTCAGGTTCCCAGTAGAATACCCCCAGGCAGTGCCCTGTGGCTTCCGAATTCTCTATCAGGTAGCTGAGCATTTCGTATGCCGTGTCCGGGGCGGAATAGTCCATCCCTGTCTCCACTATCATGACATCGTGCCCGTATGTACTGTAGAGGGTGCTTATGTTGGCGATGCAGTTCTCCACAGGCTCCTGCCAGTTGCTCCCCGGATAGAGGGAAAGACCGATGATATCATAGTCCGCGTCATAAGTGTCAAGGACGGAGAACACAGCATTGGCATAGTAGATATTGTGTCCCCTGTCTACATGGACAACCACCTGTGCGTCAGGATATACGCTCTTGACCGCACTGTATCCGGCATCGATGAACGCTGCAAAGTTGGCCGACTGCGAGCCGAGGTCGCCGCCATACTGGGAAAGGGTGGAGCCGTTGTTGTCCTCATCGACTTCGGTGTGGCGGAGCATCCCGTGGGTGACCTCGTTGCCCACCTGCACCCATGTCACCTCCACTCCGTTGTCTTTCAGGAGTGTGAGCACATCGGTGGTGTGGTCTGTCACCGCCTGGGCAAGCTGCTCTGTGTTGTATTCGAGCCATGCCTGCGGTATCAGCTGTCTGGCCGGGTCGGCCCAGGTGTCACTGTAGTGGAAGTCTATCATTATCCTCATGCCGAGTTTCTGTGCACGGAGGGCCTTGGCCAGCACGTCGGACCGTGAGCTCCATCCGTCTTCCGGGTCAACCCATACCCTGAGCCTGATGGCGTCCATGCCGAGCTCTTTCATCAGGGCGGTGCATTCGGTGGCGGTCCCTTCGCTGTTGTAGAAGACCTCGCCTTCGGATTCCAGTTTGGTGGTCCAGCTGATGTCGGCCCCGAGGGCGAAGCCTGTTGCCGTTCCGGTCTGGGTGTCCTGGTCGGACGGCGGGGTGTATGTCGGGTTAATGTCGCTGCAGCCGGTCCCCAGAAGGGCTGCTATGATGAGTGGTGTTATCATATTCGGTTTCATTATTGTCGGTTTTTTATTGATTGTATTGTTTTTTGGGGCAGATCCCTCGGCTGCGCCCTTACGGGCTCCGCCCGGGATGACAAAAAACTGCCCCGGATGACAGCCGGTCCTGGTATTAATGCCTTGTAAGGGTATAGGTCAATGAACTGTAGTCTTTCAGGTCCACCGATACGAGGTATGATCCGGCTTCGGTGACAGTGATGGCGCTGCCTTCTTCGGAAAGTGTCCCGTCCGGCCCGCCGTATGTATAATCCCCGAGCACAATGCTGAAGGTGTCGCCGGCGGCGAATGTGCAGGTTGCCTCCCATGTGTAGTCAGTAGTGTTGAACGCCATGGCCGTGGATGAGCCTGAAGCGGTACGTACCTGGGCGGAGCCGAGGTATTCAAGCGTGTATGACATAGATGCCAGGTCCGCTTCTATCCTGTACAGGCCGAGCCCGTCCGGAAGCCAGCATCCGTATATCTGGTCTGATTCGTTTGCCGATGTCTTGAGGCTCAAAGTGCTGCCGTCTTTTGTCCCGTACCTGTTTTCGTTGAGTGTGCCTGGGGTGATATCGCTGAAGCCCGCATCGCTGAGTATGAAGTAGTCGAACCCTGAACCTGCGGATGTCCCGGATGAGAAGTATCCGGTATATGCCCCGTCCGTGCCTGTACTGCGCAGTATGGCGGCGTTGCCGGATGCGGTCTCGGTAGGCCAGCCTGAATCCCATGAGTAGATTGCATACAGGCATTCAGGATAGCCGGATTCCCCTCCGCCAGGTTCTTCACCCTCTATGATGGTATAGCTCCAGCTCCGCACGTCGGAAGAGGTGTTTACTGTCATGTGTACATCAGCTCCTTCCCCGCTGTCCCACCAGATGTTGAACATATCGCTTCCGCAATAGAGCGTATATACCCCTGCAGTCGGATCCGAACCGTATATCACCGTGGCCTCATCAGGGTTCTCCGCATCGCCGAGTTTGAAATTGAACCATCCTTCCATATGGAAATCCCCTTCATATACACCTTCCGATGTCCTCGTAAGGGTCCCTGCAGAAGAAACAGGAGTGTTGCCCTCTCCGAGACTGTAGATGTAGAGATATTCCGAAGCCGCTGCCACATAACTGTCTTCTTCCTCTCCGCCTCCGCCGATTTCTACCTCTCCTTCTGCCAGTTCCCATTTCATGTCTGCCAGATAGAGGATGAGCGTATAGGTCCCGGCTGTCCCTACGGTGATGCCTGTCGCGTCCCCGCTGCTGCCCGCGGCTATGGTCCCGTCAGAGGATGCCGTCAGAGGGAGGGTCACGCCCTGGGTGGAGTTCTGTCCGAGCTCATTGTTATACAGGGTCCCTGTGTACTCGACCTGCAGCTGCGCATTGTCTGAGGCTGTGGTGAACACTGCCGAATATGCTGTCTGGCCGCTTGCGTACTGCATCTGGACGGCATCCGCCCCGGCTGCGGACATTGTGATGCCGGAGATGCTCGTGCAGCTCCATTCCCTGTCCGAAACGCTCATGTCGATATAGTAGCAGCCGCTCGGTTCAGGGAACCATGCGTTCCAGCTCGATATGTCGTCCTTCTGCTCCAGAGGGAACGGGTTGCCGTCAGTGTAGGCTCCCCAGATGGTATTGTCCCCCTCCACGAAGAAGAAGTTCCACCAGCCGGTAGATACATTGGCGAAACCGGCGTATCCTGTACCGTCAGACTTTGCAGGTATTGTCACCTCGGTCCCGGTGTAGGCCCCGCCGTTCACTCCTGCGAGGGTGATCCGGCTCATGTCAATGGTGAATGCCGTAACGGTGATCTGTATCGTGTTCCCGTACACTGTCTCGGAATTGGTCCCGAGGGAAGTCCTCATCCTGATGTATACGGTGGTAGGGACCCCTCCTTCGAGGCCGAGCCCGGAAAGCAGGTTGTTCAGCTCGAGCACGGTGAACTGTATGGAAGTGTCGCTGCTGCCCACCGTCCTTTCCACGTATGTGCCGAAGTCTTCCGCGGTCGAGAATTGCACTGCGTTCACCACCACGTCATCGGTCATCTGCGCGTCCGGATTGCTGAGGGTGGCGTCCCCGAGCCTGTCCCAGTAGACTGTGAGGGCCAGGGAAGTACCGTTGTCGGCATCAAGGACAATGTCGGTATCCACGCTCCCTATCTGGGCTCCGTTCCCGTCGAGCGTTGCGGTCAATGTCTCGCCGTCTTTCATGCAGGATGCCGCCATGAAGAGGGAGGCCAATGCCAATATTATATGTTTCAATGTTTTCATATTCCAATTATATTTTTATGCCTCCATCTGTCAGAAGCCTAATTCATTGTTTATCGTCTGGGTCTGCGGGTTCACCGAATACTCGGCTTCCGGGATAGGGAGGAACCTGTATTTAGAGTCGACGTCGGCGCCTTCATATACATTGGCCTTCCACTGCCAGTTGTATCCTGAAGTGTATTTGCCGAACCTTATGAGGTCTGTGCGGCGGATGCATTCCATATACATTTCGCGCAGCCTTTCCTGGCACAGGAAGTCAAGGGTGAGCTCGTCCTGGCCGATGTTACCGTCTGTGGAACCGAATGCCCTCTGGCGCACGAGGTTCACATAACTCAGCGCCTCTGACATGGTGGCTTCCGTGCCCCCTCGCACTACGGCTTCGGCCAGCATGAGGTACACGTCGGCGAGCCTCAGGACAGGGAAGTCGGTGTTCGCCCCGTTGGTGCTGCAGTCGCTCGCCGGCTCCCCGGCGTCATTCAGGTTGGTCCACTTGCAGATGCGGTAGCCTGTGGTGGCGTCGTCATGGGCGGTGATGTCCTTGCTGCGCTCGGTAGTGGTATATGTGGTCTCCGACCCGTCGGTCCCTGAGGCGGTCCTGTCATAGCTTATGAACCTTGCCCTCGTGTCCCCGCTCTGGAAGGCGTCCACCAGATCAGGGCGGGCCCTGAGGTTGTTCCATGCGCCGGAGTTCTCCGTGCCCCAGATTTCGGCGTAGTTGTCGAAGTTCGAGAGTACCTCCCCGCATGTGATGAATGTGGTTGCATCCCATGTGGTGGTGTGGCTCGCGTCGCAGGCGAGGGCGAATATGATTTCGTTGGAACGCAGGTGGTTGTCCGCGTTGAATATCTTTCCGTAGTCGCTCTCGAGGGAGTATCCGCATTCAATCGCGTTCCTGCAGGCGGTGATGCATGCGTTGTAGTTGGCCACATCGGCGGATCCGGTATATACCTCGCTGCTGAGGTAGACCCTTGCGAGGAGGGCGTATGCCGCACCTCTGGTGGCGTGCCCGTAGTTCGAGACCTCCAGCAGAGGGGCGATCTCGCTTAGCTCCTCTACGATGTAGCTGAACATCTGGCTCCTGTCATAGGTCTCGGGTATGATGTTGGCTCCTATAGAGGAGTTCTCGTCCACGAAAGGCATCTTGTTGTAGAAGTCTATCGCGTGGGAGTACGCGTAGGCCCTGAGGAAGCGTGCCTCGTTGCGGTATCCTTCGATGACGGCCCTTTCGGATTCGCTGAAGCGGGAGAGGAGATCCTCATCGGAGGCGTTCTTTATCAAGTCATTGCACATCGTCACGATATTGTAGATGTGGTAGTACATGGCGGAGCACCATGAGTCGCTGGCGTTCCACGAGAGCCCGTTCACGTCGGTGAGGCTTTCTCCTGAAAGCCAGATGGCATCGCAGGCGTCGGTCGAGCAGTCCTGGAACATCATCAGGGTCCTTATGTAGTTCTGGCTTCTCTCCTCGTCGGATACACTGCTGATACGCTGTATCATGGCGGCGTAGATGCCGCTCAGGACACTCTGGTAGCCTTCTGCCGATGTGTAGACATTGGCTGCCGTGTCGCTGGTGTGCGGGTACTGGTCCAGTGAGCAGGATGATGCTCCGGCGAGGAGCGCAGCGCCCGTTATGATGGTATATATTATCTTTTTCATGACTGTTTTTCCCTTTTTAGAAAGTGAGACCTATGCCGAGCGAGTATATCCTCGGGCGCGGGTAGAAGTTCTGGTCCACACCCAGATAGATTTCCGGGTCCACCCCGGAGTACTTCGTGATGGTGAACACGTTCTGCGCCATGAACGAGAGGTTCAGCCCTACGATGTCCTTTATCTTGCCGAAGTCGTAGTTGAGGATGAGGTTGTCCATCTTCAGGAATGAGGCGTTCTCCACATAGTGGTCCGAATAGATCTGCCTTGTCTGGAAGCCTGTCCCGAGGTAGCTGGTGGAGAGGTTGTAGAGGGCTTCATCGGCGTATTTGAGGGTTTCCAGGGCGCCGTTGTTGGCGGCGGTGGCGTTGTAGGCGTAGTTCCCGATATTGGCACGGAGCGATGTGCTCAGGGTGAGGTTCCTCCACCTTACCGACGTGCTGAACCCGAGCATGTAGTCAGGAGTGGGCGAATGGTAGAAATACCGGTCGTCGGTGGTGATGGACCCGTCCCCGTCGAGGTCTGCATAGGCCCCTTCTATAGGCCGTCCGTTATCGTCGTATATCTGCTTGTGCACATAGAACGCGTATGGTGTCTGGCCTACTGCGAACGCCTGTACGTACTTCGAGTCCACTGTGGTCCCGACAAGGGTAGGGGCGACTTCTGCGTCATCCGTGAAGGCGAGGTTGGTGATTTTCACCTTCTGCCATGTGAAGTTTGCCGAAAGGTTCCAGGTCCAGTCCCTGGTATCTACAGGTGTGGCGTTGATGTTGACCTCCACGCCTTCGCTGTGCATGTTCCCGACGTTGGTAGTGATAGTCCTCGTAAAGTTGGTCCCGGCTGCTGCAGGTACGGTGGCCAGCAGGTCGCGCGTGTTTCTCGTGTAGTAGTCGATGCTTCCGGAGATCCTGTCCTCCAGGAATCCGAAGTCCAGCCCGGCGTTCCATGAGGCGGTGGTCTCCCATGTCAGTTCAGGAATGTAGGAGCCTGCCTGGTAGTAGTTCCCGTAGATGATGTTCCCGCTGCCGTCGATTCCGGTAACGTACTGGGAGTTGCTTCCGGTGGACGGGTAGTAGACAGGGAGGTACCCGTAGTTGCCAATGCCGTCCTGCTGTCCGGTGACACCGTATGAGGCCCTGAGCTTGAGGTTGTTGAGCACCCCGTTGCCTTTAAGGAACTTCTCCTCGGCTATGTTCCAAGCCAGGGCCACGGAAGGGAATGTGCCCCACCTGCTTTCAGGGGCGAACCTTGAAGACCCGTCACGGCGGATTGTTGCCGTGAGGAGGTATCTTCCGTCGAATGACCAGTTCAGCCTCGCGTAGTATGACATCAGGGCATGCCTCTGGTCGTCTGCTGACCACTGTGCATTGATGCTTGTCACTCTGTCGGCCGTATAGCTGTCACCGGCCGAAACGTATGATTTCCAGTACTGCCAGTCATATCCGGCGGTGATGTCAATCCTGGATTTTATTGCCGGGATTTCCTTGTTGTAGTTCAGATATGCGGTGAACAGCCGGTTCTCTGCCGTGTTCGGGCCTGACGGGGTGTAGAGGCCTCCCTGGCGGTAGTACTGCGCTGCTGTCGCCGGCACGGACACCTCGCTTTCGGCGGAGGCGTAGTCGTAGCCTCCAGTCACATGCAGCTTCAGGTCAGGGAGGAAATGCATCTTGTAGTCAACGTCGATGTTGGCTATCACCCTTTTCATGTTCTCCCTGCTGTCATACTGCTCGAGGAGCCCCAGAGGGTTGTATGTCGCGGACGTGGTGCTCGGCTCGGAGCCCGAAAGTATCTCGCTGTATCCCCCGAAAGCATCGTTCCCTGAGTATACAGGGCGGGTAGGGTCCCCTACAGTGGCATTGTATATCGCCTGTCCGGACTGGGCATAGCGGTTCTTGTTTATCGCTCCCTTGGCGCTGATGTTTATCTTGAGGTAGCCGTCGAAGAACGAAGGGCTGAGGTTGATGTTGCCGGTGTAGCGTGTGGCGTTGTCGGTCTTTACGATACCGTCCTGGTTGTAGTACCCGAGGGACACCCTGAAGGGGAAATTCTTTGTGAACTGTCCGGCACGCTCAGGCTGTTGTCCGTACCGAATGCCGTCTGGTATATCTGGTCGTTCCAGTCGGTGAAACCGTTTGTCTGCCAGTCACCCAGCAGGTCGCCGTATCCGGCGTCGGTGGCCATCTGTACGAACTGCTCCGGGGAGAGCATTTCCGCAGTCCTGGTCTTGTTCTGCAGGGAGAGGGTGGTGTTGAATGTGATGCTCAGCTTGTCGCTGCGGCCCTTCTTGGTGGTGATGATCACCACTCCGTTGGACGCCCTGGAGCCGTAGATGGCTGTGGAGGACGCATCTTTCAGCACTGTCATCGACTCGATGTCGGCAGGGTTGATGAGCGAGAGGAAGTTTGTCCCCATCCCGCTGACGCCGCCGCTTTCGAGAGGCACGCCGTCAAGCACTATGAGCGGGTCGTTGGACGCGTTCAGGGATGCCCCGCCACGGATACGTATTGTGTTTCCGCTTGTCGGGGAGCCGCCTGAAGAAGTGATCTGTACTCCGGACACCTTGCCGTTTATGAGCTGTTCCGGTGATGAGATCAGACCGCTGTTGAAATCATCGCTGTTGACCGCCGAGATGGAGCCTGTCATGTCCTTCCTCGTGGTGGTACCGTATCCGATGACCACCGCGTCCGAAAGCAGCTCTGTATCCGGCTCGAGTGCGAGGTCTATGCGTGTCCTGCCGTCCACGGCCACATTCTGTGTCCGGTATCCCAGGTAGGAGAATACCAGGACAGCGTCGGAAGGCGCCTCTATAGAATAATTACCGTCCAGATCCGTGATGGCCCCCGTAGTGGAGCCTTCGGCGAATACCGCCAGGCCGGCAAGCGGGAGTCCGGCCTCGTCCGTCACTATCCCTGTCACGGTGATGTTCCTTTCCTGGGCTGAAAGCCCGGAGGCGGAGAGCACCAGTGCTGCTAAAGAGCAGAGGACGGCAGCGGCCTTTAATAGAAATTGTTTCATATATTATTAGTTTTAATGTAACTTAACGT
>CALVCB010000015.1 GCA_944325965.1 uncultured Bacteroidales bacterium
AAATACAAGCTTTCCGGCATGTTCAAGGAATGGTTCCTGGACTATTCCTCATACGTGATACTCCAGAGGGCCGTCCCTCATATCATCGACGGGCTGAAGCCGGTGCAGAGGCGTGTCCTCCATGCAATGTACAGGAAAGATGACGGCCACTACACAAAGGTGGCCAACCTGGTGGGAGAGGCGATGCAGTTCCATCCGCACGGAGACGCCTCGATACTCGGCGCCCTGGTACAGCTGGGGCAGAAAAACCTCCTGATCGACTGTCAGGGGAACTGGGGGAACATAATCACAGGGGACCCGAACGCTGCAGCCAGGTATATAGAGGCCAGACTCTCGAAATTCGCCAAGGAAGTAGTGTTCAACCCCAAGATCACCAATTGGATGACATCCTATGACGGAAGGAACCAGGAACCGGTAGAGCTTCCGGTAAAGTATCCCCTGCTCCTTGCCCAAGGTGCCGAAGGCATCGCCGTAGGCCTTGCATCGAAAATCCTCCCGCACAACTTCAACGAACTGATAGACGCATCCATCGCCATATTGAAAGGCGAGGAATTCGAACTGCTGCCGGACTTCCCTACAGGAGGATATGCCGACTGCTCCAAATACAACAACGGGCAGCGGGGCGGGACAGTGAAGGTCCGCGCAAAAATCGAAAAGATAGACAAGAACACCATCGCCATCACAGAAGTCCCATACGGGAAGACTACGCACATGGTGATTGAGTCCATCATAAAGGCCAAGAATAAAGGGAAGATAAAGATAAAGAAGATCGATGACCTGACTACGGTCCAGGCCAATCTGGTGATACACCTGCCGAACGATGTGTCTCCGGACAAGACCATAGATGCGCTCTATGCATTCACGGACTGCGAGGTCTCCATCTCACCGAACGCCTGCGTAATTGTAGACAACAAGCCGCAGTTTCTCAATGTCAAGGACATACTCGTCTACGACACAATGCATACCAAGGACCTGCTGGGACAGGAGCTGCAGATCAGACTGGATGAGCTTGAGGCCGACTGGCACTATGGCTCACTGGAAAGGATCTTTTTCGAGAACAAGGTCTACAAGATCCTGGAAAAGGATTCCGGCAGCTGGGAAGAACAGCTGGACGAAGTGTTCGGCACGATGAAGACGTACCAGGGACTTCTCAAGAGGGGAATCGTCATGGAAGACATCGAGAAGCTGGTAGAAAAGCCTGTCAGGAAGATATCCAAGTTTGATGTAAAGGCACTGGACGAAAAGCTGAATGGGATAGAAGCTGAAATCGAAGAGGTTAAAAACCATCTGGAGCATCTCACCGAATTCACCATCAACTACTTCAGGAACCTGAAAAAGAAATACGGGGCAGGCTTCCCGAGACAGACCGAGATAGTGAACTTCGAGTCCATCACCGTATCGCGCGTAGTAAACAACAACGCCAAGCTCTACGCCAACATGTCCGAAGGATTCGTCGGAATAAACCTGAAAAAGGAAGATAATGCAGAATTCGTCTGCGACTGTTCGGACCTGTCGGAAATAATAGTGTTCCGCAAGGACGGCAAATACAGCGTAACGAAGGTGAGTGACAAGGCCTTCTTCGGGAAGGACCTCCTGTATGTCGGGCTTTTCGACAGGAATGACTCAAGGACAATCTACAACGCCATCTACCGGGACGGAAAAAGCAGCGTGACGTATGCCAAGCGGTTTGCCGTGACAAGTATCACAAGAGACAAAGAATACGACCTGACTACAGGTACTCCTGGCTCGGCCGTGCTCTGGTTCACGGCAAACGGGAACGGAGAGGCCGAGACAGTGCGCATAAATCTCAGGCCGCGTCCGAAGCTGAAGAAGTCCTCTTTCGAATATGATTTCTCATCCCTTGCAATAAAGGGCAGGGCTTCCCGGGGGAATCTCGTATCCAAGAATCCAATCCAGCGCATATACCTCAAATCAAAAGGGGTGTCCACTATCGGCGGGAAAGATATATGGTTCGACCAGGACATAAACAGGCTCAATGAAGACGGGAGGGGCCTTTATCTGGGACAGTTCAATACGGGAGAGCATATCCTGGCAATATTCAGTGACGGAACCTACTATACTACATCCTTTGACCTGAGCAACAGATACCAGGACAATCTTCTCAAGATTGAGAAACTTGACAGCGGGAAGACCTACACCGCAATATATTATGACGGAAATCAGGAATGTTTCTACATAAAGAGGTTCTCATTCGATGTGAGCGACAACACCCTGCAGTCATTCATCTCCGATGAAAAAGGGTCATACCTGGCAGCAGTCAGCGACGACAGGCATCCGCAGATAGAAATCGTTTTCGGAGGAAAGCATGAATACAGGCCGGCGGAGCATATTGATGCAGAGGAATTCATCGGAAAAAAAGGATTCCAGGCAAAAGGGAAGAAGGCAAGCCAGTACGAGATCAAAGAGATACGCTTCATCGAACCGCTTGAGAAACCGGAGGAAGACACAATCGAAACCGGGAGCGGGCTCAGCATAAGCTCGCTCCCGGAAGACGGGATAGACATGCCTGATAACAGCAACCCGGACAGGGCCGGAGAAATGGACGACGGGGATGACGAACAGCTCAGCCTGTTCTGATTGTCCTGAAATCAAATTCTGGAGCCGGGGACTTATCATGATCATATCTCTGACAGGATTCATGGGATGCGGGAAAAGCAGCGTGGGGAAGGCACTCTCCACACTGCTTTCCTGCCCTTTCACAGACCTCGACGCATTCATTGAAGCCAAGGCAGGGAAAAGCATTCCGGACATATTCAGGACGGCGGGCGAGGATACCTTCCGGAGAATGGAGCTGGATGCCCTGGAAGAGATTACAGCGCTCTCCGAGGGAGAGGACAGGATATCTGTCCTCTCCCTCGGAGGAGGGACACTCACCGCCCCGGGATGCATATACTTGATAAAGGCCAGGACATTATGCATCTATCTCAGGGCAGGTATTGACACGCTCGTCGCCAACCTTGAAAAAGACCATGAGGACAGGCCCATGCTCAATACCCCGGAGACAGGACAGGAAGCCCTGCGCAGAAGAATTGAAACTCTGATGGAGCGCAGAAGGAAGGCGTATGAAGAAACCGCAGGGACCGTCATAGACATCGACGGGAAACTCTATGGTGATGTAGCCCTGGAAATTGCCGAAAGGCTTGGCATGCTGCCGCCTCATCACGGGACTGCCGGGAACGGGCAACGGAAAAGGACAGTATGGGACCCCCTCCGGAAAAAGGAGGTCGCATTGACACCAGAAGAAGCGGTAAGGCAGTGGTGCATCAGCGAACTGCTCCACGGACAGATGAAAATCCCGGTGCACATGATGATGAGCGAAACAGGGTTCAAGCTCGGAGGGAAACAGTTCAGGGCAGACATCCTTGTATACGACAGGGAGGCAAAGCCGCTGGCGGTCGTGGAGTGCAAGCGGCCTGAAACCAGCCTGGACCGCAAGGTCCTGGAGCAGGCGGTAAGATACAATATGGTATTGTCCGTCAAATACATCATCATCACCAACGGTACCCGGACAGTCATTTTCCGAAAGGGCCCCGGAGGGTACATGCCGGAGCAGTCGGCCCCGGATTATGAAGAAATGCTGAAATAAACTGCTAAATTTGCACCCGGATTCAAGTTTAAACCCGGAACAGGAATATGAGCACCATCACAGAAGGATTTCTCGACCATAAAATATTCAACATTGTATCGCAGGCAGCGGAAAAACTCGGAGTCAGGGCATTCGTCATCGGAGGCTATGTAAGGGACTGCTTCCTCGGGCGGCCCTGCAAAGACATAGACATTGTAGCGGAGGGCAGCGGCATTGAACTGGCACAGGCTGTCGGGGAGGCCGTAAAGAGTAATGTATCAGTATTCAGGAATTTCGGTACGGCAATGCTGAAATACCACGGGATGGAAGTCGAATTCGTGGGGGCCAGGAAAGAATCCTACCGGAGGGACTCGCGCAAGCCGATTGTCGAGGACGGTACACTCGAGGACGACCAGCTCAGACGCGACTTCACGATAAACGCCATGGCTCTGAGCCTGCAGAAAGAGGACTTCGGGGCACTGGTGGACCCGTTCGGAGGCATACGGGACCTGGCCGCCGGCATAATACGCACACCGCTCGACCCCGACACGACATACAGCGACGACCCTTTGAGGATGATAAGGGCGATACGGTTCGCGACAAAGCTCACGGACGGGGAAAGGGTATTCAGGATTGTCCCCGAATCACTGGAATCCATCAGGAGGAACAGGGAGAGGATGTCGATATTGTCAAAGGAGAGGATTACTGAAGAGCTGAACAAGATACTCGTATGCAGGAAGCCGTCAATAGGATTCCGTCTCCTGGACGAGACCGGCCTTCTGGAATACATCCTGCCGCAGCTGACAAAGCTCAAGGGTGTTGAGACCGTCGAAGGCAAGGGCCACAAGGAAAACTTCAGCCATACGCTCGAAGTCGTGGACAATGTTGCAGCATACGAGACGGAGATGATTGCCGGGGGGAAACTGTTCAACTATGACTACGAGGACGGATCTGAAGTCCAGAGGCCGCGGACGGAACCCTACCTGTGGCTCCGGTGGGCGGCCCTGCTGCACGACATCGCCAAGCCTGCCACCAAAAGGTACTCGCCGCAGACAGGCTGGACCTTCCACGGGCACGAGGTAGTCGGGGCCAGGATGGTGCCTAAGATTTTCCAGCAGATGAAACTGCCCCTGAATGAGAAAATGAAATACGTGCAGAAGCTCGTGAACCTGCACCTCAGGCCGATAGCCCTGGTGACAGAGGAGGTGACGGATTCGGCTGTCAGGCGCCTGCTCTTCGATGCGGGGAACGGCATAGACGACCTAATGCTGCTGTGCAATGCGGACATCACGTCCAAGAACCCGAAGAAGGTAGAAAGGCTCCGGAAGAATTTTGAACTGGTCAGGCAGAAGCTCGCCGAGGTGGAAGCCAAGGACGCCATACGCAATTTCAAGAACCCTGTAACAGGCGAATACATAATGGAAGTGTACGGCATACCGCCATGCAGGGAAATAGGCATCATTAAGGAATATGTGAAGAACGCCATCCTGGATGGGGTGATTGACAACCGGTTTGAAGACGCAGACAGGCTGATGAGAGAAAAGGCGGCCGAGCTCGGGTTCACGGAAAAATTATCATGATACTGATGAATTCAGCTGACAAATACCTGGAATACATATCCGTTGTCCGCAGGTACTCAAAGCGGACACAGGACATTTATTCCGGTGTGCTGAAGGAATTCACAAAATATGCGGTGCCGGAAGCCGGAAACCAGGACCAGATTACTGACGAGATGCTCAAGGAGGCCCTCACTCCTCTGGTTATCAGAGGCTATATAGTGGAGCTCCTCGAAACGAGGAAGATGAGTCCGCGTACAGTCAACCTGCATATCTCCGTACTGAGCGGATTCTGCGGATTCCTGATGAAAAGAGGACTGCTGACATCAAACCCAGCCAGGTCGGTCCCGCGTCCCAAACAGGAGAAACGGCTTCCGGTTTTCTACCGGAAAGAAGCCATGGCAGGATATTTCGCGGCAAGCGACATATTTGCTGGAGAGGATATCTCCCCCTCCCCCGATGAATTCATTCAGAAATATCTCGCACGGAACTACAGGCCGGGCTACAGGCCCGAGGGCGACCCCGTATATATAGAGATGTCGCGGCTTTCCGGGAAACCGGAAAGATTCTCCGCATTGCTTTTCGAAAAACGGCTTAAAAGGGCCATCCTGTCCACGCTCTATTCCACCGGGATACGCCGGGCGGAGCTTGTGTCGCTGAAGCGGGGAAGCATTGATTTCAGCAGGCGCATCATGAAAGTCACGGGGAAAGGGGACAAAACGCGAGAAATTCCTCTGGTACCTTCTCTTTGTAAAGAAATTTCATTATATTTACAAGCAGTTGAGGCGACAGGCTGTGGGAGCCGGAAGCTGGATATGCCGCTTTTCGTCACATCAAAGGGCACACCGATATATCCCGTATATGTAGACAGGGCGGTCAAAGGCGAGCTTGGAGAAGCGGAAGGTTTCACTGCAAGGAAGTCCCCCCATGTCCTGCGGCATACACTGGCCACAGAACTGCTTGAAGACGGGACAGACCTTAATACCATAAAAGAGCTTTTGGGGCATTCTTCACTTGCTGCCACCCAGGTATATACCCACAACTCGATCGCCAAACTCAAGAAAGTTTATGAAACTGCCCACCCACGGGCAAAAAGCGGAGGTAAACATGGAGATTAGAATTCAATCCATCAAGTTCAACGCAGACCAGAAGCTCCTTGACTTCGTAGAGAAGAAAGTCTCGAAGCTGGAGAAGTTCCACGACGGAATCATTGGAGTAGATGTGGCTCTTTCATTACTGGCGGAACACCAGAACAAGAACGTAAAGGTACATGTGCAGATTCCTGGCAATGACCTGGTAATCGAAAGGAACGCAAAGACATTCGAGGACGCATTGGTAGACTGTGTGGATATCCTCAAAGACAAACTGGTAAGGGCAAAGGAGAAAAGGAACAGTTAAAATACGGACATAAAACATGAAAGCGGGCGGACCGGTAATTGCAGGTCCGCCCGCTTATTGTATATGCCGGGCAGTCTACCATCCGGCCGCGATATTTTCCGCTATCTTCTCCACAAGACGCTCCCGGGCCTCCACCGAAGCCCACGCAATATGCGGGGACAGTATCAGGCGATCCTTATGCACCGCCTTCATAAGAGGACTGTCCCCAGGAAGGGGCTCGGAAGTGAAAACATCCAGGGCGGCACCTGCAATCCACCCGTTGTCAACGGCTTCAGCCAGGGCCTGCTCATCCACAATCCCGCCCCTGCCCATGTTCACAATGACAGCTGAAGGCTTCATCATACGGAGCTGTTCCATGCCTATCAGACCTGCTGTACGGGAATTATAAGGCGCATGTATGGAAACAATGTCGGACTCCGACATCAGCTTCTCAAGCGATATGCTCGGATAGTCCGTATTGTGCGATGTGCCGGAAGTCGAAAAGTAGCTGACCTTCATCCCGAAGGCATCCGCCACTTTTGCCACCCTGGTGCCGATGTTGCCCATGCCGACAATCCCCATCCTCTTGCCGGCAAGCTCACAGTACGGTACGGAAACATCAGTGAAAAGCCCGCTACGGCTGTATTTACCGGACTTTACGCTGTTGTCAAAATACGTGCTTCTCCCCACAAGCGCAAGGATATGCATGAACGTGGTCTGCACCACTGAATCCGTAGAGTATCCGGCCACGTTCCTGACTGGGATGCCCTTGGACGCAGCGTATTCTATGTCAATATTGTTCACCCCGGTGGCAGCCTCGCATATCAGCTTCAGGCGAGGGGCTGCATCAATCAGCTCAGGTGTGACCTTAACTTTATTGACAATGAGCACTTCACAGTCCCGGACACGCTCCAGCGCCTCCTGCGGATCAGATGTGTCATAGCAGACAAGCTGCCCGAGTTCCTGTATAGGAGCTAATGAAATGTCGCTTCCGACAGTGGCAGCATCGAGAAAAACTATCTTCATCTTCAATGGAAATTATACCGAAAATAAATACTGGTGCAATCAGAATATCATCATCCAGGAAGGCCCGCCCCCTGAAAAGTAAAAGAGGATGGACCTGCTTCAGGAACATCCTCTTAAACGTGCGCAGGATCAGAGTCGAACTGACACGCCATTTCTGGCACTACCTCCTGAGAGTAGCGCGTCTACCAATTTCGCCACCTGCGCCTCAAAAGTGGTGCAAAGATATAAAAGGTTTTTGAATTACGAACTATTTTTTTCAAATTATTACATCAAAGGAAATCGTGGTCTCCCAATCGTTGACCTTGAATATGACATCGGTCTTGACGTAATCTATCTCAACCTCAACATCCTCAAGGTCCTTGGCAGTCCAGTCATAGCCGCTTTCCATGATATATTCCCCCAGGGCGAACTCCCTGAGCGTATTCCCTTCCTCGGATATGACCAAAGCCAGGGAAGAATCGTGCTGTCTGGGAATCCTGACAGTGCATATCCCGTCCCGGTCAAGGGCCGGGGAGTATTCGAACTTCCCGCGGATTATCTCCCCGTCCCAGGCGTATCCGCATGCATCTCCCCTGACAGACAGAGAATACGGATATTCCCCTTCAGTCCTGATATCTATAGTGACCTTGCAGTAGGATTTGTGCAGGCCTGCGGCCAGGGATACGGACTCAGCGTCCGTATCAATCCTTTCCGTCTGCAGATACAGTTCAGGGAACTGCTCCCCTTCATCTACCTTAAAACCCGCAGCTGTCAGCCCACTTTCCTTCCACCCGCTGTAGATATCCACCGTAGTGGAAACCCTCCTGACCCTGAACACGTACGGTTCGCTGTACCTTACGGCCGGTATCTCATCTTCAAGGACCACATCCCCATCCGTCAGGACAAGTATGTCCGAAACCGCATGGGCCTCCCGGTCCATCCCGGAAAGATCAACCATTATGGTACACGGACACAAGGTCCTGTCTTCCTTTATGGAGCATCCGGCCAGCATCATGACCATGATGATATGGAATACGGTTCTCTTCATAAATCATATAGTGACACTTGTATCGGACCCTTCCTGCCAAGGATTGACGGTGATGGAGAAAGACACCTGCGAATATGACACCGGGACATCGGGGCTGTCCGAACCTATATGGGTTATTATAAGTTCCGATATATTGTACGTATGGTTGTTCTTTATGCCGGGTATGGAGATCGGGTAGTAACACAGTTTGCCGTCTATGGAAGCCTCCACAACAAGCCTGGTGAAACGGGCCGCCCCCGAAGATGAATCTTCCGTGACAGGGTTGGGATAGCAGTAAAAATAGTGCGCGACCGAATATGGCTCTGACGGCGATGCCGATGCGGAAGGCAGCTCCCTGCTGTTCAGCAGATCTGGAAGGTCCCCGTCTCCGTCGCAGGCCCCGGTGTTGTACCATACGGAAGGGACATAGCCGCTTCCTGCATATGACTTCGCCTCATATGCGGTATCTCCGTATTTCATGCTGCCTGCGGCATTTACCAGATAGATTCTCTTGATCTGTATGGACGTGCCGGCATATTGCGGAAGCTCCAGCCTGTTGGTGATCTTCTGTATGGACAGACGTGCCACCATCCTGGTCACCGGGACCGTAACTGTCCCCGATGAAGCAGACACTTCCGCTTCCGTGCTTCCATACATGACAAACGCTCCCGGGGCGTTCTCCTTGAGGTCGGATATCCGGGCATCAAGGGCCGCCCGTGAAAGGATGTCGGCAATGTCAGGAGCATTGGCCAGGGCCACAACCGACTTGCTCCCAGATGTGCACTGCGTGACTACCGTATTGGCCTTGGCCTTGCCATAGGCCTCCAGTGTCCCGTCACCGCGGAACACATAGATCTGCAGCGAGTTCACTTTCGCCTCGTCCTGTATCCCGACTGACTTCACGGAAGGGCCGGACACGGAAATCTCAAGAGGGAAGGCACTCGCGCCAGCAATATCCCCGACAACATTTTCTTTCGAACAACCTGCCGCGACAAGCAGCATACAAACTGTGAAAAATTCTCTGATTCTTTTCATTGCAATTTCATTCATATTTTAAAGTAAACATTTGTATTTCCGGGTCCAGACGGCCGCGGTGCAGCATTGATGGATCCATATTGACACATTCATCATAAACTTTCGAAGCTTCATTCCTCCTCCCCAGCCGTGACAAGGCTACGGCCCTCAGGTACAAAACCCGTGGCGAGCGTTCCCCAAGGCAGTCCAGGACCTCAAGGGCCTTGGTGTCATATCCGGAAGACAGGTATGCAAGAGCCGAATTGTAGTCCTTGTATCCGCCCAGCTTCTCCACCGCCCCGGAATAGTCCAGGTCAAGAAGAGCCTTTACGCCTGCCATATAGGCCGAATCAAGTTCGGATGTATAGACAGTATCTCTGGCCATGTCCTTCCTGTGGAGATAGAAATCAAGCCTTACAGTCCTCAGGCGCGGATATATCTTCTCTCTGAAATACCTGTACTCGGGCAGGCTGCGCAGCTCGGCTTCGGAACTGTCCGGACTATGCTCATAGGGAAGGGAGCGGATCCTGTCCAATGACTCCTCTGACACCGACGGGTCACTGGATACCATAGTGATGAAAAGCTTCCAGTTTTCAGGTACCGAAGCGGACTTCAGTACATTCCCGAAACGGGCCCTCCGGTTCCCTGAAAGGAGCTCCATTACGGTATCCGCACGCCGTCCTGCCAAAGAAGAATTGTAACTGTAGCTTCCTTCCAGGGAGCATGATGCCGTGACTACGACAGAATCAGCCTCATAGGCACTCATGCCGAGCATGGCTTCCACATTCCCCCGTATCCTGGAGAGTTCCGATGCGTTTGCCTCCACCAGGGTGTCAAGGACAGCCGACCCTTTTTCGAAATCCAGCACTGCGTTTGTGTAATCATATACATTACGCTCCACTATCACAGACTTGTAACGGGGTGAAAGGTCGGCCAGCGAAGACAGCGAACTGACATAGAAGTCTATTCTGCTGCGTCCCGGCAGCCTGTAGAGGAGCCTCCCGTCTTCATATATTCCACCGGAAAGCGCCACAGGTATCTTTTTGACACCGGGACGGTATTCAAGTGTCTGAGAATATCTGTAGCAGATGTCCGTACCGGAAGCCACCACAGTGTCAAGCCGTACCATTCCAGTCAGGCCGCCTGTCAGCCTTTCAAGCATTTCACCAGACCTGTCCTCCCGCCGCCTGTTCCTCCTGGCAAGCCCGTGCCTGGTATAATGATTGAGGACTTCGCGCCCGGTCACACCAAACAGGTCCTCTGCATCAGGATCGGATACAATGGTTGTATCATTCTTCATGGCATAGATCTGCGGGTAGTTACGCTTCATGAAAATCTCCAGGGGACGCAGCATGACAAATCCTGAACTGTCCCTGATTATTGATGATATGAACTCCCTGTAGCGTTCATATCCCCTGATCTGCATAGTCCTGTACTTCGCCCCTGTCACAAGCAAAGGGTCCAGGCCCAGCGAATCATGTCCCATAACAACCTCGGGAAAGACCCTGAGCTGCCATCTGGAAGCCACCAGACCGGAAGGGACCGTCACATCAAATTCGAGGGTCACCTTGCCGGAGCGTTCAGCCACATTCCTGAACCGCGCCACCACTTTCGAAGCGTTTATTACATCTACCGCCACCATCTCGCCGGTTTCGGAGTCCTTTACCGCGTTCATTATTGCGGGGCCGTCTTTTTCTTCTGTAGAGATGACCTCCTCCACTGAAGGAACGCTGTCCCTGCCATCCCCGGAAGGAGGGATGGACACATCCACATCGGCTCCTGACCTGCTGGCCACCGAAAGCTGCCGCGATCCTGAACATGAGACAACCAGCAGCATAAGGAGGCAGCCATACAACATCTTCCCCATATCAGAACACATAAGAAAGGGAAATCATCACATCATTGGGCAGAAGGAACATCCCCTCGCCTTTTCCCGTAGTAAGGCCGCAGGAGGGACAGCTGTAATACACATATCTGCCGTATCCTCCCCACAGGCCTATCCCGAACTCGATATTAAGGTGAGGATGGAGCATATATGCATAGCCTGCACCGATTCCTGCCCCAATCCTGTCACCCTCTTCCGCTGACCGGTCGAACAGTCCCCCTGTATTGTATTCCTGGTACTGCAGCTTTCCTGAAATCCACCATCCAGAATACGTATGCCATAGCCAGTACCTGGCACCCGCCGCATAGCATTGCTGTCTGTGCTGTACCTGCCTGCCGGGCCTGCCCTTGTTGAAAGTCCATGGATTGTACCTTGCTGATACCGTCACGCTCCAGTGCCTTGCCACGGCATAGGATGCCTCCGCATTGATCGTGGCAAAATCAAGATACCCAAGCAAGTCTGTAGAAACAGACATCCTCTGTCCAAAAGAATCTGTCGCCCCGAAAGCCAGCAGGAAAGGCAACAGGATGTACTTCACAGCCGCTCTCATTCCAGGCTCCTGTATCTGTTGAACGCCTGGTTTATCACCAGCCCCTTGTCCGGGTACAGGGATAGCAGACGGCCTTTAAGGAGATCAGCATCCGTGACGTCCGGCTGCATCGCGCCAAGTATCTCCGACCTCGTTACGCCGCGTTCGTCAAGTGTTCTGAATATCTGCGGAAAGAACCAGTTTGAACTTCCGAATGAAGGCACATTGCCCCCGTACCTCTCCTTGTACATGATGCTTTCAAGATAGTAGGCCCACATTTCCCCGACAGCACAATATCCGGCATCGGCCTCGGTACCTGTCCCGTACGTCATCCCTCCGGAAGTGACATAGGATTTCATTATGTACATGATGTACCGGTCCCAATATTCCTTGCCCACCTGGGCGAAGTGGCTCGCGTGCGCCAATTCATGGCATACGGCACTGTAGATGCTGCAATAGTCATTCAGGTTCCTGGTACCTATGGTGATATCAGGCGAAAAGAATGCTATGACAGACGAGAATATACCCAGGAACTTTTTGATATACTTGCTCTCGACGACAGTTCCGTGATGAATCATTACGGAACTGCTGGCCTCCAGCGAATGGAACAGCCATATCCTCAGGTCGGACGGAGGAGGAGTTATCCCCATGTCATCGCCGGAGCACCTGGTGATATAGTCATATGCGGCATTGTTGACCACGCTCCTTGAGAACATTGTACGGTCCGAATTTCTGGTCACAGTATAGTCCATACCGTCAGGATCCCCCTTGCCAAGGGCGGAAGTGGAAGCCGGGACCAGGAGCTTGTTGAAGCCTATGGCAAACCCCTTCTCGTTCTTGTATATGAGACGGTAGCGTACCTTAGCCGAATATTTCTTCGGGATAGTATAATATCCGTCACGGTCTGTATAGGCGTGGGAATATTTCACGAAAGTATTGCACCTGACCCTGACTCCGGCAAGACCGAACGGCTTACCCCCGTTGACCCTGTCATCAACAATGGTTATCCTCCCGGATGGATGCACCTTATTTCCTCTTGCACCGGCAGCAACCAGCATGTCGGCATTGCCGGTCAGCCTGTATGCCTCCCGTTCTACTGCATCCCAGTCTATCCCGTCAGCAGAGCGTTCAGGTGCATCATTCTCGGTAATGAAACACTCGTCTATGACCTCATAGTAGATGTCAGGGAATACATAGTCATGCGGAACCACCGCATACTGCCATGTCACCTTGTCATCACCTATCTGCGGATCATGATAATAATCTCCGTCCTTTACTATCTCATAATCAAGAGGATAGTCAGAAAGGTCCAGATCCGATATCAGGTCGAAATCATCCTGATCCACCGGCAGGAATCTGACATAAAGATGCGTAGGCCTGACCTCCACCCTGTCCCTTGCAGGATAAACCGATGCGATGGCGGCGGAAATGTTCTCCGTCGTGTACGGGTTCTCCAGTTTTCTGCCAAGGACAATCATCCCATGGGCAATCTGCCCCTCATCCTGAAAGCCGGACGAGGGGCCGGATACGCCCTTGCTGCATGACACTACGGTCATTGCCAGCAGAATAAATCCAAACAATCTGTCCATAGTTCCTGTTTTTTTAAACCGGGGCAAAATTACCTGGACTTATCCGTGTTCGTAAAAGAACAAACGCTTAATTGGAAAATGTGCCCCACAGACAACTGTGAGGCACATTACACATCTCAAGCAGGCAAAAAAATGCTGCAAAAATCAAAAGTAAGCCACTGTTTTCTGCTCGATGGCGGAAATGATGTTGTTGGCCATGCGGCTAACCCCGAAACGGAACAGGCGGCTGTCAAGCCAATCTTCGCCGAGCACTGTGGAAACTATGGTATAGTAAGATACAGCATCCAGGGCGGATGATATTCCCCCGGCAGGCTTGAATCCCACTTTGCGGCCTGTCTTCCTGTAATATGCAGCTATGCACTCGCACATGGTATATGCCGCTGCCGGAGTGGCATTGACGCTCACCTTGCCGGTAGAAGTCTTGATAAAGTCCGCCCCTGCCTCCATAGCGAGGAAAGAAGCCTTTGCTATAAGGTCCGGTGACATGAGCAGCCCCGTCTCCAGAATCACTTTCAGATGCACTGTCCTGCCTTGCCCCGCGGCCTTAGCGTCGATGCATGAACGGATCTGCCTTATCTCATCGGAGGCACTTTCATAGTCCCCGTCAAGGAAAGTGGCGAGGGACAGCACGATATCTATCTCGTCAGCCCCCTTCTCCACAGCCATGGCACACTCAAGGAGCTTTACTTCGATAAAGCTCTGGGATGAAGGGAAACATCCGGCTACAGCCGTTATATGCACCTGGCCGCATGTCTTGCATGCCTTTACCGTCTCCACGAAATCCGGATACACGCATATCGATGCCGGAAGCGGGTAGTCAGGATATTCCTTCTGGAAATCATTGACTTTCTCGACCAGCCTGCGTACAGACATCACGGTGTCATCCGTCTTAAGCGTAGTAAGGTCCATCATGGAAAAACACGACAGGAGCACAGGTTTCGTGACCACATTCTCAAGGTTGGCCGCGATCAGGTCCAGCGCCCTTCCGGTCGCCTCCTTGTCAGGAGTATAGCCATACTCTGCAAAATAATCTTTCATATATAAAACTATTCTTTAATCTTCGAATCCATTATAATCGTCACAGGCCCGTCGTTCAGCAGGGAGACCGCCATGTCCTCCCCGAAAACGCCCCGCCCGACCGGTTTCCCGAGCTGCGCATCCATCTCCGCGCAGAACTTTTCGTAAAGAGGGACAGCCACATCCGGCTTTGCAGCCCTGATATATGACGGCCTGTTCCCTCTGGCGGTAGATGCATACAGCGTGAACTGGCTTACCACCAGGATCTCCCCTCCGGCATCCTTAACGGAAAGGTTCATGACCCCGTCCTCATCATCAAACACGCGAAGGGCGGCAATCTTCCTTGCCGTCCACTCAAGGTCGGCATCCGTGTCTTCATCAACAAAGGCTGCAAGGACCAGCAGGCCGGCACCTATGGCCGACAAGTACCCGCTACGGGATATATCCACCCTGGCGTTTTTCACCCTCTGAATTACAACCCTCATGGCCTCAACCCCTTATCTGAATATTGAATCCTTTATCAGCCAACGGTCTGACAAGCTCTGACATCTCCTCAACTGACAGCTTCTGAAGCCCCTTCTCCGGTGTCTCCCGGTCAATGGTATAGACCATTACCTCCCTCGGGTGCAGCCTTTCCACTATAGACATCCAGCCGTCAAGCCAGAGAGAGTCCGCCGGGTCGCAGCCTCCTCCCCTCAGGAACATTGTCTGAAGGATGAAATCCCCTTCAAAGGCCTCCAGGGCACGGACAGTCTCATCAACATGATACCCGGGACAAGGCCGGTTGACCGTCTCTGCCCCGGCATCTGTCGGGGCATCTATCTTCAGGACAGGGTTGTCCACCTTCTTCAATGCCGCGAGCACGTCGGGACGGTGAAGCATAGTGGCATTCGACAGCACAGTTATGGCCGCATCCGGAAGATACCTGTCCCTCATTTCGACAGTAGTGTCCACTATCTTTGCGAAATCCGGATTGAGGGTCGGTTCTCCGTTACCGGAAAATGTAATCGAATCCACCTTGACGCCCTCCCGCACCAGTTCCGGGAACTTCCTTTGCATGGCGGCCCTGACATCAGCCGCACCCGGCATCCGTCCGCCGCCGAGACCGTCCTTGTTCCAGCCGCACTCGCAGTATATGCAATCAAAGTTGCACAGTTTTCCTCCCGGCGGCAGAAGATTGACTCCGAGGGATGCCCCCAGTCTCCTGCTATGGACCGGGCCGAAAACAATATCTTCAAATCTCAGCATAAAAATCTGTTGTGTAAACGTCAGTTCGGCAGATTAATTTTACAACGATTGTCCTAACATTCAATACTTACAACAGGCGCAACCCGTCCTCTGCCCCCGCTGCTGCCTGTTTCAGTGAAGTGGGTCCACCGGATTCACGTTATATTATTCTCCTGGATGTGCTTTCCGCAGTAAGGAGGCCGTCAGCGCTTGTATTCTCTATAAGGACCAGCCCCGGTCTTTTGCCCCGGACTACAGACCCGAGTTCACTCTTTTTCCCGATGAACGATGCCCCGTTGAGACAGGCCCATGTCAGGATCTCCCCAAGACTTACATCCGGAAAGGCGTTCTGGAGACAATACATCTCCTTAACCATATCCAGGGTATCGTTGCTGGAAAGCGAATCTGTCCCGACAGTCAGCCGCAGGCCTTTCCTCCGCATCATTTCCACCGGCGGCAATTGGCCATGTATGAAAATGTTTGACAACGGACAGAGTGCGATATAGGCATGTTCCATCGCGGCATTCACGGCATCGGCCACATCCTCTGTCATGCACACCTCGTGAACAAGCAGTATATGTTCGCGGAACGGGGCAGGGTGTACTTTTTCGAGCCTGTCCAGGAAATAGAACAGTGACGGCCTTCCTGTTACAGGAGGGGTATTCATTCCCAGACGCTTCCTGTTTTCATACAAGGGGCCCTCCCCTGAAATCATCATCTGCTCCTCTTCAGGGCTTTCCTGTGAATGGTACGAAAGGAAACCGGACGCAAGGGCGTCTGCACTGGCCGCAGTCACAAGTTCAGGACTCATCGTATAGCACGCATGCGGTGTAGGTGCTGCATCCAGGCCGTATTCAAGGGCTTTCTTCTGCAGGCTGCGGACAGAGTCCATGACAGCGGCACAGTCCTGCGGCTCGGAGCCGAATACCTCAAGAAAAGTCCTCGTGTACATGGGGGAAGACGCCTTGCTCTGGAAACTTTCATCTCCGTTGCTTATATCCGCCATGGCAGAAACGCCCTGTTTCCACATCCTGTCCATCCATCCGCGGATGCACGACATGCGGGAATCCCTGTCCGAGCTGTCCCTCAAAGCATTTATCTGGTCGATGAAGCCTGCCATGCCGGTCTTTTTGACGAATTTCCCCTGAAGGTGGGAAAGTTCGACATGACAGTGGGAATTCACGAATCCAGGGACCAGGACCCCTTTATAGAACACCGACTCCGCCCCCGGGTCCTCACATTCCCCAACGCCAAGGACAGTACCGTCTTTCTCATCATATTCAACATACCCGTCCTTTATTGGTCCCGGACGGTCCAGTGTGTACAGGAATTCTGCTGCAATTCGTTTCATAGCATGGTGTCAGTCCGACAAGGCTTGTAGTTTTTGTGTCATTCATTTATGATCAGTTGCAATTTTCTTCAGTGGCTGCGCCGAATGTACGGGAAGGTCTGATGCCCTTATGTCCTCCACACCTGGACCGGAGGCGGACATGCGTCCCTGCGGGAGCTGAGGTCTCAAAGCCGCAGACTCCACCGCAGACTCCTGTGCTGCAGACTGCACTGCAATAGTATCCGGCACGCTTTCCGTACCGGACGGTATTACCAGACACGGACCTGCATACAGGGTATCATACCCTTTCTGTACATCGAAATCGTAAGAGCCTCCGGTAGAGTCGATATAGAATACAAGGCTGTCAACCGTAAGCAGATCCTTGTTGGCCATGCCTGAAAGGAAGAATATCCTTTCAGGCCGGAAAGATTCCGTCACTGCCTTTGACTGTGAAATGGACTCCAGCACCTCTTTCTCGGCCTTCAGTTCCTTCCGTCTTGACTCCAGTATCTCAACTGTCTTTTTAAGTATCCTGACATACCGGTCCGGATCCTTTATATAATACGCCATACTGGCCCTGTAGTCATCGGAGGTATAGCCATACGCCTCGAAGACAGGCTCATATACCAGGAGCGTATCGGCCATCCTCCTGACATCCGGCTCCTGGACAATCTTCTGGTCCAGGACAAACATCTCCGCATAAATTTCCGCCATCTCGCCCCGCGGAATGATGCGTTCCCGCCTTCCACAGGAAAAGGAGAAGGCTGTCAGCGCCGCCGCAAGGGCAATATACCTTAAGGCCGCACGCATATCCTTTACCTCAAAGTAGCCCCGAACTCATTGGTGAAAGTGGCAAGAAGCCGGGACATAACCTTATCCACCTCGCTGTCAGTCAATGTCTTTTCCATGTCCTGAAGGACAAAGGCCACGGCATACTGCTTCTTGCCCTGCGGTATCTTGTCCCCTCTGTACACATCGAACAGACTCACGCTCTTGAGGAGTTTCTTTGCTGACTTGAACGCGGCCTTGCGCAGCTGTGCGTACTCCACATTCTCGTCAAGAAGGAGGGCAAGGTCGCGGCGCACTTCCGGGAATTTCGGGAGCTCCTTGTATTTTATCTTATCCCTCTTCACCAGTTCGAAGAGCACAGGCCAGCTTATCTCGGCCGCGAACACCGGCTGCCTGATGCCGAACTGCTTCAGGCGTGCCGGAACGACCGTGCCCATCACGGCCAGCTGCTCTCCCGTACCAGGGAGCCTGTAGACCAGGCCTTCCGAGAACAGGTCGGAAGGTGCCGCGCCGTATTCCATGGAATATATGTCGGCTCCGAAACGTCTGAGCAGCAGTTCCAGATAGCCTTTCAGCTGGAAATAGCTGCCTTTGTGCGCGTCCGCGCACCATGATTTCTCTCCAGGCCCGGTGATGAACATCGCATAGGCGGTCTTCTCGTCATAAGCTGAAATCTGTGACGGGTCCTGCTCAGGCCTGAGCGCGTATACGGAACCGTACTCGAAGATACGCAGGGTGTTCATCTGCCTGTTTATGTTGTATGCTATCACCTCCAGCCCGTTGAGAAGCAGGGTCTGCCTCATGACGTTCAGGTCAGAGCTCAGAGGGTTGACGATATGCACGCATCTCTCGGCCGGGAATGTGGTGAGACGGGAGTAGTATTCCTCTTTAGTGAGGGAGTTGTTCATCGTCTCCACGAAACCGTTGGCGGCGAGAAAGTCCGAAATGGCGTTGCGCACAGCCTCCGGCTCCGGCTTCACGGATGCATTTACGGACATGCGCACCCCGGACGGGAGCTCGATATTGTTGTATCCGTAGATTCTCAGGATCTCCTCAACCACATCACATTCGCGGTAGACGTCCACCATATATGACGGCACGGCAACCTCTGCGCCTGCAGGCGTCCCGTCCGGTGCAGTCCTGCGTCCGATGAACTCGTAGGCGAGGTATTCCAGTATTTTTTCTATGGTGTCATGGCCTATCTCCTTTCCGATAAATGACTCTATCCTGTCATAGTCCAGTTCGACGGTCTTTTTCCTGATCTCCTCCGGATAGAACTCCTGCACCTTCCCGGTGACACGGCCTCCGGCTATCTCCTCTATGAGGAGTGCGGCCCTTTTCCCGGCATACCCGACGATGAGAGGGTCGGCCCCCCTTTCGTTACGGAAGGACGCGTCCGTCTTGAGGCCATGCCTCTTGGAGCTTTTCCTTATCGACACGGGGTTGAAATATGCGCTCTCGAGGAACACGTCCGAAGTGGCCTCCGTCACGCCGGACTCCTCACCTCCGAATACGCCCGCCAGACACATGGACTTCACAGGATTGGCTATCATGAGGTCCTCGGAGGACAGGGTACGCTCGACCCCGTCAAGGGTAACGAACTTCTCCCCTTCCGCGGCCCTGCGGACGACCACTTTGTGCCCGAGAATCCTGGCCGCATCGAAAGCATGGAGCGGATGTCCGGTCTCCATCTGTACGAAGTTGGTGATATCCACCACATTGTTTATAGGCCTGAGCCCTATGGAAAGGAGCTTCTTCTGCAGCCATTCAGGGGAAGGGCCTACCTTGACTCCCCGGATGGTGATGCCTGTATATCGCGGCGCCCCGTCTGCGGCCTGCACCTCGACAGGAATGGCCCCGTCTATCTCCCCCTCGGAAGAGCAGAGCCCTTCAGGGCCTTCCTTGAAGGCGGATACGTCCGGTATATTGAGGGAACACGGTATCCCGTTGAGTTTCAGGTATGCGTACAGGTCGCGGGCCACGCCTATATGCGATGCGGCATCCACCCTGTTGGCCGTCAGCCCGATCTCTATCACGTAGTCGGTAGCCAGATGAAGATACTCCTTCGCGGGCGTACCGGGCACTGCGGACGGGTCCAGGACCATAATGCCCTCGTGCGAAGTCCCTATCCCGAGCTCGTCCTCGGCGCAGATCATGCCGTTGGACTCCACGCCCCTTATCTTGGATTTCTTTATCTTGAAATCCTCGCCCAGCTTAGTTCCCACTGTGGCGAGAAGGACTTTCTGGCCTGCAGCTACATTCGGTGCGCCGCACACTACCTGCAGCAGCTCAGGTGCGCCAGTGTTCAGCTTCGTTATGTGCAGATGGTCCGAATCCGGATGGTCATAGCACTCCACCACCTCCGCAACGATGACCCCGGCTAGTCCTCCGGGAATCTCCTCCACCTGTTCGAGGGAATCCACCTCCAGGCCTATGGAAGTGAGGGCTTCCGCCACCTGCTCTGCAGTAAGGTCACACTCAATGTAGTCCTTGAGCCAGTTATAAGAAATCGTCATATACTGTCCTTTAAGATTTTACTTTTTCATCAACCTGCAAATATAAGAAACTGTTTTGAAATTTTTAAATATAAATTTCAGGATGGATTTCCGAGGAGAAATTTTAGCACTTCAACATTTCAGAACTTCACTCCGAAAGAGATCCCGCCATTGGAATAGTTCCAGAGGAATTCCCTTTGCATAAACATAGTTTTGAGTTCGTAGAAAAGGAAAAGCTCAAAACGCCCGTTGTCCAGGAGATACGCCCTGAACGGGAAATCGAATAGGTTAGATAAATAAAGTCTACTATATTAAAACCGTAGGAACGTATATACAGGATAGCAGGTCCAGACTAAAGTTCTTCTACAATCGATATGTTTCGAATTTAATGAAATTTTAGAAAACAATAGCTTAATGTATGATTTTCATTGTTATACGCAAAAATCCCTACCAGAAAGGCCAGTTCCCCAATCTGCTCGGCAGGTAAAGGCCAGATTTGTACATCTGCAGCAGGATCATGCAGGGTACCCGATGCAGGTTTCTCCACGTGCTTTGCCGGGCCGGAATGACAGGAAAAGGGCCGGACTTCACAGCCGGGCCCCTCTGGTACGTAATTCAAATATTTATGTTTATGCTCTGTCGTACATTCATTTTATCACCTCGGCCGCTCCATGGCGGGGAGCTGAGGCTGACACATGGGATGTGCCGACAGGGATGTTGACAAAGCTGTCTGCCTTCAGCCTCCCGGCAGCCGCTGCCGATGCGGAGGCCCCTGCACGGGTGAGACGGTAAGGGCCTATGCTGTAGTCGCTCATGGTGTATCCCTCTTTGAACATATCCTGCGCCTCATAATACTTCCCGCCGCTGTAGAGGAAATAATCCATACCGATAACCTGGTGTTCGACTCCGTCGGCAGGGTTGGTGAACTTGCCCATATCGATAGTGACTGTGCCGTCGCTGCCGTATGATCCGGTAGCCAGGGCATCTTCGGTGGTCCAGACATAGTACGCGCCATTGTCCCGGAACCTGTATTTGAGATATACATAGTACATCCCTACCATACCGCAGTAGTCGTATGTACGGATGGAGACATCCCCGCCGGAATAGTCCATTATGAACGGGGCGGTGTCCTTGTCACCCATCGTGGTGATACCCCACCCGGAGACGCGGAAGCTTTCGTTCACCCTGTACGGTTCGATCTCTACGGTGAAGGTCTGCGGCTGCCCGGTGATCTCGGAGGATGCGGAAGTCACGGTCCATGTCCCGATATACCTCTGGTAGTCTGCCTCACCGGCAGGGACCTCTGCAGTAGAGGACTTTACAGTCTCGATAGTGGTTCCGTGCGCATTCCCGGCCATGACTACAAGAGTATATTCCGTCCCGGCCTCGATTTCGGACGAAGACACGGAATGTCCCTGGTCCGAATTGATATTGTCTATGACAGAATCCGCAAAAGAAGAACCGTATCTGTTGCATAGCTTGTCGTAGCCGCCCAGTTCCTCGGTACGGGCCTCGACAGTAGCGGTTTCCCCGAGAACATATTTACAGGTCTTGACATCCGTACCCTTGATGCTGATGTCAAACATATAATATTCGGCACCGGAGGAAGGTGTCATGGAAATTTCGAGTTCAGGCAGGCCTTTGGTCCCGTCACTGATCCCGCCCCATGCGATAGGGATATAGGCGTAGTCGGCCATCTTCTCACATCCGGTGAAGCAGTCCTTGTAGCTGGTGACCTCGGTAAATCCGTTCTCCGCACTTCTTTCATACAGATGGATTTTCTGTCCGTTCACCTCCGTGTACGGCGACTCGCCGGTAAAAGCGGAGCAACCGTTGAATACATTCGCCGCCGTCCGGACTTTGGTCATGCTGTCGAAAATACATGCAGGAAGGGATTCCAATGATGTGCAGTTCTGGAACATCTGACTGATGGTGGTGACTGACGAGAAGTCATCGAACAGCCCCTCAGGCACATTCTTCAATGAAGTACAGTTCTGGAACATATATGCCGCAGATGTCCCGCCGCTCACACTTTCCGGGAAATAGTCCGCCGGAACGCCCGTGATATTGCTGCAGTCCTTCCACATACCCGGAACAGTCTTCAGTGACGCCATGGTCTTGATGGAAGGGAATTCCATAAGTTCCTTGCAGCCTTCATAGAGATAGCTTGCGGTAGTGACTGCCGAAAGATTCCGGAAAATCCCGGCAGGCAGTCCGGCCAGAGACGAGCACCCGCTGAACAGGCTGTTGATGTTGTTGACCTTCGTGAACACGTCCAGAAAGCCCTCCGGAACGGATACCAGGGATGAACATCCTTTGAACATTGTGGCTATGTTGGTTACGGAAGCCTGGTTCCTGAACAGCCCTGAAGGAACTGACTCCAATGAAGTACAGTCAGTGAAAAGACTGGAAAGGTTTGCCACCTTGGTCTGTGATGCAAACAGGTTCTCAGGTATGCTTTTCAGGGACGAGCAGCCTTTCAGGGCGCTGGCGAGCGAAGTGATCTCGGTCTGTTTAGAAAGCAGGTCTTCCGGGATCTCTGTCAGCGACGAGCATCCCGTAAGCAGGACCGATGCATCCGTAATCAACGGATTGGACGCGAAAAGCTCTACAGGAACAGACTCCAGCGATGAACAGCCATTGAAAATAGACCCTACATCAGTCAAACCCGCCGCCGATGCCAGAAGGTCGCCAGGGACAGTCTTCAGGGAAGAGCATCCGTCAAACATGCCGTCAGCCGTGGTGACTGCCGCAAACGCCCCTTCTTCAGGGGAGGGTACGGAAGTGATGGAGGTGTTGTTCTTGAATGCGTCCTCAAGGGATGTGACGCCGAGTCTGCCCCACTGCAGTATCCTTGTAACGGCAGGAGCGGCATTCTTGTTTATGGATGTACCTTTAAGCGCCCCGGCACTGCCATTTACTGTAATATAATAGGTACCGGTTTCCGTATACGTATGCTGGACAAGGGCCGCGGCTGTCGAAACGGTCTTCTTTACCTCTTCGGAGGAGCCGTCACCCCAGTCTACCGTTACATCCACATCTCCGTAAAGAGGAAGGTAGACTTTCATGGAATACGATGCGGCCGAGCCTGTCAGTTCCCTGGCCTGCGCTTCAAGTACGAACAGGGCCGGATCATAATCAGCCATCTGGAACACGATAACGGTCTCTACGGTGACACCTCCGGAGACAAGTGCCACTTCAGCCTGACGAGGGGTCCCGGCTGAATTTGCGGCCACCTGCAGCGTCACGGTCTCCGTACGTACTTCACTGCGCGTTTCAACTGCAGAAATCCAGTCTGCGGCAGCTTCAGGTATAGAAACTTCAAAATCCATGTCGGTCTCGACCTCTACGGACACTGTCCCTCCTGAAGAAGGCGCCGCCACCGAAGATGTGCTGACGTTAAGGACGCCGGAGATGAAGGTCAGGGTACGCATGAGGGTCTTGTATCCCCCGTCATTGGCCAGGACTATTACCTTTCCGGTAGAAGTCTCCGCCGGGGCGGTTATCTCTATGGTACCGGACAGAGTCTCCTTGTCGAGCTTCACATCCGCTGCCCACCCGCCTTCGGCGAGGGCCTCCACCACAGCGTTTTCATCAGCCCCTGTAAGAGTGAACGGGACGGAGACCGATGCCCCTGACTCAACGAATTTGTCCGCCGAATCGAACTCGATGCCGAACTGAGCGTACATCTCGAAGGTCAGCACTGTATCGTCCTGCATGGTCAGATACACCAGTTTCCCGTCTTCGCTCAGAGACACGGACTTGAAAAGGGCAGGTCCGGCATCGGCCTGGGCCTTGCCGCATTCCTGCCACCCGTCACCGTAAGAGACATACCAGTAGCCGTCCTCTATCTTGAACTCCGGAGTGATCCCGTCATTTCCCGATACAGGCAGCCTGCCTCCATCCCCGTCAAGGACAAATTCTCCGTCCAATGTCCAGTACATCACCCCGCCGTCCTCTTTAACTCCGATCTGGGGCGAGTACCCGTCCTCACCGTCCTTTACCGTGATCTCGGACTGCTCGCCGGCCGCAGTAACCAGGGTGAGGGTCCAGCTTCCGTCCCCGTTGTCACTGACACCGGAGATAAAACGCTTGCCGGAAACAAGGGCCTGGAGATCTGACACTTCCTCATTCAGACTTGCCACCTGCTCTTCAAGTGCGGCAAGACGGGTATCAAGTCCGTCAATCCTGTCCTGCAGCTCATCGACGCCGCAGGACCAGAAGACAGACATAATCAAAAAAGGTATGAATCTTTTCATCAGCAAAACAGTTAACGGATGATTATCTTGTCAGTGACTGCATATTCGAGAACCGGGACCAATAACCCAGAAGACCGCCACTGGAAGCTGTCTGGCTGTCAAACACATACAGAGAGAATCCGGTAATAGGGTCGGTATTGGAATAGTCTCCGTCATCTGAACCGGTGAGTGCCTGGTTGCCCTCATCCATGTTATAGACGAAATTCATCCCGGCATCTGTTGACCACGTTACATAACCTCCGTAAAGTGCACACCACCAGAAATAATACCCGGTCACAATACCTTCAAGAGCCGACACATACTGTGTTTTCAGACTGAGCGTAGCTGTATCGTCATCGTAAGTAACCGTCAGAGGGAATGATCCAAAAGACGAATCATATACCCACAATGTATAGGTAGATCCAGGGATATCCTCTTCCAGCAAGGCCGGGACAGGCCCCATTTCGGTGTTGGAATTAACTGTCCATTCCCCAAGGAAAAAGTTGTAGCTCCACATGCGTTGGGTAACCGTGACAGTCTCAGTAGCACCCTCATACATAAAATCTATGGTACACTGGCGGTTCGTTCCCGTAGTGTTCTCCGAGAAGGTAAATACGGCATCTCCATCATCAGAGGCAGTAACTGAAATCCAATCCGCATCTGTCGAAGCAGTCCATGCAGTAGACCCGGCCCATTGTGGTGTATCAACAGTGAAATCATCATCAGCATCTCTTGACAACATCAGTTCTGAGGTTCCAAGAATATGTGCTTCTGCCTGGCTTACGGTAAGTTCCATGTCTTTCCACCCCATTGAGACCGAGACTGTAGCTGTCCTTTCAGCCTGAGTGAAATTCACTTCTGGAGTAAAGGTCATGTTCCCGTTACCGTCCAACGTAACAGAAAGCCATGTATCCGACACCTGTATGTCAATGCCATCAGACGTATTGGCAGAATATGTCAATACGGTTGGTTCTCCATCCGGATCCAGCTCCAGGACACCAGATGTACTTCCCTGGTCAAGAAAGAAGATCAGCCCCATCTGCGAGACGGTCACTTCCTGGGACACCCCGCCGGCCGTAATGGTGACATTGGCGACTCTGGAGAATTCCTCCTGGCTTGAAGCAACGCTGAACCGTACGCTTTCCGTGCTGCTCGATGTGACCTCCAGCCATGTCCTGTCAGAGACAGCGGAAACAGATGCTGCATTGGTGGATATCTGTATCTCGCCAGTCCCTCCTGCAGCAGAGAAATCCACGTCCGAGCGTACCACCTCAAGGTAAGCGGACTCCATCTCTTCCTTGTTGCAGCCCGCAAGGGCGAAAGCGGCAAGGGACATTGCCATTATTGCATATAATATCTTTTTCATAGATGTTCTTCATTAATTGGTTTTTACAAGCCCTGTGAACGGCGCTACGTCATCTACCCTCTGTTGGGTGAACGAACTGCTGCTCGGGGTCTGTGACGAAAAGAGCGCAACCAGTATGGAATTTGCGGTAACACCGTTTACATCACTATTTCCTTCGGCAGTAAGTACCAGGTTGTCAGGATCCGTCCCGTTGTTGACAAGGTTGAACCCTACCGAGGTGCTCCATGTAAACGACCCTGTGCCGGCATCGAAATCCAGCCCCCAAGGACAAAGCCAAGCATAATTGCTGCCATATGGCCCGAGATACTGCGCCATGAGGGTCAGATAACCGGACGGGGTCCATGTCACTGTAGGAGAAAATCCGAAAAATCCATTCATCGTGTAGGTGGAACCTTCCACGTCCGGCTCAAGGGTCACTTCCATCACTGCGCTTGTACCAGACATAAGGTTATATGTCCCGAGATAATCCTCATACGCCATATACATCGGATTCCGCACACCGACAAGCTCCACGGACGGATCCTCACGGGAAACGTACCGTTCTGTCTCCCCGTTCCATACGAAATCCTGCACCTCCACCCCTCCGGCATCTACCGGATCATAGAACGTGAGTCCGTCGACAGAATAGGAGAACGGGACATCCCGGACATCATAAGGATTCTCAGGATCCGGGGTATAATACAGACAGTTATATCCGTTAGGGTCGCACTCCATTTCTATGCCCTCACCGAGAGTATAGGACATGAAATACTGGTTTTTCATATCAAGCACATTGCTGATCGCAGCCACCACGTCGGTGTTGTCATCCAGTGCCGTGAATACAATCCTGTTCCCGGTCTTTATGGCCCGGAAGACTATCCGGCTCTCGTCCCCGCTCTCAAAGGCGAACTCGAAGTCGCCGCCCAAGGCGTTGGTACCGTATATGTCCGGATCCGAGAGAGAATGGAAATAGCTGTTGTATGTATCGAACGTGAGGGTAACGCTGGTGGATGTATTGATGGAATAGTGGCTCGTGGCCGTAACCGCAGGGTCCGCCGCCAGCTCGGAAGTCATCGTCACGTTGCCTTCATCATCGAACCTGGCACTGAAAGAAAACCCGCCGTACTCACGCCCGGAAGAAGGGTAATACTGTATGAACCACCCGTTCTCCGAGGAAAGGAGAAGGTCAAGGCACTCCTGCTCCGCCTCATTGAGCCTCTGTGCGGCTGTCTGAGGAAAGACGTCCTCTATCTCGTTGGTACATGCACCAGCAAAAAGAGCAGCAACCGCAACTGATAATATAAAATATGATCTTTTCATAGTCATTCCTCCGTACTGAAATCCGACCAATTGATGCTTTCCACCTCACTGTACCTCCTTGCGAGGACGGAACGGAGCTCCTCGATGTCGATGTTCCAGGAGTCCTGCATATAGTTACGTACTATGTTGAGCTTTCTCTCGATAATTTCGGTCCCCTCATCGCCGGCGATGGCAAGACGGGCATTCCAGTCCTCATCGGAAGAAGTGATATACCAGGAAAGTACCTCTACGAAATCCTCTCCGGGCTGGCTGGAAGCATATGCGCTGATGAAACCGTCCCTGAGGGCCTCGTTATCCGTAATTGAATTCCACTGGGCGACATACTGGTCCTGGGAAATCAGGTTAAAGTCCGTAGGATAGGCCTTGTTCTGGTTCAGAATGTGGCCGAACTCATGATGGGCTGTATGCAGGAAATAATAGTTGATATCATCCATGCTGTTGACTGTCACGGTATAGTCATCCGTACCGTTTTCATAGTTGACTGTCACAAAGCCCTGTGTAATGAGCCAGTTGGCCACATAGAAAGTTATCTTCAGTCCGCCCTCGGCTGTACCGAGCTGGAGCGTTCCGTTCGAGTTCCATGCCCCGGAACCGATCACCGGCATCACCCTCGGGGAATTCTGCCTCATGAAATGGGCATCCGCCACTTCGGTGTAAGGGTCAAGCCACAGGAACTTCACCAGCTTTGCAAGTATCCTGGCGCAGGTCTCGTCAGCAGGAGCCAGGTCGTAGTCCATGTCGCTTTCGATATCCTCGTAACGGTATATGAACCTTATGTTGTAAGGTGCCCTGTAGTTTTCCTCAAGCCATCTGTCAAACTCTGTCTCAGGATTGACAGAGTCCACTATGACACTTGTAGAGCTGAGTTCATCCTTGCTGCAGGATACGGCCAGCAGGGCAACAGCCACTAAAAGCGAATATATAGGTATTCTTTTCATATCGCATTGTCTTTTAACTCATTATCATTAACGGGGATTATCCTCGATCCCGGCTGATACCACAGAATTTGGAAGCTGGATGGCCAGACGCATGTCATAAGGCTCGATATTTATCGGGGCTTCGCCGTCGAGGTCATGGGAATATGCCACTCCATAGCGTTTCAGGTCCTGTGTACGGGTACCCTCATGCACGGCCATGATACGGCGGGCGTGCAGGCATGCGCGGACGAGGTTCAGCTCCGTATTCCCAAGAGTCAGTCCACGTGGAGCAAGCGTAAGGCTGTTATAGGCATCGTCAGCGTAGAAAGAAGTTATCTGCTCCAGCGTTGCTGTCGTAGAGAACCCGAGGCTGTGATAGAAGTAGTTCAAGTCCCGGACGGCTTCTTCATAGTTGCCGGCAAGGGCGTTGGCCTCGGCCCTGTCGATCATGGTCTTCTCGGCGGAGAAGACTACAAACACATTGTACGGCTGGCCTATACCGGCCACAATATCGCTGTATACAAAATACTCAGTGAACTTAGGGGAGAAATAAGACCTGCTGTAGGAATAGAAAGTCATGTTCCCGTAGGTTGTGCTGGAAGCGGAGCCCCAAGGGGTATTGCCGAAAATATAGTTCCTGATTTGCTGCTGGGTGATGATATACCTGCCGTAGCGGTAACGTCCGAACAGTGAGTTCGACGTCTGGAGCATGAAGTTGGCCGCCTCCTCAGTAGAGACGAACGCGTTGGCATACTCGTCAACCGTGGTGCCGGAAAACAGAGTCCAGTCCCGGAACAGGCCCGAAGGGTCTTCCCCAATAGCGTCCGTGGCATACTGCACCGCCTTGCCATAGTCACCGTAGTACAGGTAGAACTGTGCCGCAAAAGCGGCTGCAGCTGAAGAATTGAAATGATACTTCACCTGCGAGTAGCTCGTATCGTCGATCAGAGGGTAGCCCTCCTCAATGTCAGCCGCGATATGGCTGTACACATCGGCTACCGTACCTCTGGTATAGTCAACAAAGACCGTCGTCTCAGGCTCCAAGACATACGGGATGCCGAGATCAGTCTGCCCGGATACTGTATTGTATGCCTGGCAGAACACATTGGCAAGAATGAAATGTCCGTATGCCCTGCACAGGAGCGCCTCGCCTTTCTGGGGGTCAAGATTCGCACCTCCTCCCAGTTCCTCAATCGCGGCAAGGGCATGGTTTGCGGAAGCGATTGCCGAGTACGCCCTGTTCCATATCTCCGCAGGGGAGTCGAAACTCTCGCCTGTAACGTAATTGAACCTGTAAGCCTGGTCGAAGATGGTCTGGTAGACATCAATACCGCTCCCGTAGTCAACCACATTGTCCGACATCAGTTCCTGAATAGTCACAGGCAGGAGTGTAGTGTATGCAGACACGAGGATCTGGGAAATCTTGTCCGGAGTGTCGAGCTCCGTACGGCTGTCCGGCATCTCGTCCAGAAACTTGTTGCATGAGATGGCCGCCTGGGCCAGTGCGACCAGCATGGCTGCCTTATATGCTATGGTATATATCCTTCTTTTCATATCAATTCTGGTTTAGAATCCGAATTTTAAGGTAAAGGTGAACTGGCGTGCAAGCGGGGATGACACACCTCCTGAGAAGTAGTATTCAGGATCCTGGCCGCCCAGGGCCTTGTCCGAATAGATGAGGAACGGGTTGGTCACCTGGAGCTTCAGCGAAAGGTTGTCGAATTTGGCCTTGCTTATCAGCTTCTTAGGGAAAGAGTAGGTGAGGGATATTTCCTTCATTCGGATGAAGTCGCCCTTGGCCACCCTTGCGCTCGAATAGTTGTAGGCGTTGTAGCCTGTACGCAGCCCGGTAGAACCGTAGGTCTGTACCTGACGCCTGCTCGCTATGACCGGCACATTGGTAGTGTTCTCGTCTCCGGAAACCACCCACCGGTTCTTGAACTCGCCGGACATTGCATAGAAGTCGGAGTACTCGGACTTGAATATCTGGTTGAGCCTTATCACGTTGCCAAAGCCGTAGGTCATGAAGACGTTCAGCCTCAGGTTCTTCCATGTGAAGGTATTTCCGAAGCCACCGGTATATATAGGGTCGATCGGACCTTCATACTTCAGGGTCTTCAGTATCTCCTCGTCCGTGGCCTGGAAGTCCAGCGAACTGTAGTTGTCTTTAGTATAGGTCGTGCCTCCTATCTCGAAGACAGGGAACCCCTCGGAGTCCAGCCCCTTGAACGGGATGGAGAAGAGGGAGTAAGGTGCATAACCCTCAAGGTTGTAACCGGTTCCGGACACGAGGGACATAATGTTGGCGTCGGTCTGGAGGTTGGTGATGGTCTGCTCGCTCCACGAGAACGTGAAGTCGGTGGTCCAGCGGAAGTTCCTGGCCTCTATATTCTTGGTGGAGAGGGTGAATTCCACTCCGTTGGACTTCATGTCGGCGACGTTGGCATACTTCCATATCTCCCCGCCTGCACCTGCGGTGTTGGTCCGTCCGAGAAGGTCGAAGTTGTTCCTCCAGTAGGCGTCGAATTCGAGGTTTATGCGGTTCCCGATGAAACCTGCCGACATGCCCACATTGAGTTCATGCTTCTTCTCGTATGTAAGGCCGCTGTTCCCGAGCATATTGATCTGGAGACCTGTCTCGTTGCTGCCTGCGGATGGGCGTCCGGTGGTGTTGTAGCTGGCAATGATGGCCGTCGCATTGGAGATCCAGTCAGGACCAGCATCAGCTGTCAGCGAGTAGGACCCCCTGACAGTGAAATGTGACAGGGCGTCGGAGTTCATGTTCTTGAACCATTCCTCCTCGTGCATGTTCCATGCAAGGCCGACATTCCATGTAGGAAGCCAGCGGGCCGAACGGGAGCGCCCCAGACGGTTGGTACCCTCATAGCGGAATGTACCGTTCAGGGAGTAGCGTCCTTTGTAGGAGTAGCTGGCCATAGCGAAGAATGCGGCCGTCTTGCGGACCGTGTTTTCGAGTGTGAAATAGTCCTCACCCTGTTCCGAAGCCCTCTTGAATGCCAGATAGTTGAAAAATGCCTGCTCTCCCTGGTCATACTGCATACCCCAGCCGCGGAACCAGTCGTTGGACCTGCGTACCTGGGTCACCTCCATACCTCCATAAAGATTTACAAGGTGCGTCTTGTTAAACTCATGGTTCCAGGTCAGAGTGTTACGTATAGTATAGCTCGGGGAACGGTACTCCCTCTTCTCGAAGATACCTCCGTCAGGAAGGATGGTCACCGGCAGCTGGTTGAGCTGGTCCGGATCGTCGTACAGGAACGGATTGTTCTGCTGGATGACAGCGTCAGACATCTCCCTGTAGGCCCTGGCCTGGTTGGACTGGTCCTTGATATGGTGCTGCATCGATGTCTGGTTGTACCGGAAGGAAGCCAAAGAGTTGAAATCAAGCCCTGGGACGATGGTCCATTTCAGTTCCCCCTGGAAGCGGAGGTCAGTGGCGTTGATATCCATGTAATTGTTTTCCAGTTCCTCGAAAATATTGAACGAAGTATAGTTGCGCACATAGTACTCATCCGGGTCCATTGCCCTGGAAGTGTTCATCGCAAAACTGAAAGGGTTGATGTCGAAGTCCCTGTTCACCTCCCCGAACACGGCATCCACGTCCTGGCTCAGGGTTCCCGGGGCCTCCTGGCGGCGGTAGCTTCCGTTGGCAAGGAGAGTGAAACTGAGGTTGTCCAGTATCCGGAACGTAGTGTTGGCGTTGAAGGTATAGCGCTCTACCTTGCTCCTTTCGTACCAGCCCGGGTCGTTCATCACGCTCATGGAAATATATGAGGAAGCCTTCTCGTTCCCGAGGGATACGCTCACGGAGTGGTTCATCATTACAGAATTCTTGAACAGGAGGTCGAACCAGTCCGTGTTACGGTACTCGGCCTGGCGGAGATAGCTGTTCATGGCTTCTTCAGTATAAGGCAGCCCGAACTGGCCTGTGGTCTCGTTATAGGTGTTGATCAGCTCGTACATCTTTCCGTAGACACCGTACTCGCTGGAGCGGAGCGTCTCTGCAAGCCCCAGGAAGCCCTTGTCGGCAAGCTCTGCCGTCACACTCATCTGGTCCTGGGAATTCATGACATTGTAATCGCGGTAGGACGGCTTAAGGCGCATGGTGAACTCTCCCGTGTAATTGATGCGGGCAGTTCCGGGACGTCCTTTCTTGGTGGTGATGACAATCACCCCGGCCATGGCCTTGGCCCCGTATATGGATGTTGCGGAGCCGTCCTTCAGGATGTTGATGCTCTCGATGTCATCGGAGTTGAGGCCCGCAATCGCAGAACTGACCATAGTGACGGCATCTCCGGATGTGAGCTCGTCCGTATTGACTTCCGTGACATCCTCTATGATGACCCCGTCCACTACCCACAGAGGCTTGGAGTTGCCGAGGATGGATGTGGCACCGCGGACCCTGATCTTCGGGGCAGTACCGAAAGTGGAAGAAACATTCTGGACAGAGACTCCGGCTGCACGCCCTTCCAGCGAGCGGCTGACATCAGCTACTCCGCTGAGCATCATGTCGTCAGCCATCAGCTTGTCGGATGCACCTGTAAAGAGCCTCCTGTCGACATTTGTCATACCGGTCGAGACAGTAGCAGCCTCAAGTGCCTCAGAATCAGGCTCCAGCATAACATTCACGGTAGCTGAAACCGGGACGGTCTGCGTCTTATAGCCTAGATATGAAATCTGTAGGTTGCCCCCCCCTGGGGCGGTCATGGAAAATCTGCCTTCAACATCAGTGACAACACCGACATTGTCAGCCCCAACAAGCACAACGGCAGCCCCTATTGCAGGGTCTCCGTTCTCGTCTACGATACGTCCGCGTACGTTGATGTCCTGCCCCTGGGCGAACATGCATACGGACGAAAATACGCAGAAAACCGTTAAAAAGAGCTTTTTAACCATAGGCGTTAATTGTTGTTAAAATATATATAATTGAAAATCAGGCTAGTAATATCCTTTTTTTAGAAAAGGATACTTCAGAAAATAATACAGATATGACAACGGTATTTCTGTCTGTAATATTTTAGGGTTACGCTATACATGAACAGGTCAATATAATAGGGTAAAGGCTACAATTATAAATATGTCTTATATGTTGATTTTCAATACATCCGGCAAAAAATGCCAGAAAGGGTTGAATGTCAGCCAAACTGTCAGGAGCTCTGCCCCACACGAGTATATTTAAACAACTTGTGTAAAGTTATAAAAGAGAATTTTTAAATACAAACGTCCCTGAACCTTTATATTCTAATGACTTTGCACTCACTTTTATAAAGACGGTCCTGTTTTAGGAAAAATTTTCGGCCGGATTATTTCAGATTGTAACCACAGAAAGCCGAAAAGCAAAAAACAATAATTTTCAAAAAAATTCAAATATTTTAAGGCCCCGCCCGACATGCCCTTCCGGATGCGGGCGGGCCAAAAGTCACTATCGCTAATCGAGAGGAGGAACGGCATGTCAGCGCAGGTCCTCTACGGAGAACAACGAATCCACGAACTCCTTCTTGTCAAACACTTTAAGGTCATCCACCCCTTCACCTATGCCTATGAATTTCACAGGTACCTTGAACTGGTCGACAATCCCTATGACGACACCGCCCTTTGCTGTACCGTCAAGTTTGGTGACAGCCAATGCCGTGATGTCGGTGGCACGTGAGAATTCTTTCGCCTGCTGGAAGGCATTCTGTCCTGTCGATGCATCCAGGACAAGGAGCACCTCATGAGGGGCGTCAGGGATGACCTTGCGCATCACGTTGCGGATCTTGGTAAGCTCGTTCATCAGGTCGATCCTGTTGTGCAGGCGTCCTGCGGTATCTATCAGGACAGCATCCGCCCCCTTAGCCGCTGCTGATTTCACGGTATCGAAAGCCACCGAGGCCGGGTCGGCACCCATGTTCTGCTTCACGATGTCCGCACCGGACCTTTCCGCCCAGATGGTCAACTGGTCCACGGCCGCCGCCCGGAACGTATCTGCAGCCCCGAGTACCACTTTCTTGCCGCGTGACCTGAGCATGGACGCGATCTTCCCTATGGTAGTAGTCTTGCCCACACCGTTTACACCCACGACCATGATGACATACGGCTTCTTCGAAAAGTCGAAAGGCTCCGCTACGTCCGCACCGCCGTCAGGTATGTCAAGCAGCCTGCCAATCTCGTCCCGCAGCATCTCCGTAAGTTCGTCAAGCGACATGTATTTGTCGCTGCGGACCCTTTCCTCAAGATTGTCAATTATCTTCAGGGTGGTGTCAACGCCCATATCAGACGCCACTAAAGCCTCTTCTATGGCATCAAGAAGGTCATCGTCCACACGGGACTTGCCGGCCACAGCCCTGGAAAGCCTCTCGAAAAAGCTCCGCCGGGTCTTCTGTACACCTTTGTCGAATATTCCCATACTTTATTGCATATTATAAACTTGGCAAATATACGCAGAAGCCTGGTGCAATGCAAACAGACTTGTATGATTTGCATTGCCGAAGCGCCGCAGTATAAATGACCGCCCCATATCCACCGCATGGGAAGGAAGTACCCGCCCATGAAGAATTGACCACAAAATGCGAAATTTCGACAATAATTATTGAGATAAAATCACCATTATTGCACGCTTATTGTGAATTTAAAGGACTTTTGCTGTCAAGTTGACATGTACATGTTCTGATGGAATGGAATTTTGAAATTGTTTTTGTACTTCTGACACTCCTTGCCATGCTTGCCGTCCTGGTCGCGGACCTGATGAGGCCGGGGCTCGTGATGTTCTCGGTATGCGTGCTGTTCATGTGTACCGGGATACTGTCACCGGGAGAGCTCGTGGCAGGGTTCAGCAACAAGGGGATGATAACGGTGGCCCTGCTGTTCCTGGTAAGCGAGGGGATACGCAGGAGCGACGCCCTGGGGCACATGATAAGCCATATACTGCCGGTCAGGCAGGGGAAGAGGCCTACCGTACGGAAAGGGTACTCAAAGCTGATGCCGACCATAGCCGGCATATCGGCCTTCCTCAACAATACCCCTATCGTGGTGATCTTCATACCTATTGTAAAGGAATGGGCCGCAAAGGCGGGACTGAATGTAAAGAAGTTCCTGATACCTATATCCTATGCAGCCATACTCGGGGGCATGTGTACGCTGATAGGGACCTCGACAAACCTGGTGGTCCACGGGATGATGCTCGAGGAGGGGTACAAGGGCTTCACGATGTTCGAGCTGGCAAGGGTCGGAGGAGTGATAGCCGTTGTCGGCATACTGTATATAATACTGTTCGGGAACAGGCTGCTCCCGTCGGACAAGACACCGGAAGAGGCTGCGGCTGAAGTACAGGGCAGGAACCTTCACAAGATAGAGGCCGTCATCGGCCCGAGGTTCAAAGGGATAAACATCCCGTTCAGCCAGTTCAATTTCAACAAAAGGTACGGGGCCAGCCTGCTGGAGGTGCGAAGGAACGGGGAGCCGCAGACAGACACTGAAAACCTGGTACTCCACGAGGGGGACACCCTCATCATCGAGGCTGACGACTCTTTCTTCACCAACTGGGGAGACTCGAGCGAATTCATGATGCTCAGCAACGGGCATCCCCACAAGCTTCCCTGCCCGAAATGGAAGAAATGGGTATCGGTAAGCCTGCTGGCGATAATGATCGCAGGGGCCACATTCGGACAGATGCCGAGGATCAAGGCACTTGTCCCCGGAATAAGCCTCGACATGTTCTTCTGGGTATGCGTCGTGACGGTGATCATGGCCGTCCTGAACATCTTCCCGGCAAAAAGGTACACGAAATTCATCTCCTGGGACATACTGGTCACGATAGCAAGCGCCCTGGCCATAAGCAAGGCGATGTCCAACTCGGGCCTTGCGGACATGCTTGCGAGCAAGCTCACATCGAACATTTCAGGGGATGTCTCGCCCATGGTGGTACTGGCCGCACTCTATATCACGACAAACATAATCACGGAGCTCATCACGAACAATGCGGCTGCGGCCTTCGCATTCCCGATAGCCATGTCGGCGGCCACCCAGCTCGGGGTGGACCCCATGCCGTTCTTCGTGGCAATCACGGTGGCGGCATCCGCAAGCTTCTCCACACCGATCGGCTACCAGACCAACATGATAGCGCAGGGCATCGGCAACTACAAGTTCCGGGACTTCACCCGCATAGGCCTGCCGCTGAACATCATTGCCTTCACCATATCGATGATACTCATACCTGTATTCTGGAAATTCTGACAGACATGGAAAACAATATCTACCCAATATTCTCAAAAATGCAGAGCCGCCAGGAAAAGGAGGCGTTCCTCGGACAGAAAGGGATGACCCTGTGGTTCACGGGACTCTCCGGCTCCGGGAAAAGCACAGTGGCCGTTGCCATGGAAAAGGCCCTCGCCGGGAAAGGCATATTCTGCAGGATAATCGACGGGGACAACGTCCGCCGCGGCCTCAACGCCGGTCTCGGATTCTCCCCTGAGGACAGGAAGGAGAACATCCGCAGGGTGGCGGAAGTATGCAAGCTGTTCACACAGACAGGGATAGTCACACTGGCCACATTCATAAGCCCGACACGGGAGCTGCGCGGGATGGCAAAGGAGATCATCGGGGAGGACGACTTCATCGAGGTGTATGTCTCCACCCCGATAGAGGAATGTGAAAGGAGGGACGTAAAAGGCCTGTACGCAAAGGCACGGCGCGGAGAGATAAAGGAGTTCACTGGCGTCTCCTCACCGTTCGAAGCCCCGCTCTCTCCTGACATAGAGATAGACACATCCGCACTGGACATAGAGGAGAGCGTGGAGAAGATCATCAGTGCTGTAATGCCGAAGATAAAGAAGTAAATCCGGACAACTGTCCCGGCCCGGGAAAAGACCGGAGGGCAGAGGGCCACGGGACAGGCAGATAACATAATATATTATAATGGAAGAAAACTACAATCTGAGCCACCTCAAGGCTCTTGAAGCAGAGTCAATCCATATCATCCGCGAAGTTGCGGCCGAATTCCGCAACCCGGTGATGCTGTACTCGATAGGAAAAGACTCGTCCGTAATGGCAAGGCTCGCCGAAAAGGCGTTCTACCCGGGGAAAGTGCCGTTCCCTCTCATGCACATCGACTCCAAATGGAAGTTCAAGGAAATGATACAGTTCCGTGACCGGTACGCAAAGGAGCACGGCTGGAACCTCATCGTGGAGTACAACAAGGAGGCCTACGAGGCCGGCGTCGGCCCGTTCACCCACGGCAGCAAGGTGCACACTGACCTGATGAAAACGCAGGCGCTGCTCGCAGGGCTGAAGAAATACAAGTTCGACGCGGCGTTCGGAGGAGCCAGGAGGGACGAGGAAAAGAGCCGGGCAAAGGAAAGGATATTCTCATTCAGGGACGAGTTCCAGCACTGGGACCCGAAGAACCAGAGGCCCGAGCTGTGGGACATCTACAACACCCGCATACGCGAGGGCGAGAGCATACGCGTCTTCCCGCTGAGCAACTGGACGGAACTCGACGTCTGGCAGTATATCAGGCACGAGAACATCCCTATCGTCCCGCTCTATTTCGCGAAGGAGCGCCCTGTAGTAGAAATTGACGGCAACCTGATAATGGCAGACGACGACCGTCTCCCGGAAAAATACAGGGACAAGATACAGATGCGCAAGGTGCGCTTCAGGACGCTCGGATGCTGGCCGCTCACAGGAGCGGTGGAGAGCGATGCGGACACCATCGAAAAGATAGTGGAGGAGATGATGGTCACGACAAAGAGTGAACGCACGACCCGCGTCATCGACTTCGACCAGGAAAGCAGCATGGAACAGAAGAAACGGGAAGGGTATTTCTGATAATACTCCGATAACGTTTTATCAGAAATACCAGGTCCACCCCTCCGCTCCGCGGAGCCCCCAGGGGGCGTCACCCTCCACCGCCTCCCTCTCCGGGAGGCCCTGTCACAGGCCAAAGGCCTGTTCCGATGGAAAAGACGATGTTTTAAAAATATCCATTTACATTTGACTTGCAATGGAAACAAAGAAACTCAGCATAGAAGAATATCTTGAGCAGGACGAGAAAAAGGACCTGCTCCGCCTGCTCACTGCCGGATCCGTGGACGACGGGAAATCAACCCTCATAGGCAGGCTCCTGTATGACAGCAAAAGGATATATGACGACCAGCTGCAGTCTCTTGAAAGGGACAGCAAAAGGATCGGGAAGGCCGGGGACCACATCGACTACTCCCTGCTCCTCGACGGGCTCAAGGCGGAAAGGGAACAGGGCATAACAATAGATGTGGCATACCGCTACTTCTCGACGAACAAGAGGAAATTCATCATCGCCGACACCCCGGGCCACGAACAGTACACAAGGAACATGATCACAGGCGGCTCTACGGCAAACCTCGCGATAATCCTTGTGGACGCCCGCAACGGAATACTCACACAGACCCACAGGCACACCTATCTGGTGTCGCTGCTCGGGATCAAACATATTGTCCTGGCAGTAAACAAGATGGACCTTGTAGACTTCTCTAAGGAAAGGTATGACGAGATAACATCCGAATACACCAGGTTCGCCGGAAGCCTCGGCCTGGACGACATCCTGTGCATCCCGCTCTCCGCCCTGGACGGGGACAACGTCGTGGAAAAGAGCGGCCGCACGCCGTGGTATGAGGGCCCGTCCCTGATGGACTGGCTCGAGACGGTGAAGATAGACAGGGACATAAACATGGACGACTTCCGCTTCCCGGTGCAATACGTACTCCGTCCGGACCTCGACTTCAGGGGATTCAGCGGGAAAATCGCCTCGGGAGTAATCCGGAAGGGAGAGACGGTGATTGCATTGCCGTCAGGCAAGACATCCAGGGTGAAGAGGATAGTCACATACGACGGGGACCTGGAATACGCATTCGCACCGCAGTGCGTAACCCTCACCCTGGAGGACGAGATTGACCTCTCGAGGGGAGAAATGCTCGTAAAGCCCGGGGACAAGCCGTATTCCGGGCACCATTTCAAGGCCATGGTTGTATGGATGGACGAGACCAGGATGGACAGGAACAAGGCGTTCTTCCTTAAGCAGACCACAAACACCACACGGGCGCACATCGGGGACATCGAATACAGGGTGGACGTGAACACCCTCGAGCACCTGCAAACCGACGCCCTTGCGCTCAACGAAGTGGGCCTGGTGCACATCACCACCTCGAGCGTGCTGATGTACGACAGCTACAGGGCGAACAAGGCCACAGGCTCATTCATCATCATCGACCCGATAACGAACTTCACCTCAGGCGTGGGGATGATCATAGGGCCTGACGAGGGGGCTGAAGGGAACGGCTCCGGAACCATTGTCATAGACATGGCAGCCCTCGGCATCGGACAAGAGCATTACGATGCCGTCGGGAAAGCCTGCGAATACCTGCGAAGCAAGGGAATCGATGTAAAATGCAAACGATAACACGATGGGAATACTCAAATTCGAGACCCTGCCCGTGAATACCCTCGTAGGGGCGGACAGGAAAACATTCGACAAGATATGCAACGGTGTGAAAATCGACAGGGAATACCTCGGCAAATTCCGCACTACCAACTGCATACAGCATATCCTGGAGCCGTTCTACAGGATAAACGAACGCTGCTGGGAAAAGCT
>CALVCB010000016.1 GCA_944325965.1 uncultured Bacteroidales bacterium
CCGTTTGGGATTCGAACCCAAGACCCCAACATTAAAAGTGTTGTGCTCTACCAGCTGAGCTAACGAATCTTCCCGTTGTTTCCAGTCCGGTAACGGATACATTTCCGAATTGGGATTGCAAAGGTATGCTTTTGCTGTTAATTATCCAAATATTTCTAATATTTTTTCGAAATTATTTTTCAAATTTTCTCTTTATCTTGTTGACCAATATGTCGGAGTCTTTATAGTATCTTTCTAATTCGTTGATTATTATAGATTCAGATGATTTTACCCATTCTCTGAACTCATGGTCGGGCCTGAAGCCTTTTGTGAATTCGAGCAGAAGTCCGAGGTCAAACCTGTCGGCTGATATTCCTGCCCCGCTTTTCATGGCGTCGAATGCGTTGCATTCTTGTTCGATGTGGGACGGTACCATCAGTACGGGCTTTTCAAGATACATGGCTTCACAGATGGATTCAAACCCTGCGGTGCTCGCATAAGCCTTGCATCCTGCCATCTGCCGCAGGAACTCCGCGTCATCCAGTGTGTGGAAACTTAGCGTATCGTCTATTGCCGTGACAGCTTTGTCCGTATCTTTGTCCCAGAAGAATTTCAGTTTGACTTCAGGATGCTTCTTGTGCCAGGATATCACGTCATCTGCAAATCCGGAGTTCAGCATGTATCCGTGTATATAGTCTCCCTTTACAGGGGTTGTCTCCAGCACTTCCTTTCTCAGGAGAGGGGGGACCACCCTCAGTTTCTGCTCGGGCAGGTCTTTCATTTTCCGGAAGGACAGGGCAAGGTACTTGTTGGCCCCTATGGCCGTGATCCTTGTGAAAAACCGCAGCCATCCGTATCCTCCGAAAGCCTTCTGCGGCATTTTGAAATCCTTGTGGAGAAAAAGATACTGGTGCCCTATGCAAATTTGTGGGACTGGTACACGGAAGAGCATGTATGTAAGGCCCGTAAGCAGTTCATAGAAATTCACTACCGCATCTGCTCCGCATGAAGCTATTGTCTTGCGTATGTAGTTCATGCTGCTTATGTATTTCGGCGCTACTGCCATGTTGTAGGCTATGCTCTTGACCATGTTCGGTTTGCGGTTCGCCGCCGACGGGAGGAAGTTGATGCTTAAGAACTGGTGCACCGGAGCATGCACACCCTTGAGGAAGAAGTCCGGAAGATGGCGTGACTTGCTTTTCCCTACGAGGATGCCTACGACCTCGTGCCCGTGGCTCTGGAGCATCTTCTCCAGGGTCATCGCCTGGGTCAGATGCCCCCTCCCTTCCCCTTGTACAATGAACAGATATTTCATGGCTTGCGGATTTTATTGTTTCTGGATATCGGGCAGTGCCTCTCCGAATTCCTCCCTGAAGCGCATTATTCTCCATGTACCGTCTTCATTTTCGAGAAGTGCAGACATGGATTCTACCCAGTCTCCGGAATTCAGGTACCTGATGCCGTCTATATACCTGTCTTCAGGATAGTGGATATGTCCGCATATGACCCCGTCGCATTTCTTGCTTCTGGCCAGGTCCGCGAGCATCTTCTCGAAGCCCGATATGAATGATACCGCCTGCTTGACCTTGTGCTTGATGGTCTGCGAAAGGGAATAGTACGGCTTTCCCCGTTTGAGCCGGTAGCGGTTATAGACGGCATTGGCCCACAGGAGCATGTTGTATCCTTTGTCTCCGAGTACAGCGAGCCATCTCATGTTGGCCGTCACGCTGTCGAACACGTCACCGTGTGTGATAAAATAACGTTCCCCGCCGCTTTCCAGTATGTATTCTTTCACGACACTGATGTTCGCGAGCCTCAGAGGTGCTATGTTGTCAAGGAAATCATCATGGTTTCCCCGGACATACACCACTTCGGTGTCATCTTCTTCCATCATACGCATGATGGCGTTGAAGAAACGCGAATATGATTTCTTCCACCTTCTGTTGTGCCTGTCAAGCTGCCACCCGTCAATGATATCGCCATCAAGTACGAGCAGGTCGCAGGTAAGGCTTTCAAGGAATATACTTGCCTGCTCGACCTTGGAGTGGTTGGAGCCGATATGTACATCCGAAATGACAACCGTCTTATAATGTTTTTTCATGATATATCAATGTAATGGTGTCTGACTGCGTTATTGACAGGTGTAGCTCATGAAGTGAAGTCCTTAATCTTCTGCTCCTGTGAAAGTCTGCAGACAAGCAGCCTGCCTCCCTTGGCCGACACTATGCAGTCTTCAAGTCCTTCCATTACCACTGTCCCGCATTCCTGGGCATGGACAATGCATCCCTTGCATTCATACAGCCTGACATCACTGCCCACGGTTGCGTTCCCGTCCGCATCCTGCACCATGTGGTCGCGTATTGCACCCCAGCTGCCCAGGTCACTCCAGCCTAAACTGTCTGAAATGACATAAATCTCTTTTGATTTTTCCATTACAGCATAATCGATAGAGATTTTCTCGCACAATGGGAACAGCATTCCGAGGTTTGCCGCCTCGTCGTCCGTATAGAAATAAGGGGCAAGCCTGTCCATTATCCCGGCAATCTGCGGGGCATGCTTCCTGATCTGGGAGATTATTGTTTGAACTGTCCAGATGAATATCCCCGCATTCCAGTAGTAGTTTCCGGTACTGAGGTATTCCTTTGCTGTCTCGATATCCGGCTTCTCTTTGAAAGAGATGACCTTGGTAACTTTACCTATTGCATTGCCCTTTGCGCATATGTACCCGTATCCTGTTTCCGGGCGGTCCGGAAGTATTCCTGCAGTTACTATGCGGTTGCCCGCTGCCGAAAAGTCGAGTGCCTTGGAGATGAGGCCGGTGAATGCTTCTGTCTTGAGCACGATGGCATCGGCCGGTGTGACAATTATATTTGCAGAGGGATGCCTCTGCGCTATTTTCCAGCATGCGTATGCAATGCAGGGGGCCGTATTGCGTGCTTGCGGTTCCGCAAGTATCTGGTCGGCGGGGATTCCGGGAATCTGCCTGGCTACCAGGTTCGCATAGCGTGAGGACGTGACCACCCAGAAGTTTTTAATATCGCAGACCGGCAGGAAACGGTCTACCGTCATCTGAATAAGGGTCTTGCCTTTGCCTAGAACATCGATGAACTGCTTGGGCATCTCAGGTGTGCTCAACGGCCATAGGCGGCTTCCGATGCCTCCGGCCATTATAACGACATGAGTTTCGTATTTTCCCATTTTGGAATATGACATTCAAAATTTTCTGTAATCCCCAAAGATATAAAAAATAGGCAATGTGACAAAAAAATAAGAGGATGGCCGACAAGCGATATTGCCGGCCATCCCTGACGGCTTCCTGCAGGGAAACCTGATATATAATGTTCAACGGACTAAAATGATACTCCCAATTTGAATCCTGCGTTGTTAATGCCGTTCACACCGAAGTAGCTGCTGCTGTTGGTCGCATAACTGTAGTATACTGCGAACTGGAATCCGAAATTGCTCTTGTGGAACGGATGCCATGTGAATCCTATTTCCGGGGATATATAAAAACCCCATTGTGAATCGCGCACGGCAACAGTAGGGTAGTAGGTATACTCCTTGGCATAGTTGGCCCCGATTTTCGCTTCGGCATAAGGCTGGAATGCCTTCCAGCTGAGCCTGTACCTTAAGGTAGCTCCGAAAGGAAGCTGGAACAGTGAATTGTTGGTATCAGAGGTCAGTGCTGTCCCGTCAGAGAAAACGGTGGTATGACGCGGGATGTATTCGTTGTTGGTGTTATAGCTTAGGAAAGCTCCGGCCGCCAGCCTCGGCAGGAAATAATATCCGCCTTCTGCATATGCGCCCCATCCGCTGGCGTTTTTTACGAATCCGTTGCCGAAAGTACCGTTGAACTGCCAGCCGGCATCAACATAGAATCTTCTGCCTGGCTGTGCATCGGCAACAGTGGCTCCGGTAAATATCAGGGCTGCCGCTATAATAATGTATCTGAATATATTCTTCATGATATGTCCCTCCTTATTTAGCTAAATAACCGGACTGGGCGAAAGACTGTGATATAGCCCGGGAGAAACGGTCCGCATCATCCCTGTTGTTGCTTATGCTTCCGTCGATAAAACTATTCCATATTACAGGAAGCGGCTTGTCATCTCCGGTCTCGGCGGTCAGGTCCACTATCTCGGTGAGCAGTGAATGTGTTGAATAACTGTATGTCACGGGGAACGGGTAGCTCCAGTATCCCCAGTTGCCCCAATATCCCGGATACCAGTATCCCGGATATGAACCCCACCAGTACGGGGTAGAAGGTACGAATGAAGTGAAATAGGAGGTGGATACAATATAGGAGATCTGCATTGCGAGGTCAGCCTTCGGATCTCCTGTGACCTCCTGTTCGAGGTCGCTGTCTATCATGCCCGTATCCACGTAGGTGTAGCCGAGCTCTTCCATTTCCGATATGTACTGGTTCCTTACCGTCTTGCCCCAGTCGTTCAGGAACAGGCTGCCATTGTCTCCATCTATTACAAGCAGGCTGTCTGCAATGGTGAATGTGCTGAATCCTGAAAAATCTTCAATATCTTCGCTGTGGGCAGTGTATACCAGATATTCACCGTCGAAATCCGATGATGATGGCTCTTTCTGGCAGGCTGCTGCCAGAGTAAGGGCCGCTGTAAGCAGTAAAAGTCGTTTCATGATCTGATACTCTGAATAACAATTAAAACATCTTTACAGTGACATCCCTTCGTATGTACGTGACAATTCATAAGGGACAAGCTTGCCTTCAAGCCTGATTGTCTGGGAATTGAAATTAGGTGAAACAACGACATAGGCATCGTCAGAACCCGGGAAAAGGGAAATGTCGAGCTGGGCATTGATACCTACTCCCGTGACATTCATTACCATCCGTGTCCTGCCTTTTTTGTCGACCTTGACATCCATCCCTGTAATTCTCCCGTCCACAGTGATGCCTCCAAGGCCGTTAGGGCCGGAGATGAAACTGTTCGGGGAGATCTGGACGACACCCCTGTTCCCGTTGACGGAAATGAAGTTGGTCGTGGAATTGACATAGATACGTGTCCCGTTTTTGAAGGTGATGGCGTCGGCTTCTATCACAAAGGATCTTTTCCCGACGGCTATCCATGCCTGCTGCCACAGCAGCGAGTCTATGACTGTCTCCTGTCTTTTCTCCGGAGCCCTCCTTTGCTGGAACTCGGACATATCGTTTTTCCACTGGTCAATTCTTTCCTGCAAGGTCGTTTTGTCCTGCGCCGCACCTGCCAGGCAAAGCGGCAGGAAAATCAGCATTGAAATAAAACGTCTCATAATTGATCTCCTTAATTTATAATGTGTCCCGTTTTCCGGAACGACAATATATAAACAATGCATATGCCATAACCTTGCATTCGGGCCGGGTCAAAATGCCGGAAATCGACAATCCGGGCGTGGATGCCGACAAAAGGCTGCAAACTGCATCATGCTCAAAGTATCCAAACGTTCACGATGGATTGCGGCCGGTGGAAGATATGCCCCTCTTGATTGTGGTGTGGGGTGTGAGGTTCCTGTCTTTCGATGAAAAACGTTTGAGGGTGACCAAAAGTCATCTTTGATTCACCCTCTGCCAATGTGTCAGTACATGTTGTATTATTCCCTTTTATTTTTTCTCCGGGGCTTTTTTCTCTTTCTTGCCGAGCAGGGACCGGGCAATGGCAGGCTCGTCGGTGGTGAGCATGTCCACACCAAGTCCGAACATGTCTTTCATGGTTTTTTCGTCATCCACCGTCCATACATTGACCGACATGTCATGGGACCTTGCCTCATCATACCAGTCAGGGCGGTCTTTGAATACATTGTAATGGAAGTCTATGCCGTTGATTCCGTATGAGTCAAGCTTTTCAGGACTGATGTCGCCTCCGAGATACTGTACGGTGTATTCCGGCATGAGGCGGGCGAGGCGTTTGCATATGTTTATGCTGAATGAAATGAATATCACCCTGTCAGGCGAGTCAAGCCCGTATTCCCTGAGCTTTTCGATGCTCAGGTCGACGAGACGGTTCTCTATTTCAGGTGTCGAATGTTTCTTCAGCTCGTAGACCATTACTGTCCCGGGGCATTTCTTCACCTGCTCCAGGTAGTCGTCGATGGTGGGGATGGCCTCTCCGTTGGCGAGGCGGACGTCCTTGAATTCTTCATAGGGGGTCTGGTCTATGGTCTTGCCTCCGATCTTGCTGTCATGGTAGACGAGAAGAACTTCGTCGGAGGTCATGTTTACATCGAATTCGCTCCCCCAGAAGCCTGCTTTCTGGGCACATTCAAGGGCGGCGAGGGAGTTTTTGGCGTAGCCTGCCTCCTCGCAGTTCCAGTAGCCGCGGTGTGCCACGATGGCTGTCTTCTGGTCTTTCTGTCTGGATGATGCCTGTGCGGCCGGTGCCAGCATCAGTACGGAAACCGGCACTAAAAGGAATTTGAGTAAATGGTTCATGACTATGAATTTTATAGGATATCCTTGTGAAACCCGACAAATTTAGAAATATTTGGCAGACAGCAATGCTCATTTTATGCAAAAAACGTTATTTTTGCGTCCGGTAAATTGATTCACAATTAAAAACACTGAAATATGGTAAAAGTTGATCTTGGAGGCTGCAGCTCATTTGTCAAAGATGCAGAATATAAGGAATATGTCGGGAAAGCCCTTGAGGCTTTCGATGTCCTGGAGGACGAGACCGGCGCGGGGAATGATTTCCTCGGCTGGAAGCATCTTCCTACTACTACACCGGAGAGCCTTATCGCCGAGTGCGAGGCTGTGCGTGACAGCTGGAAAGGGAAGGGTGTGGACCTGGTGGTGGTCATCGGCATCGGCGGCTCATATCTCGGGGCCAAATGTGCGCTGGAGGCGCTTTCGCACAGTTTTGCAAAGCAGCTTGCCGGAAGGAAGGACGCGCCTGAAATCGTATTTGCAGGCCACAACCTTTCAGAGGAATATGCATGTGAGCTGATGGACCTGATGCAGCAGAGGAACGTGGCTGCGGTGGTCATCTCGAAGTCGGGCACCACTACTGAGCCTGCGGTTGCCTTCCGGTTTGTGAAGCAGTATATCGAAAAGACATACGGTGTTTCCGAGGCCGCTGAGCGTATCGTGGCAGTTACGGATGCACATAGGGGAGCGCTCAAGTCGCTTTCTACACAGGAGGGATACAGGACTTTCGTCATCGAGGACAATGTGGGCGGACGTTTCTCTGTCCTCACTCCGGTGGGTATCCTCCCTATAGTCCTTGCCGGATTCGACATGAGGGCTATGCTCAAGGGGGCCGCGGAGATGGAGCACAAGTGCGCGGAGCGCAATGCGGAAAACCCTGCGGTCAAATATGCCGCAATGAGGAACCTCCTTTATTCCAAGGGCAAGAAAATCGAAATCCTCGTTTCATACAATCCTAAGCTGCAGTACCTCGGCGAATGGTGGAAGCAGCTCTACGGGGAGTCTGAAGGCAAGGACGGCAAGGGTATTTTCCCTGCTTCCGTGAGCTTCACTACCGACCTCCATTCCATGGGGCAGTTCATCCAGGACGGCGAGAGGACGCTTATGGAGACTGTGGTCACTGTGGAGAAAAGCAACAGGAGTATGACCATAGCTGATGATCCGCAGAACCTCGATGGTCTGAACTTCCTGACAGGCAAGCATATAGAGGAGTGCAACGCGATGGCGGAGCTCGGGACGAAGCTCGCGCATATCGACGGCGGTGTCCCGCAGCTGTCTGTGTCTGTGGAGCGTATTGACGAGTTCAATCTCGGCGGGCTGTTCTATTTCTTCGAGAAGGCCTGCGGTATCAGCGCCTATATCCTGGGTGTGAATCCGTTCAACCAGCCTGGTGTGGAGGCATACAAGAAGAATATGTTTGCCTTGCTCGGGAAGCCTGGTTATGAGGAGCAGGCAGAGGCTCTTCACAAGAGGCTAGAAAAATAGGCCCAAGCATTTTGCTGAAAAACGTTTAAACAGCTGGTGGTGATCCGGAAACTTCCGGTTCACCACTTTTTTATTTGCAGACCATGATGTCGAGGATCATGGAGTCTGCATCCTGCATCCCGACAGAGCCGATCCGTCCGAGGTTGCGGATGGTCTTTTCGATGTCTTTCTCTATGATGCCGTCATGCTCGGAGATGCAGATGCCCTCCATGGCGAGGACTGCTGACTGGATTGCGGAGGACACCCCCGAGGCCACTTTCATGGCGCAGCCCACCTTTGCCCCGTCGCATACCATGCCGGTGATGTTGCCTATCATGTTCTTGACCGCAGCGCAGACCTGCTGGTAGGTGCCGCCGCGAAGGTAGGTGATGCCGCAGGCTGCGCCGGTGGAGGCGATTACGCATCCGCACAGGGCGGAGAGCTTGCCCAGATAGCCTTTTATGTGGATTGCACTCAGGTGGCTGAGCATCAGGGCCCTTGCGAGCTGTTCTTCGGAGACCCCGTATTTGAGGGCGTATGCTATGACAGGCATGGTTACGGTGATGCCCTGGTTGCCGCTGCCCGAGTTGCTCATTGCCGGAAGGGTGCAGCCTGCCATGCGGGCGTCGGATGCGGCTGCTGTCATGGCCATTGCATAGCTCATGAAGTCATTCCCGAAAACTTCCCTGTACTGCGACGAGCTGATGGTCTTGCCCACTTTCAGGCCGTAGTCCCCTGACAGCCCTTCGCGTGACAGGGCGATGTTCATGTCCCTTGATTCAAGTATGAATTTTATGCCGTCGAACTCCACGGTCTGGACGAAATCGTATATCTCCTTGAGCGTGAGCTTGTAGTCGAGCGTGTCCATGTGTTCCTGCACGGCGGCTTCCTGTGTCTTGCCGCTGCTATGGAGGATGTGGCCGTCGAAACAGGTTTCCACGATATTGTCATGGTCATCTTCTATGGAGGCCGAAGCGGAGTGGTTCTCACCGGCGCGGACTGTCACTTTTACATACAGCTTGTGTCCTGTCTCTGTGTGGCTGACCTTTATCATTCCTTTGTTGATCAGCTCTTTGGCCCTTTTGACGGATTCTCCAGAGAGCTCATGCAGCACTTCAAGCCCGTATTCGGTCTTTCCGCAGACGGCTCCCAGGGCGGCTGCGATATGAAGCCCGACCATCCCTGTTCCAGGGATGCCTACCCCCATCCCGTTTTTGAGTATGTTGCCGCTGACTTCTACATCCACCATGAAGTCGGTGGTCTGGCGCCAGCGTCCCCTCCTGCAGGAAGGGCACTGCTCAATGAGGATTTCAACTGCCTTTGATGCGGCGAGGGCCACGGCTATCGGCTCTGTGCATCCTAAGGCCGGCTTGACTTCTTTGCGTACAAGCCCGATAATTTCTTTTTCGCGGGGTGTCATAAGCTGAAGAATTTTAAGGTAGAGGAGATGATGCCGAATATGGCCTGCTGCCCGTTTACGGTTTCGATCGGGAACCCGAGGCAGACAGTCCTGTAGCTGCCGGCGTCATAGCATATCCCTGCCGAGATCCTTGTGTCGCTGTACCTGAGTATGGACCTTGCGGCACCGGATGCCGGTGCAATCCCGTCAGGTGTCTCTACGCAGTAGATCCTGCTGTTCGGCCTGTTGGCGAAGGTGATGTCCCCCTCCGGCAGGCCTGTCCGGAAGCCGGAGATATGCAGGGGGACAGGGGAGACGGTAGCATTCTTGCTCGCGTAGTTGCATATCCACCTGTATCCCAGGACTTCCTGCGCGAACTTGATTGAAGCCGCCGTGAATGTGCTGTCCTTCTGTACCGGGAATACGCTGTCCCATATGTCTGTGCCTATATTGGCCCCGGAAACAAGGATATTGCCTCCGTCCGAGGCGAATGCCTTCAGGGTCTCCTGCATCTTTCCGTTGAATACGGTGTACCTGTTGCTGACGGCTCCGCGCCCGACCATTGTGGTAACCTGCTTTCCGCATATTATGTCAGCGCTCCATGCCTGTCTGCGCAGGGTGGAGTCGCATGTGAATGCCTCCGAGCTGGCTGAGAAGAAAGGGTACCCTGCCTCCAGCACGGCTTTCCCATGCATATACGGGTAGTCGAACGTGTTGCCGGCCACTGTCTTTCCTGCATAGTCGGAGTAGGACGCCCCGAATCCTGGATTGTCATCGTCAGTCCATGGCATCGTCCTGCGGAACTGGTACATGTCTCCTATATAAGTGAAGTCCCTGATGTACGGGACGCCGCTGTCGAGGGAGTTGTCGAACCCGGCATACTGCGGGGTGTCGAACCATGCAGGGCAGGAGACGCGGTCGAAGTTGTTGACAATGAGTACACAGCTGTCTTTAAGCGTTTTGTTGTCCACATTCTGGCGGACTGGCATGCCGATACTCAATGTCTCGCTCGGGAAGCTGATCCCGCCGCTGTTGAAGGCTGCTATCCGATAGCTGTAGATATGTCCTGGCAGCACAGGCACTTCCGTATGGATGGTTCCGTCGGGCCCTCTCTGTACGTTTATCCTGCGGCCTGTGTCGAATGCCCCGTCGTCTATCCTTGTATAGAGCATGTATCCTTCGGCAGCCGCCGTGGGCTCCAGGCTGTCAGTGCGCTCTTTCCAGCTCAGACGGGCGTGCAGCCCGTTGTCCTTTCTGCCGAAGGCTACGGCGAATGAGTGTACCGGAAGCGGCTGTACGGCATATTCGCATCCGTATCTGCTGCTCAGGTATTTGAGTATCCCCTTGTATACCGACCGGCTGACTGTGAACCGGAAAGAAGGGTCGAGGCCGAGCTTCATGTCCGCGAAGTTCTGGTGAGACATCATTTCAAGAAGCATGGTCGGCACTCCTGTGGTGCGTGATTCGCTGTATGAGCGGTCCCAGATATGCCTGCGGCTCCAGAGAGGGTCGAATCCGGCCCGCAGGTCGTTCACCACCTGCGTCTGTACCATGTCGGTGAGTTCCCTGCCTGTCATCCTGCTGTTCCGGTCCGGGAACCTGCTGCTGTTTTCGCACATTAGGGTGTATATGCCCAAAGTACCTATAATTGAGTCGTCCGGGCTGACCCCGGCGTCGGAGTGGAAGGCGAATGCCATGTCGACAGGGATGTTCCTGCCTTTCCCCCGGGGATTTACCCGTGACCCTCCGCTGAGTTCCTGCACCCATTTTCCCCTTGACATGAAGTCATCCATGTAGTCGTTCAGCTGCCTGTTCTGGCTGTAGACGGAGGTGTCTACCCCAGCCCACTGCATCCAGTACCTTGCCCCTTCGGCGAATCTCGGCATTCCCGAGATCTCGGGTACTGCCAGCGTGTCGCTCATGCATTTCCTCGCGATGTTCCCCATACCGCCGCCGATTTTGACTGCATCCGCGGTGACTGCCTTCCCTGGAGAGAAACTGCGGGAGTGGGGGACGGCATTGTCAAGCTTGACATATCCCTCCTCACCCTTGTCGAATTCGAAGGTGCCGAGGTAGACCCATGTGCCGCCTCCCATTGTCTGGTTGACGATGAAATGGCTGTCACCTCCGGCGTGGTGGACTGTGTAATGTGCTGATTCCGTGCTGTTAGGCAGAGTCTTGTACGATATGTAGACCGCATATTCGCCCCTTTCCGGTATTTCGGGGGTCCAGGTGGCCGTGGCTTTCCCGTTTTTCTGCTTAGTGGAGATGCTTTCCGCCATTCTTGCGGATCCGGCCTTGAAAGGGTTTTCATCGGCGGTGTAGACCTGCAGGGTGTCGGCGAATCCTGTCCCTGCGTCCTGCCACTGCCCGTGCTCCGAGTAGAGTCCGAAGGTACGTACAGGTACGCCTGTACTGCAGTCCGGGATGAAATGCAGGTCGTTGTCAGTGATGATTTCTGCGGTCTGGAGATCACGCTCGCGCGGCAGCATCACGATGCAGCCGGCGTTTTCCAGCATAGGGACGAGGTAGGGGAGCACGAAACCTGATGTAAAGAGGTCCTCTACCGTCTGGAACAGGCAAGGCCTCTGCCATTCCCATCGCCCGGCACTCTGCTCATAGTAGCGCCCGTGGCTGTTCCATAGCGCGATGTGCCTTCCTGACAGCCCGCGCCCGAACTCCGGCATGTTCGGGTTCTCCACCAGAGGAACCGTGCCCTGTCTCCTGTCTTTGATCCTGTAGGGGGTTGAACCAGGGCGGCCGTCATTCCCGGGAGGGCTGGTGACCAGGTCAGACATCCGGGTGCGTTCGCTGTATATCTCTCCTATTCTGTATCCGGTGTATTTCTGCGGGAACAGCCTTTTGAGCTCATCTTTGAACCATCTTAAGGAGCTTTCCTGCCACGGGCAGTCCCCCAGGCTGCGTGTGAAATAGAAGTCGAGGGATGATCCGCGCTTCATTACGGCCTTCAGCTTCAGCTCGTTCTTTACGGTGGTCCTTTCCTGTATGAGAGAGTCCAGGGTTCTGCATGCAGGCTTGAACTCGTCGGTTATCCTGCTCTGCGACATTACGGGAATCCACCCTGAAACCAGCACCGAAGTTATGCAGCACAATAGTATTTTCCTCATCTGTACGCCTCCTGAAAATTTCTAACGGCCGGTCTTCCCGGCCTTTTTCCTGTCATGAACCGCCAGCCACAGGACCAACGTCAGTACTGTACCGGCAAAAAGCCCTATGCAGTCTGCCCTGAAGTCCCCTATGTCTGCGCTCCGGTAGCCTGTAAGCCCCTGTATGAGCTCTATCGCGCCACCTGCGGCAATCCCTGACACGAGCACCAGCAGCAGGAAGCCGACCGTTCTTGCCGGTTTCCATCCTGTTTTGCAGAATACGGACGCGACAAGCCCGGGATAGGGGAAGAACATTACGAAATGCGCAATCTTGTCCTTCGGTATCCCGAACCATTCGGCGGACATGTCCGTTTCCGGCCCAAGGTTGAGGAAACACAGGAGGCAGACTGACAGCAGGTACGCTGCGAGCACGAGCCTCGGGAGGAGGAATCTGACGTGGCGCTCCATTCCTGCCTTATTTTGAATATTCCCTGACTATGGCGGTCATCTCGCCGTACTGCGACTCTATGCTTTCCAGCAGCCTGTTCTGGGCACGGGCCCTTACGAGGTTGTGCTCCGGGTAGGCGGTCTTGTAGTAGGTGTCCCCGTCGATGTAGTCCATCAGGAAGCGGAGCACCTGTTCGTATGTGATGTATCTGGCGGAGAATGCGAGATATTCTTTTTCTATATCCGTAAGGCTGTTTTTCCTGAAGTGCATATACCCGCGGGTGTAGGCCCGGAACATCTCTATGGACATGGATACCTTCGTGAGGTCAGGGTCGTCCTCTTTTCCGGTGTTCGTATAGGACCTGATGGCGTCCCCGAAGTCATTGAGTGAAGTGCTGCTCATGCAGGTGTCGAGGTCTATTGCGCACAGCACATCGCCGCTTTCCCTGTCGAACAGGATGTTGCTTATCTTGGTATCGTTGTGAGTCACTCTTACAGGTATGGTCCCTGTCTCCACAAGGGACCAGAAGTCCAGCATTTCTTTCCTGCGGCTTTCTATCCATGCAGTTTCTTCATGTACGGATGCTGCCCTTCCTGCCGCATCCCGGGCTATGGCCTCATCCCACTGTCTGAATCTCCAACGGATATCATGGAACCCTTTGATGGTCTCGTTCAGACGGCCTGTGAAATCGGCGAGCCGGGTCTGGAATTTCCCGATTCCCAGTCCCCCCTTATATGCAAGTTCAGGGGTGTCGGCCTTTTCATAGGATACGGACCCTTCTATGAAAAGGGTCATTGTCCAGTAGTTGCCTCTGCCGTCCCTGAAATAGAGGTCTCCTGCCATGCTCTGCTCCTGTTCCGGTGTCATGGTGTCCCTCTCCCTCCGGATTACGGTCATCGCTTCCCTCAGGGGGTCTCCTCCTTCTTCCTCCACCTTCTTTTTCAGGTGTGAGGTGACTGCATCGATGTTCTGCATCATTCCGGGGATGTCCGGGAAAACATTGTGGTTTTTCCTCTGCAGGATATATCTCGGTCCTCCGGAAGTGGTAACTATGAATGTGTCATTGATATAGCCCGGCCCGAGCGGTCTGATGCCGGTTACGGCACCTTCGGTCGAGAACATCCGGACGATGTCAGCAAGTTCCTTTTCGTCAAACATGATGATATAATGCGATTGGTCAGAAGATGAGTTCCCCGAAAAAGTCAGGGCGGTGGAAATCCGGGGCAGGGGCGTCAACCCTGTTCCATGCCAGGAAATGCGGATGGGCGGTCCTGTCTGCGCATTTGTAGAAATTCGCGCGGATGGAAGACGGAAGCCTGCCAGGGTCTATCCCTATCATGTGCAGCGGTATCACCATGCCTGCGCTCCACCCGAATATCTTGTCTGACAGGTCTCTCTGTTTCCTTGCGAGGGTAGAGTGCCTTACTACGGAGGCAAGGTCAGCGGCAGGGTAGTGTGTGCAGTCCTTGCGGCTTTTCCGCTTGGCCCCCAGCATGGTCCCGATGCAGTTCATCTCGAAATTGTAGTATGTCCCGTCGGACGGGTCGGATGCGAAGAATTCGCAGCAGCTGTCCTCCCAGACAGGTCCGTTGTCCTCGAGGGCCATTGCCCTGAGGTCCAGGCATCTGACATGGTAGAGAATGGCGATGTGCGTGCTGCTCCTCGCCACGGCGAATGATGCATCCGGGTGATATGGGAACTGCTCCGGCCAGCAGACTTCCCCTATGAATGATTTGGCCCCTTCCTTTTCAAGGGCCATGTCGAGTTCTTCGTATGACATCCCTTCGAGACCTGCGATAAAGGGTACTTTCAGTGTCTTCATCAGTTTATAGTGTTTGCATGTCGTTGAGTTTCTTGTAGTAGCCGTCTATGGCGATGAGCTGGTCGTGCGTTCCCCTCTCCACAATTTCGCCGTCATGCAGGACGCATATCTCGTCCGCGTTCTTGATGGTGGAGAGCCTGTGCGCTATCGCTATGGTGGTACGGGAAGTGGTGAGCCTGTCGAGGGCCTCCTGCACCAGACGCTCGGATTCTGTGTCAAGTGCCGATGTGGCCTCGTCGAGTATGAGGATAGGGGGGTTCTTCAGGATGGCCCTCGCTATGCTTATCCTCTGCCTCTGGCCGCCGGAGAGCTTGCCGCCGCGGTCCCCGATGTTGGTGTTGTAACCGTCCTCTTTCTCCATGATGAAGTCATGCGCATTGGCGATTTTGGCCGCAGCCACGACCTGTTCCATGGTGGCATTCTCTACACCGAAGGCTATGTTGTTGAAAATGGTGTCGTTGAACAGGATTGCCTCCTGGTTCACGTTGCCTATCAGGCTGCGGAGGTCCCTGATGCGGAAATTCTTGATACTCACCCCGTCAAGCAGGATCTCCCCGGAAGTGGTGTCATGGTATCTCGGTATCAGGTCCACCAGGGTTGACTTGCCGGAACCGGACTGGCCTACAAGGGCGACAGTCTTTCCTTTTGGAATGGTGAGGTCTATGTTCTTGAGGACCGGCTTCCCTTTCTCGTAGCTGAAGCATACGCCGCGGAATTCTATCTTGCCATTGAATCCCTTGAGCTCTACCGGATTTTCTATCTCCCTGATGTTGTTCTCGGCCTTGAGGATCTTGTCGACACGCTCCATGGAGGCGAGGCCTTTCGGGATGTTGTATCCCGCCTTGGCAAACTCTTTCAGCGGGTTTAGCACGCTGTAGAGGATCACCATATAGAATATGAATGTCGGGGCATCGATGGGGGCGGACTCCGAAAGGATGAGTGTTCCTCCGAACCACAGCACGATCATGATCATTATCGTGCCCAGGAATTCACTCAGCGGGTGGGCAAGCGCCTGTCTGGTGGAAACCTTGCTTGAAGCGTTCCTGAGTTCGTTGCTCACCTTTGTAAACCTGTTGACCATCTTGTCCTCCGCGATGAAGGCCTTGATGATGCGCAGCCCCCCGAGGGTCTCCTCGAGCTGAGACATTGTGTCGCTCCATTTTGCCTGGGCCTCGAGGGACTGCCGTTTGAGCTTCTTGCCTACGAGCCCCATGCCCCATGCCATTACCGGCACCACAAGGAGGGTGAACAGTGTCAGCTGCCAACTGGTGTAGACGAGGGTGGTGAAATAGAATATTATGAGTATCGGGTTCTTTATGAGCATGTCAAGCGAGCTGGTAATAGAGTATTCTATCTCACCGACATCGCCGCTCATCCTGGCTATGATGTCGCCTTTCCTCTCCTGCGAGAAGAACCCCAGGGGAAGGCCCATGAGCTTCTTGTACACCATTATCCTGATGTCCCGTACGATTCCTGTGCGCAGCGGAATCATGATTGCCGACGATCCGAAATAGCAGGAAGTCTTCAGTGCCGTCATGAGCCCGAGGAACAGCCCCAGTATCAAGAGTGTTGTGGAACCCCCGGTCTTGTCGATCAGCAGGGTGACATAATAGTAGAGGTTGTTTTTGATGACATCCATGTTGATCCCCTCGCTCCATGGGATGAATTCATAGACGGTGGTGTCCATCTTGAAAAGGATCTGGAGAATAGGGATGATCAGGGTAAAAGAGAATATGTTGAAAATGGCCGACAGGACGTTCAGAACTATCGCTCCCGCCATGTATCTCTTGTATGGTGTCGCAAAGCGCTTGAGCAGCTGCAAGAATTCTTTCATCGCAAAATCTTTGATACAAACTTCAAAGATAGTGGTTTTTTCTTTCCCTGAAAAATTCTTTTATGGCTAAAGCAGTCCCAGTATGTGGCTGCGGGACAGCATGCAGGCGCCGATCGGGCCGGCTTTCTTGCCGAGCTTTGAGAACTTGATCACTGTGTCCTTGCTCACCAGGTTGAGGGAATGCTTGTTGATGGCGCTCTTTATGGGCAGCATAAGGTATTCTTCGGCTACCGACAGGCGTCCGCCGACCACTACGAGTTCGGGGTTGAAGATGTTTATCAGCCCGGCTATCGCGCGGCCCAGCGTGCTGCCTATCTCCTCGAGCGTCTCGATGGTCAGCACGTCTTCTTCCGTGAGGGCATCGAGGATGTCATCGAGGGTTATCTCTTCCCCTGAGGCGAATTTGCCCGAGAGTATGGATGCCTTGCCTTCCCTGAGCTTGTCCATGAGCAGCCTGTGCAGGGCCAGCCCTGAGGCTCCGGTTTCCAGGCAGCCTATTTTGCCGCACTGGCAAATGATGTCGTTGTCCAGCAGGGGGAAATGTCCTATCTCCCCGGAGAATCCGGACTTGCCGTAGTGCAGCTTCCCGTCCAGTACCATTCCCATTCCCAGGCCCCAGCTTACGTTGATGAAGAGCATGTCCTTCTCGTTGCCGGCCACCCCGCAGATGTATTCCCCGTATGCCATCGCCCTGGAGTCATTCTCTATGTAGACCGGGGCGTTGAGCCTTCCCTCGAGCATCGTCGCGAGCGGCTTGTCTTCACCCATGAAGTATGAGAAACTGTATCCTGTTATATGGTTTATCCTGCCGGTCAGGTTGACGCCGTAGGCCAGCACGCTGTCTTCGCCGATGCCGAGTTTCCTGATGTATTTCCTGAGGAGTCTGCACAGTTCGTCCATAGACTGCTCTGTGCTCTCGAGTGTGAACGGGATGTCGTCCTGGTAGTCAATGATGCTGCCTTTGAAGTCGCTGACAGCAAGGCTGACCGTATTCCTGCCCACATCCGTCCCGACGAAGTATCCGGCCGATGCCCTGAGCCCGTAGATGCTGGGTTTGCGCCCTCCGGATGTCCCGATTTTTCCGAGGTCTTCAATGTAGCCTTCCTCGATGAGCTCGCTGACAAGCTTTGTCACCGTGGGGATGCTCGTGCCGGTCTCTTTGCTCAGTTCGGCAATACTGTATTTGCCCTCGTTGATGCACAGGCTGAGTATCTTTTGTTTTATAACTGTATTTTTCCCGTCAGGATTGTTCAGGAATGAATTCTTCATTATTGATAAATTTGATTAACTGCCGCAAAGTTAAGAAATTTTCTTAAAACCGGGCTATTGTGTTTCCCGACTGCCGGAATCCGGCTACCCTCTTCTCCAATAGTTTTCTATTTCTTCCAGTGTCTTGCCGGTGGTTTCCGGCACGGCCTTCCACATTATCAGGATATATGGGATGCACATTGCGGCGAACAGGAAGAATGTCCCGGCGGGAGTTAGGGTCTCAAGCATCCACGGCGTGAGCTGTCCTATGAGGTATGTCCCGACCCACAGGGCGAGGCCTGCGACGGACATGGCACGTCCGCGGACGCTGTTGGGGTACATTTCGGACAGGAGCACGAACACTACCGCGCTGATGGAGATGGCGCAGCAGAACACATAGAAAAGGAAGAACACGAGGAGGAAGCCGTTGCCCAGTCCCCATGCGGCGGAGAACGAGAAGTACAGGCCGATCATCAGCAGGGAGAGTATCATGCCGGATACTCCCCAGTAGACGAGCTGTTTGCGGCCGACCTTGTCTATGATGAATACGGCAATCACTGTCGTGAGCATGTTCACAGTCCCGACCAGCACCTGGGAGAACATGGAGTCCCCGCTCGAGAGCCCTGCCTGCTCGAAGATGGTCGGTCCGTAGTACAGGACGGCGTTCACGCCCATGAACTGCCCGAGGATCGCAATGGCCGAGCCTATGATGACTGCTTTGAGTATCCCCGGCTGAAGGAGGGCTTTCCATTCGGACCTGGATTCGCCTGCGATGGACTCCCTGGTGAGGCGTACCTGCTCCTGGGCCGAAGCCTCGCTGTTGTATATCCTGGCGAGGGTGGCGGCCGCCTTGGCCCCGTAGCCCTTGACTATCTGCCACCTCGGGCTTTCAGGTATGAAGAATATGACCGTGAGGTACAGCAGGGCCGGTACTGTCATCGAACCGAGCATACCTCTCCACATCTCGTCCTGGAGGATGTGCTGCAGAATACCTGATGTGTATGCGGCCGAGTATGCGGCGTCCTGTATGAGAAAGTTCACCAGATAGGCGGCGAGGAAGCCGATGGTAATGGCCAGCTGGTAGAGGGAGACAAGTGTGCCCCTCTTGTCGGCTGTCGCTACTTCCGATATATATATAGGTGCGACTATGGATACTATACCGATGCCTATCCCTCCTATGATCCTGAAGCATACCAGCTGGGTGAAGCTGGAGCAGAGCATGCATCCGATGGCGCAGGCACTGAAAAGGACGGCGGCGATGAGCATGGTCTTTTTCCTTCCTATGGCATCGCTCATGCTGCCGGCGAAGGATACCCCTGCGATCGACCCGATGAGGGCGCAGCCTACATACCAGCCCTGCTGCAAGGTGTCGAGCGAGAACTGCTGTGTGACGATGCCTATCGTGCCTGAGATCACGGCCGTGTCATAGCCGAAAAGTATGCCGCCGATGGCTGAAGCTATTGAAAGGAAGATGATGTAGCCGGTGTTGGTGCCGGCCTGTCCTGATGATGTCATGTCTGTGTGGTGTTTGTTCTTTTGTGTATTGTCCCTGGTCTGTCTGTTACCTGATGCCGAAATATTCCTTGTATCTGTCGAAAAGGTGTCCGGCCTGGAGATAAGCCGACTGCGGGCTCATGAAGTGGGAGAACTCGAAAGTGATGGCCTTGTCGTATCCGCATCTTTTCGCCGCCTCGAGCTTCATCCTCAGCTTGTCGAACTTTATCGGGAGGAAGTTTATCGGCATGTCACGGTCGAATGTCTCCGCGTTTGTCCAGCACTGCATCCCGTACTTGTCGGCCAGTCTTTTGTTCACGGTGAAGAACGCGTCCAGCTCGTCATAGTCTATGTGCCCGTCCTGGAATGCGCATGCGTCAACTACATCGTGTATCCCGTCGAATATCTCGTCCCATTCCCTTTCGTGCTCGGCCACTGACACCGCCTGGTCGTTGGTCAGCTTCCCGGTGCCCATGATGGCTTTCTTGCCGTCTATCCAAGGGGATATGAATGTAGGGAGTCCTCCGGATACATCCTTGCATTGCTTCCCCATCGCGTGGAAACCCTCAATGGCCCCTTTGGTCTTGCGGCTGATCTCCCCGCTTATGTACCATCCTCCGAAGCTGGTGTACTTCTCCCCGTACATCTTCCAGACCTCGTCGATCACGTATTTGTTGTCTTCTATCTCCTGCGACAGGTCTCCTGTGTCCCAGTATTTGCCTGAGTCGTAAAGTCCGAACCAGAATTTCATGCCGTATTTCTGCGCGAGCCTGAGGAACATGTCAATCAGGTCCACGGACGGCATGTAGCATCCTTTCTTCAGGAGGTACGGGGACGGGTATGTTATGAACTTCCTGTATCCTGACCTTATCACTATGACCGTGTCTATCCCGATGGATTTCATGTGTCTGAAATCAGTGTCCCACTCTTTCTCGCCCCAGTTCTGGTGGGGGATGTCATGTGAGATCTCGTCAAGGAACGTCCCGGTGATCCTGAGCCCTTGGCCCATGGGGACAATGAGTCCGCCCGTTTCCGCCTGCCCGGGAAATGTTGTTGCCCTCCCCGCCGACAGGATAGGGGAATTTTCTGCCTTGAGTATGCCCGGTGCCGCTATCGCCGAAGCCGCTGCCACCGCAGCTTTTTTCAGGAATGATCGTCTGTCTGTCATGGTGTATTGAATTTTAATGTATGCAAATGTATATATTAATTCTATATTATGAAAATAAATTTAAAATAAGCGTTGTATTTATAAATTATTATAATATTAATGGGATTGATTGTGTTGTTTGATGTAATTTGTAAATAATCTTATTGAGTGATTTTTATAAAAATATGCTGAATTTAATTTTACTATTGATTTTCTGTGTGATTTAATAATAATTTTTTCGAAAAAATATTTTGAGATATGATAAATTGTTTATATTTGCAATTGAAGATATTAAAATATTGGATATTTATTCTTTTGTTATAATAAAATATGAATATAACTATACCTATTAATTAAAAATACTGCATTATGAACTTTAATCTAAAAAAATTCCGGAAAATGGCATTTGCCATTTTATGTGGAATATTCTTAATGGGAGAGTTGACTTCAACTGCTGCGGCTGAGTCTTCTGTCTCAGGGAATGCTTCTGTTCAGCAGCAGGAGGGAAGACGGGTAGAGGGTGTTGTTTTTGACGAGAACCGTCAGCCTGTTGCCGGTGCAAGTGTCGCACTTCAGGAAAATCTATCGGTGGGAACTATTACAGATGTGGATGGAAATTTTTCAATCTCCGTGCCTTATGGAGAGTCTCTTGTTGTTTCGTTTATAGGTTATAAGGACGCTGTTGTCGAGACAGGGAATGAAAGTTTCCTTGAGATCCGTCTTGTCCCGGATTCCCAGGTGCTTAAAGAGGTCGTTGTGACTGCTTTGGGCATTACAAGGGAGTCCAAGTCTCTGGGTTATGCTATGCAGGAAGTTGAGGCTGCCGGCCTTCAGGAGAATAAAGCAGTGAGTGTGGCAAATATGCTTCAGGGCAAGATTGCCGGTGTGCAGATTTCTCAGTCGGGTTCCGGAATGGGCGGATCTACCCGTATTGTGCTCCGTGGCCTTAATTCCTTGAGCGGAGCCAATCAGCCGCTCTGGGTCATTGACGGTGTCCCTATCAATGACGGCACAACATCTCAGGCAGGACAGTGGGGTGGAAAAGACTACGCAGGTTCAGCCTCTTCTATCAATCCGGAGGATATTGAAAGCATATCGGTCCTCAAGGGTGCCAATGCCGCTGCCCTTTATGGTTCCAGGGCGCAGAGCGGGGCAATAGTCATCACTACCAAGAAAGGGAAGTACGGACAGCCGTTGCAGATTGAATATAACGGCAATATCGAGTTCACTTCTCTGTATAATCATATATATGAGTACCAGAATGTTTATGGACAGGGGTCTGATGGTGTATGGAGCAGTGACGCCAATTCAAGTTGGGGCCCTAAAATGGAGGGGCAGAAGGTGCCCCACTGGCAGTCTTTGAAGTATGGAGACCAGGATTACGGAGAGATTTCTCTCCAGCCCCAGCCGGACTATTTGCATGACTTTTTCAGAACAGGTGTCTCATATAACAACAGCCTTACCGCTACAGCTGGTGGAGAACATATTACCGGCCGTCTTTCGTTTACGGACTCACGGAATGACGGAATCACTCCGAACCACGCTATAAACAGGCAGTATTATGATATGAATACCGAGTTCAAGAACAAGTGGCTGACTGTAGGGGCTAAAGTCAATTATATGAGAGAAAGGACGGAGAATGCACCTGAGCAGGGAGTGTACAGCCTTATGAATCAGTTCAACAAGATGCCTAGGGGTATAAATCTTGATGATCTTAAGAATGCCGGCCTTACAGAGGACGGAATGGTTAAAAACTGGTCCGGCATTTCCCGGGAATTCCAGAATCCATATGGTATAGTAATGCCGGAAAACGGGAACTTGCGTGTCAGGAACAGGATTATAGGTCAGATACGTGCGAATGTACGTTTTACTGACTGGCTTAATCTTACAGGACGTGTCGGCATAGACTGGTTCAATGACAAGCATAAGGTATACAATTATTATCCTATACATGACTCCGTTTCAAGCCAATACTGGTATGGGCAATCTGACTATCAGGAGTTCAATGCCGATCTTATTCTTAATTTTGACAAGACTTTCGGGAATTTCAATGTGACTGCAAATCTTGGAACATCAGTATATAATACTTTGTATGATTCCGTTTCCGGTGAGGCAGGCATGTTTAAAATACCTGGTTTCCATTGGATGTCGAATGGCAGTTTGAGACAGGCGTCTGAAGGTTATTCGAGAAAAGAAATCCAGTCAGTGTTCGGCAATGTGAGTGTAAGCTATAAGGATATGCTTTACCTTGATGTGACAGGAAGAAATGACTGGTCATCCACGCTTCCGTCTTCAAACTGGTCATATTTCTATCCGTCTGTAAGTTTGAGCGCTATCATTTCCGAGATGGTGGAAATGCCTGATGTGATCGATTTCCTGAAAATCAGAGGGTCCTGGGCTATGGTAGGAAATGATACAGGAGCATACCAGCTCGATTATGTATATAATTCATATCCATATAACCAGGTAAATGGCACGCTCCTGGAAATGTATCTTCCGGACATTTATCCTCTGAGAGACTTGAAGCCGGAACAGACTAAGTCATGGGAGGTCGGACTCGACTACAGGATGTTCAATGACAGGTTCGGTGTGGATTTTACATATTACAATTCACATACGGTAAATCAAATCCTTGCGATAGGGACATCCGTGGTTTCTGGTTATGACTCCAAACGCATCAATGCCGGTAATATAAAGAGTTATGGTTATGAACTCATGCTCAGCGGCACACCGGTGCTCTCGGGTGACTGGCAGTGGGATGTCAATATAAATTGGGGGCTTAACCGGACTGTGTGTCTTGAACTGGACGACGCAATCAAACGTCATACACTCGGGAGTATAGATATTGCCTCTGTTGTGATAGAAGAAGGTGGACGTTACGGTGATATAGTCGCCAAGAACGCATATAAGAGGAACGAGGCCGGTGAAATATTGATTGATGACAATGGATTGCCTATAAAGGAGACCGACAAGGTTATAGGCAATATGACTCCGGACTGGACGGGTTCATTCGGTACTACTCTCAGGTGGAAAGGGGTGTCTCTTTATGCTCTGTTTGACGTACGTTGCGGCGGTGATTTTATATCCTTGACTGACGCTCTGGCGACTCAGGCAGGTACTTCAGCCAGAACTCTTGCCGGACGTGACGGAGACCTTGTCCTGAACGGAATAGTAGAGTCGACAGGTCAGCCAAATACGATTCCTGTAAGTTCGCAATCCTACTGGAGCAGTGTGGGCGGGACTACTGGTGTTGCAGAGGAATTTTTGTATGACGGCTCTTATATTAAACTGCGTGAGCTTTCTTTAGGATGGACACTTCCTCAGAAGTGGCTCCATAAGACTCCTCTTAAATCCGTAAGGATTTCTGCTGTCGCGAGAGATCTCTGCTTTATCTTCAAAAATGCGCCTGTGAATCCGGAGGGCGCTATCGGAAGAGATGACTATGCGCAGGCATTTGAGCTTGGTTCTCTCCCTCCTACGCGTTCAATAGGTTTCTCTTTGAATGTCAAATTCTAAATTTAACAGATGGTTATGAAATCGATAAAATATATTATAATCTCAGTAGCGGCGGCTGCCGTCGGATGTACCGGGAACTTCGAGGACATCAATACAAATCCGGGGACAGTTTCCAAGGTCAATCCTGCATATGTCCTTCCTTCGCTGCAGGAGTCAACAATGCATCTGTCCGCTACATACGGATACCAGACTGCGGAAAACTATATTCTGCAGAACTATTGCCAGTATTTCGCCAACACAAATGCGGCTTTGTCCTTGGACAGGTACGGATACGATGATTTATATGCGTCTGATTTGTGGAAACCGTATTACAAAGCGCTGAAACATCTGAAGGTCCTTAAGGACGAAATCGCTGAATCTCCTGAGTACACAAACATTTATCAGATGATAAGGATTGTTGTGGCTCACGCTACAATTGGAATGACAGACACGTTCGGCGATCTTCCGTATTTCGAAGCTGCATTGGCAGGGAATACTCCGGCGTACGACAGCCAGAAGGATATATATTACAACGTGTTTAAAGAATTGACGGAGGCGTCTGACATACTTTCGCAGAATCTTGCCGGCCAGACTACATGCAATCAGGATACTGACCTGTTCTTTTCCGGTGATATCGACAAATGGCGTAAATTTGCAAATTCACTTCGCCTTCGCTGTGCCCTGCGTATTGTCTATGTCGATCCTGAGAAGGCCAAGTCGGAGGGAGAGGCTGCAATAGCGGCTGGACTTATGGAGAGCAATGAAGATAACTGCTATGTGCGCGTCATGGCTACAAACTGGGGGCATCCTCTGTACCAGGTGTCCAATTGGGGTGAATTCAGGATGAGCAAAACAATGGAGAATGTCCTGAAGCATACCAGTACGGTGCCTGATCCGCGTATGGAATTGTGGTTCGGCATGACAGCCAACTATGTCCGCAAATATTATTCTGGGGAAAACAGCGATCTTTTGTATAAAGGGGAAAAATTCTCTGGTGTCCCTAATGGCCAGACTTCCGTTTCGCTTGGTGAGGCTGATTCTGACGGTTGGATAGCGAATTCTATAGACAATAACTCAAATGTATACGGGCTGATTGCATTCCCTGCGTGGAATCAAGGTAATGCAAAAGGCGGGGACACTTGTCCTGTCCCTGTGGCTAAGCCGTTGAAGGTTATGGTTTATGGTGAGGTTTGCCAGTTGAAGGCAGAAGCCGCTTTGAGAGGTTGGTCCGGAGCGGGTGATGCGGAGGAAAACTATCTGGAAGGAATTAGGGCGGCGATTGCGGACGAGCGCAGTTATGTCGATGACCCGTCAATATGCAATACGGAGAATGACGAGACTTATATTACAACGGGTAATGTAGTCTGGGATGCTGCTGCGACTGACATTAAAGTGAATCTTGAGAAGATTGCTACCCAGAAATGGCTTGCAATCTATCCGTATAGTTTTGAGGCTTGGGCTGAATGCCGCCGTACTGGTTTCCCTGAACTCATGCCTGTATATCAGAGCGATGACCCTGATATCAATCCGGCAAATAATGAGTTTATAAGAAAAATCCGCTATAGTGATGCAGAGCGCAGGGATAATGCGGAGCATTCTATGTCAAGTTCTCTGAATCAGGGTCAGGGAGACGGAATGGACGTGCGAGTATGGTGGGACACTGATGAGGGGAACTCTATTTCAGATTGACGGGAAAGTTCCCGTATTCAGAATTGAATTTGGATAACAAGTTTTTTCTTGAGATGTATTCTGATTTTGCCAGACTGTTTTTTGCTTTATCAGTGTTTTTGCTCGTCTCTTGCGGGACGGGCAGGAACACTGATGATACCCCGTTTTTCGAGATGCGGGGTGTTGTTCTTGCGTGGGATGATGTCAAGAACCCTGAAGTTATTGATTGGCTTGATATCATGCATAAGAACGGGCTTAATACCATCAGTGTGTTCGGAAAGGATTATAAGAGTGTGGAATATTTGAAATTTAAACAGCAATGCATTGATGAAGGGTTTGATTTTGAATATGAAGAGCACGCGATGTCGTGGCTTCTGCCGCGGGATCTGTTCAAGTCTCATCCTGAATATTTCCGTATGGATGAAAATGGCGTAAGGCAGCCTGACGGGAACGGATGCCCTTCAAGTGAGGACGGCCTGAAAGTGATAATGGACAATGTCCGTGAATTTGCAGAAAGTCATGCTCCTACAAACCATAGGTATTATACGTGGCTATATGACGGTGGCGATATCTGCCATTGTGATAAGTGTAAGAAATACAATGCTGCAGATCAGGGGCTTATATTCGAGAATCATATTATCAAGGCGTTGAGGGAGTTTGATCCTGAAGCGATGCTTGCACATCTTGCGTATTCAAACACGACGCCTGCCCCGTCCATTGTGAAGCCGGAGGAAGGTATTTTTCTGGAGTTCGCTCCATTTTTCCGCCGTTGGGACAAGCCTCTGTCAGACAGGGAGGCGATAAGAGACGGGGAATATTGGACTCATGGCGATTATCTGGATATGCTTGAGGACAACTTGGCGGTTTTCCCTGCGGAAACGGCCCAAGTGCTTGAATACTGGCTTGATGTGTCTCAGCGGAGCGGATGGAAGAAGCCACAGGTACAGCTGGAGTGGCATAATGACGTTTTTCTTGATGACCTGAAGACTTATGCGGACTATGGCATAAAGAATATCACGTGTTATGCTGCCTGGATTGATGAATATTATGTAAAGACTTATGGCGATATTTCGTGTGTGGAGGATTATGCCGTTGGTCTGCGTGACTACAGAAGCGGACAGAGCAGGCAGAAATGAGCAAAGATGTATTTCGAGAGTCCGGCGAACTGACATAAAATAAAATGATAAAAAGAATTCTGATGCCAGTCTGTCTGGCGCTTGTATGCCATATTGTATCAGCCCAGACTGTTACAGTCAAGGATACTGTATATAAAACCTATCCGTTTTCAGACCCCAACCCGGTTCCGCAGCCGTCTGGGGTCTATCCTTATCACAAGTACGAGACATTTGCCTTTGAGCCTGTCGAAAAGACATGGAAAATGGTAATTCTTGAGAATGAGTATCTCAGGGTAAAGATATTTCCTGAAATAGGCGGCAAGATATGGTCAATATATGACAAGAAGCACGGTAAGGAGCTTTTTTATGACAATGATGTCGTGAAATTCAGGGAAATCGCTCTCCGGGGACCATGGACAAGCGGGGGTATAGAGTTCAATTACGGTGTGATAGGCCATGCCCCGTCCTGCTCCCACCCTGTAGATTACAAGGTCGAGAAGAAAGAGGATGGCAGTGTGAGCTGTTACATCGGTGTGATGGAACTCCTGACGCATACGCGCTGGATGGTAGAGATCAATCTCCCGGAAGATGGAGTGTGGGTGCGGACACGTTCTTTCTGGCATAATTCTTCAGGTGCTTTCCAGCCGTACTATTCTTGGGCCAATTCAGGTGTGGAGGTCTCGGAAAATATGAGACTGCTTTATCCTTCGGCTTATTCCATAGCACATGACGGCAGGATTTTCCCTTATCCTGTCGATGAGCGCGGCAGAGATTTGTCGGAATACTCCCAGCAGGGCTTCGGCCTGGATAAATCGTACCATCCGGGCGGTTCCCACAAGAACTGGTTCGGGGTATACTGGCCTGAAAGCGGCTCGGGTATGCTCCATTATGCGCTGCGGGACGAGAAGCTCGGCCGCAAATATTTCAGCTGGACACAGTCCGGGCAGGGGGAGATCTGGGTGGATCTTTTGACTGATACACGCCCCCAGTATGTGGAACTCCAGAGCGGGCGGCTTTTCAACCAGAATCTCTGGGAGAGTGTAAGTACTCCTTACAAGCAGACTCTTTTCACGCCTTACGGTACGGATGAATGGAACGAATTCTGGCTTCCGTTCTCGCAGATAGGGGACGATGTGGATGCCCTGACACTTAATGCTGCCGTCAATGTGGACTGTGACGGAGAGAGCATGTCGGTGGCCATCTATCCTTTGCGGGACATGGACGGACAGCTGGAAATCAAGGACGGGGAGGGCAACATTCTGTCCTCCAGACAGGTGTCCTTGAAAGCGGCTGAGGCGTTCGCCGGCACTTTTGAATTGCCCGGGACATCATCACCGGAAAAAATCACGGTAGGAGGCAGGACTTTGTGGACTGCCGCCGAGCAGAAGATAGACAGGCCGTCGGAGATCAACAGGGATTTCAGCCTTGATTCAGCCCAGGGGCTTGCCGTCTATGGCAAATACCTTGTGGGAATGAGAAAATATGCCGATGCCGAGTGGCGTATAGACAAGGCTCTGGAGATGGACCCTTCCCTTGTCCAGGCCCTCAATTTGAAGGCCTTGCTGTGTCTGCGCAAGACAGACTATGAGGAAGCTTACCGTTATGCAGACAAGGTGCTTGCCATCGACCAGTATGACCCGCAGGCCAACTACATAAGTGGCATGGCCGCCCTTGGTCTCGGCAAGAAGTACGATGCTATGGACAGGTTCGAGCTTGCAGCCATCACGCAGGAGCTCAGGAGTGCCGCATGCACTCAGCTTGCCCGCATCTATTTCCAGGACGGGGATTATGCCCTTGCCGGAGACTATGCGCGCAAGAGCCTTGTCGGAAATGCACACAACCTTTCCGCATACTATATCCTCTACCAGATTTCACCGTCCGAGGATATTCTTTCTGAGATAAGGGCGCTGGACCCGCTCTGCCATTTCCCTGAGGTGGAAATGATGCTGGCTGGCGAACTGTCGGAAGAAGAACTCTCTGAATCAATCAGGGAAGAGATGGGCTGGCAGAACTATCTGGAATTTGCCGCTTTCTACACCGGTCTTGGACTGAAGGACAAGGCTGTCAGGCTTCTGGATGCCTGTCCTTGGGGCAATGCCCTGACAGCTCTGTGGTCGGCCTGGCTTAAGGGTGACGCGTCTTCGGTCAGGGACGCGGAGTCGGAATCCATATATCTGGTGTTCCCGTTCAGGCAGGAGTCTCTCAAACCGCTCAGGTGGGCTGTGGAGAACGGCGGAGGCTGGCGCAGCCGTTACCTTCTGGCCATGCTGGAAGACTTTCTCGGGCACAAGGAGAGCGCAATCGGGCTTCTTGATGGGGTGGATTCGGATTATGCACCGTACTACTGCTACAGGAGCAACCTTACTGACTCTAAGGAAGATATGCAGAAGGCCCTTGAGATGGATCCGGACGAGTGGAGGTACCGTCTGTATCTCGCCCAGCGCTGCTACGGGGAAGGCGATTATGACGGAGCTGTCGGTCTGACAGAAAAGTACTATGGCAGACATCGTGACAATTTCCATATCGGGGACATCTATGTCAAGTCCCTGATAGCTGCCGGTGAGTATGGCAAAGCGGACAAGGTCATCACTTCCATGCGTATACTTCCTTTTGAGGGCCAGTCAGGCAGTCATGTGATGTACAGGGACATCAAGCTCCACCTTGCGGCTGAGAGCATAGACCGGGGCCGATACAGCGAGGCCCTGTCGCGTATCGCCCAGGCGCAGGATTACCCTGAGAACCTCGGTGTGGGCAAGCCTTACGACGACCTTATAGACACTACTCTCGAGGACTGGCTTACAGCTATAGTCTACAAGAGACAGGGCGATGCGGCCAGGTCATCAGAGTATCTGTCCAGGGTGAAGAATGCTGTCCTTCTCGACTCATTCGAAAAGGTGACCACGAAAGTCGGTGGCAGATACCCTGAACTGATGTCGATGCTCGGCAACCTTGACGCTTCCTCCGACAAAAAGCTCTTCTGATCCGTAACATCAGGATTCCTTAACCGGTGGCCCCTGTCCTGCTCCACATCATCCCTATTCATTCGGCAGGTACGGGGGTCACCTTTTATTTAGGGATAATGAAAATTATTGAATAAAATGAAAGGTTTCAATATCAAAATTAATGGAAGGGCATTGTCAGCCGGTGTCAACGATGTCGGCATGTCCTTCATATTTCTGAACTGCATGGATGGCGAATGCCGTATCACAGTAAGAAGTGTAGACCATATAGTCGGGAAGCAGTATGTCTGGGCCGAAGAACAGATAGAATTCGGACAGAAGGTCGAGTTTGAATTCAGTGATGTTGACAGTGTGTCGCAGCCGATCGAAGTGTCAGAAGCGGAAGTGATGAGTTTGGACGATATAAAACTTGAGGCCTACCGTAGAGCAAAGAAGACCCTGCAGGAGGAGGGAGTCATATGAAAGGTTTTAGAATTACGGTGCACGGCAGGCAGTTCGACATTGCCATGCCGCAAGGCGGTTTCGGAATAGTTGCGAATCTGAACCAATGGCGCAATGAAATAAATATAAACGGTGCTACATATAAATGATAAAGGACACCAGGCGTCTTTATGACAGTCTGCGAAAGGAACTTCTTAAAAAGGGACTGATCAGTGAAAATGAATGAAGACTCGTCAGAGTAGCGCCTAAGCGTCAGCGAGGCTTCCGGAAAAAGCAGTGCAGGAAGATTCCTCGGTTCAGGCATTCGGACTCCGTACGAGCCACTTGTCGATGTTCCTGGGCTCAGAAGAAAAATTCACCCCTATTGTGTAGACTTTACGGCTGTACCCCGCAAACGGAAGAGCGTGCTGCCGCTTCCTGTCCGGTGATGTCGCCTTCGGGCATCCTGGCGAACCCGAACGGGCACAGGATATCCAGGTTTTCCAGCAGGGCGGGGCAGGTGTCCAGCCCGTCCCGTATGCCGCCCTGCTTGCTTAAGTGGACCGTTGGAACTCAGATTATCCGTATTTTTATTCTCTGGTTCTGGACCATTATGTAATAGTCTCCTTTTTCAAGGAAACGTTCTCCGTCTTCATTGACGAAGCCAAGGTCTCTCAGCGGCTCTATCTCGAAAGTGAACGTACGGCTTTCTCCTGCTTTTATCATATGTTTTTCAAAGTGCTTCAGTTCCTTTACAGGGCGGGTGATTGTGCAGTATGGGTCGCATATGTACCACTGTACGGTTTCTTTGCCGTCTTTGTCTCCTGTATTGGTGACGGTTATCTGTGCCGTAAACTTCTGTCCGGATGATATTTCGATGGTGTCATCCTCTGTCCCGGATGCTGTTCTGCCCCCGGGCAGGGTGGCTGTGAGCGGCCCGTAGTGGAAATCTGTGTAGCTAAGGCCATAGCCGAATTCAAACATAGGTGTGCTCTGGATGTCCTGGTATTCTCCTTGTGCGCCTGTGCGGCCGCTGTTCCTGTGGTTATAATATATTGGAATCTGCCCCGTGGAGTATGGGAATGTCACAGCGAGTTTCCCGGAAGGGTTGTATTTTCCGCTGAGTATGCCTGCGGTGGCAGGACCTGCCATTACTCCGGGCTGCCATATTTCGAGCATCGCGTCAGCCATCGGAGCTATCCGGCTGAGGTCTACCGGCCTTCCGCTGGAGATGAGCACTGCTATGGGTTTTCCGGACTTTTTCAACTCCACAAGCAGCTGCTCCTGTATTTCCGGAAGTGCGATGGTTGACCGTGATGCGTTTTCTCCGCTCCAGGCGCGTTTCTCCCCTAAGCAGAGCACTATGACATCTGATTTTGAGGCGGCTGCCATGGCTTCGGGAAATCCTGATGTGTCCTCGCCGTCGAAGTCACACCCCTTGGCGTAGTTTACCTCAAACTCCCCTTCCTTTGATACGAGAATACCGTCATAGATACTGATCACGTCATCTTCACTCCCGCGTCCTTCCCAGGATCCGAGCATATCGAAGCGGTTCTTTACTATTGGGCCGATAAGGGCAATCTTGGATGATTTCTTGAGGGGAAGCAGATTTTTGTCGTTTTTAAGAAGTACCATTGATTCCTGGGCAAGCTGCTCTGCTGTCTCAAGGTACTCGGGAAGCAGGAATCTCTCTTTGGCTTCGGTTTCTGCTGTGTAGGGGTTTTCAAACAGCCCCAGCATGAATTTCAGCCTCAGGATGCGCCTTACGGCATCGTCCAGCCTTTCCTGTGCTACGAGGCCTTCGCTTACCAGGTCCGCGAGATTCTCCCGGTAGCAATTGTCTACCATATCCATGTCAAGGCCGGCATTGAACGCATACAGAGTGGCTGTCTTCCTGTCCGGGGCCATGCCCTGGGTGATGAGCTGGTCGACTGCGTTCCAGTCGCCGACTACGAAGCCCGTGTGCCCCCATTTTTCTTTCAGGACTTCTGTCATTGTATAATGGTTGGCTGACGCAGGAGTGCCGCTTATGGTGTTGAATGAGCTCATGAGCGTGGCTGCTCCCGCCTTTACCCCCCGCCTCGAATGAAGGCAGGTATGTGTCCCATAATGTCTGGCGGGAAATTTCGGTGGGGACATAGTCGCGTCCGGCTTCCGAAGCCCCGTAGCCCACATAGTGTTTCAGGCATGCGGCGATACTGCCTTCTGCGGACAGGTCATTGCCCTGGTAGGCCTTTACTGAAGTGGCTGACATTACGGAGCAGAGGTAAGGGTCTTCCCCGAATCCTTCCGCTATACGGCCCCATCTCCCGTCGCGGGCGATGTCCACCATAGGAGAGAAAGTCCAGTCGATGCCAGTTGCTTCCGCTTCCCTTGCCGCCACCCTGCATGCCTGGGCCACAAGGTCCGGGTTCCATGAGGCTGCCTGTCCGAGGGGAATCGGGAAAACGGTCTTGAATCCGTGTATTACATCGAATCCGAACAAAATGGGTATGCCAAGCCGGGTGTTTTCTATGGCTTCTTTCTGCATGGCATTGCGCAGTCTCGGGTCTGTTCCTACGAATATCAAGGAGCCTTCCTCTCCTGTAAATTTTTTTACTGTCTCTCCGATATTGTTTATATTGTCGTTGTTGCCGAGAACATACTGGCTTAGCTGGAGTATTTTCTCCTCAAGGGTCATGCGGGAAAGAAGGTCTTCGACCCGGCTGTCTATAGTGGCCCGGGCATCTTTGTAGATTGTCTTTTCTTCCTTTTTGTCTGCTGCCTGTACGGGTGTGCCTGTCCAGGTCAATGATAGGCAGGATGCGACAAGAATTGCCGTTGCTGTCCTGATTGATAGTGGCTGCATTTTAATAAAAATTATTAATTAATCTGCATATATTGTTATTTATATGAGTGCGGTGTAAAATATAAAAAATATTTAATATTATCAAAAGTATAATGGTCATGCAGGGCAAATTCATTTGATATACGACAATATATATCTTTTCATTTCCGACATATCTTGTATTTCACGACTTTATCACATTTCCGTAATATTCCCGTGCTCCTGCCCTGCAGGTATCTGCAATGGCGGATTTTAAATTGTCGGCAAGCTGCCGTATATTTTGTTTATCCACATCGCAAAAAGTTTGTCGGTCACTGAAAATGTTTTGTCGGCTTCCGTAACAAGGTCTTTATCCAAAAGTTTTCTTGCGGCCGACTGCACGGAACTGGCAGAGGTAAGGCTGTGGCGTTTGATGAACTCCGAAGATGTAATGTGTTCTGCTTCACCTTCCTTGGCTATGGCATACAGGAGTGTTTTCTGTTTTTCCGGAATATTGGACAGGATTTCACGGAAAATAGTGTCGTTTGACGCTATCATTTCATTGATTGCTCTGCGTATAGTTTCTATTGTACATTCAGCTCCTTCAGGAGTATCGGCAAAAGCCTCATTGAATGTTTTCTGCATGTAATACGTGTGTCCCTTGAACAGATTATACACTTTTTCGACATTGGCTGCATCAACCTTTCTCTGGCATTGTTTGAAATGGTTTACTACGAACGGAATATATATTTCGGGGGCAATGGCTTTCAGTTCCAGTATATCCGCACTATGATAAAATGGTCTGGCTGCCGAGGAAAACATTTCCTGCATCATGTGCCGTTCGCTCCCTGCGAATATAAAATTGCTGTTCTCCTGCTTCTGGATATGCGAACGCAAAAGAGCCTCGATGTTTCTTTCCGGATATTTGGCTATCTGCTGAAATTCATCAATGGCGACTATACAGCGCTTGTCCGCATGGCTCAGATACTGGAAAATTTCATCCAAAGTATATTCAGGTCGCTCTATATCGCCCAGCTCCATATTGAAAACCGGCAGACCTGACATTGGGTCGAAACCGAATTTTCCCATGATGGACTTCAATGTCTGTATGAACAGTTTGGCCATCTTCCGGCTGTGCGGAAGGAGTGATTCATATATTTCCTTTCCCAGCAGGTAAGTAAATTCCCGCAGACTTGATGTATGCAATATGTCAATAAAGAAGGTGTAGTATTCTTTGCTGATTTCCGGCTTGTCATAGCAAAACTGTATCAGACCTGTTTTCCCCATTCTCCGCGGAGATATGATGACAAGGTTATTGCCATTGGTGATGGACTTTATGAGCCTGGCAGATTCTGTGACCCTGTCGCAGAAATACTCAGGAGCTATCTTTCCGGTTACTATGAATGGATTTATTTTTGTCGCCATGTAGAATGTTTTATGCAAACGTAATTATTTGATTTAAATTATGCAAACAGAATAATATAAAAATCTCGTTTAAATATTTCATAATAACCTCAGGTAGATCACCCTGTATGGCTTTACCGCCGGCTGCGGCTGGAATTGTCCAACCATTATAAATGACGTGAATATGAGAAATTATACATGTCAGCGCCCCATGCATCAGGGCGAGCTTCTGAAAGAGGAAGTAGAATACAGGTGACTGCCCAGACGGCGCTCTGATGTGCAATGGGGCAGGCAATAGATGCTCTCTACTGCCCGTCTATGTAGCTTTCGTATTCCCTGAACAGGTCTTCCGTCTTCTCTTCCCCGACCCGGATCCTTGCCCTGGGGTCGCTGAATACCCCGGGGAACTGGTAGCAGATGACCTTCTCGAAATTGCTGAATGTCTCGAGGTCGTCCGTGATTCCATTGATGTCCCTCGGATACAGGGAGGCGTCGTCATAGAACAGGAAAGCCTCGAGGTCGAACCACAGGTGCGCTCCGGCCTTGTCGCACAGGCCTTGCAGTATGTCTGCCGCTTCCTGTCCGGTTATGTCGTCTTCAGGCATCCTCGCAAACCCGAACGGACACAGGATATCCAGGTTTTCCAGCAGGGCCGGGTAGGTGTCCAGCCCGTCCCGTATGCCGAAAGAGTTTGTGGCGAGCATGACGGGCTTGCCTGGGGCCAGCGAACCGCAGAAACTCTTGAACTCCTTGAAAAACGTCACTATTTCCTGCTTTCTCTGCGCCCTCATTTCCGGTGTCTTTTCCCAGTTGTCGAGGCTTCCTCCGGATTCTTCCGGCACATAGAAGCCGTAGAAGGATTTGTGGTGGCCGTATCTTTCCCAGACCTCCCGGGCTGCCTGTTTGTGCCACTTGAGGGATTCTTCCGAGAAGTCGAACCATGCATACAGACCGATCCCGGGGAGCACATGCATGCCGAGTCTGTCCGCCTCGGAGAATATGGCCTCTACCGGGTCCTCTGCCGTAATCTGTACCCTTCCTCCGTACAGTCCGGAGTCATAATATGCCTTCCCCGGATAGGTGTCTGCCGTCATTGTGTGTTTCCCGACGTATTCCTCGTTCCGGAAAAGCTCCTGGATGACGATTATATCCATTCCGAGCCTGTGCATCGACCTGACCATCATCCTCCAGTCCTCGTCCGTCAGTTTCCGTATGTCGTCGTTCCAGTGTTTCCCCTCTACTTCGCTCCAGTGGCATATCCCGACAAAGGCCCCTCCTGCTTTCTTCGTGGAACGGGTGCCGGAATGTATTATTGATGTATTGCCGGAAGCATATAATGTGTCTTTCCCGGATATTGCCTCAAGTACAATTGTATTGTCCCCTGAAATCTTTCCTGTTTCATATATGTGTTTCAGGCATATTGATTCTCCTGGTTTCACTTTTTCAGATTGGTTGAAAATCTGTTCCTTGAGGCCGGCTTGTGTCCTGTATATGTTTATTTCGTATGTTTTTTCCTTGCGGCTGTTGTTTATGAGTCCGGCGCGGATGTCCAGGTCGGTTTTGTCGGTAATTTCCCCAGGGGGCAAGAGTGTGAGGAAAATGCTGTCTGCTCTGCCGCATGATGAAGAAATGAGAATCAGTGCAAGTGCAGCGGCAAACGGATGTCCGCAGGAAAAATTGCGTTTTTTTAGTGGTGGTAAAATCATAATAATAAAATTTGACAGTAAAGTTAAATAATTATTGTAAATATGATGGGCTTAATTATAAATAAAATTATAAATATTGTGTGATATATTGATAAAAATAATATATATTTGTGATAAAATCATTGTTTTTATATGAAGTCAAAGGTTGTGACAGCTATTTTTCTCTTGGTATTCCTCTGTGGCACTTTGCATGCGCAGACTAAACGTGTGACCGGGACGTGGGTCAATCTGTTCTGGCAGGACGAGAGAAACAATTATATGAATCCGCATTATATCGACACGGCGGATCCTGAGTTCTGGCACCTTAAAATCAAGGAACTTCATGAAATGGGGATGGAGTATGTGGTTATCATGGCTGTGGCCAATGAGCAGAAGGCGGCTTATCCTTCTGCCTTTATGGAGCACTCTTATCCGGAAGGCCGCAAAAGTCCCGTCGAGGCGATAATGGATGCTGCGGACGAATGCGGTATGCATGTGTTCATGAGCTGCGGATGGGCAAAAAGCCAGCTTGATGACCTCAGGGATCCGGAAATTGTCAGGCTTCAGATTGAAATAATGAAAGAGACGGCCGCTCTTTTCTCCGGCCATGAGTCATTCTACGGGTGGTATCTTCCTGTAGAAGACAGTCTTGAGCCGGTGCTGTCCGACCATGCTGTAGAGGCCGTGAATTCGATGGCGGGGAAGGCGCGGAGTCTCACCCCTGGGAAGAAGGTGATGATTTCTCCTTACGGGATATGCAATGCGGATTTCGGCAATCCGGAATTTGCTGCACAGATACGCCGCCTGGAGGTGGACATAATAGCATATCAGGACGAGGTCGGATGTGTAAGGGAGCCTATGCCGATGAAGCGTATGAAAGAGCACTTCAGCCTTCTCGGTGAGATTCATGAGGGCTCCGGCATAGAGTTCTGGGCCAATATTGAGTCGTTCACATGGGACAGAGAGACGAACAGCTGGTATTCGGCGCTTGTCCCGGCTGCGTTCGGACGGTATCTCTCCCAGCTTGTCGGAGTTTCCCGTGCCGGGGTTGGTAATGTGTTGAGCTTTTCGGTGTTCGGCATATATGACAAGCCCGGTTCTCCGATTCCGCTGGGTCAGCCTTTATGGGCCAATAGGGCGTATGCCGATTATATGGACTGGCTTGCTGGCAGGGGCAGGTGGCCGCTGCTTGAGGCCACGTTCTATGGCGACGTGCGCAATGGCGCGGAGGGAGCCGGTGTGGTTTCCTCCTCTGGCGGTGCGGCCGCGCTGGTGGACGGGAGTCTCGGGTATGAGGATTATAATGCCCCTGAATGGCATATGTCTCCTGATGGGGAAATGGCTGTCGTCATAGACCTTGGTGAGATCCGGCCGGTGGATGTGCTTGCAGCGCGTTTCCTTGCGTATGCTCCGGCATCGGTCTCTATTCCGGATATGGTCGATTTCTATGTGTCGGATACGGGGGAGTGCTATGAGAAGGTCAGCACGGTCGTGATGGAGAATACGGATAATGATCTGCATGACTGCTGGATAGATATTGCTATGGCCGACGGACTCGGCGCTTCGGGCAGGTTTGTCAAGGTGGTGGCGGAGTGTCACGGCTCTGCCATATGCTGTGACGAGATATTTGTCAACCCTGTTTATTGATTGTGTTTTTTATTTTATATAAGGAAATGAAAGAGGAAAGCAGAAAATACCTTGCTCAGTGTGCGGCGCGGTATCAAGAGGACTTGAAGGAAAATATTCTTCCTTTCTGGATGAAGTACGGATATGACAGGAAGCATGGGGGAGTCTACACCTGTGTCGACAGGGACGGCACGCTTATGGATACCACCAAGTCTGTGTGGTTCCAGGGCCGCTTCGGTTATATCATGGCCCGTGCTGCCGGGATGCCGGGTGCTGACCCGCAGTGGCTTGAAGCGTCAAAGAGTGCAATAGATTTCATCGAGAAATACTGTATAGATACTGACGGGCATATGTTTTTTACGGTCACGGAAGACGGGAGACCTGTGCAGAAACGCAGGTATGTGTTCTCTGAGTGTTTCGCTGTGATGGCTATGGCGGAGTATTCCGTGGCTTCGGGGGACAGGTCTTATGCCGACAAGGCGGCGGCCATGTTCAGGAATATGCTCAGGATGTTGGATACTCCGGGCTTTCTGCCTCCGAAGACGTATGTGCCGGGCAGGGGACACTCCATAACAATGATGCTGATCAATGTGGCCGACATTGCAAGGAGGGCACTGCCTGACCCTGTCTTTGACAGCAGGATTGACCAGTCTCTTGAAGAGCTTGCAAAGTATTTCATGCATCCGGAATTCAAAACTATCCTTGAATCGGTCGGGCCTGAAGGCGAATTCCTTGATACTTGTGCGGGAAGAACCATAAATCCGGGGCATTGTATAGAGACAGGATGGTTCATTCTGGAGATAGCCAGGTCAAGAGGCTGGGATGAGAAGCTTGTGGAAATGGCCACCACTGTGATAGACTGGGCCTGGGGATGGGGCTGGGACGAGCCTTACGGCGGGATGATCAATTTCAGGGACTGCAGGAACTTCCCTTCTCAGGATTATGCCCAGGACATGAAGTTCTGGTGGCCTCAGTGTGAAGCCATTATCGCATCTCTTTATGCGTACCTTGCCACCGGGAAAGAGAAATATCTTGAAATGCACAGGAAGGCGCATGAGTTTGCCTATACATATCTCCGTGATACTGAATACGGTGAATGGTACGGGTATCTCCACAGGGACGGGACTGTGGCACAGCCTGCCAAGGGCAACCTGTTCAAGGGTCCGTTCCATATACCGCGCATGATGATGGTTGCCGGGGGGCTGTGCGAGGAGATTCTGCGTCGTGATGATGCGGGTGTCTGATGATATGTAATTTTGCTCTTCCGCCCATTATCCCTTATCTTTGCCATGCCGCGCTCCTTTTTCCGGCGGGGCGGGCGGACTGATAACCATTGTAATCTGATCATTATGAATAAAATTCTCTTTTGCTGCGTGCTGGCATTGTCTGTTCCTTTCCAGTCTGTCCTGCATGCTTCCGATACCCTGAAGGTCCACAACACCGTCATTCCCGTGATGCTGGGGCGGGATTATAATGTCGTTGCTGAATTCTGTGTTGAATGCAGTGCTCCGGGGGCCGTGACCCTTGACGATGTGCGTGTCCGGGTCGGGGGCCTTCCTGACGGGGCGCTCGGGAATGTGAGCCTTGTGTATACGGGGACAATGTCCGCATTGTACTCCAGGACCACTTCTTATGTGATCAAGGATGCATTTTACCGGATGGGGGCGAGCCAGAGGATTTATTGCGACCCCGGGTATGCTGTGGTGAAGGACAGTGAGACAGACCT
>CALVCB010000017.1 GCA_944325965.1 uncultured Bacteroidales bacterium
TCCAGTCTTGTCAATGATCTTCTGATCTCCCCCGGAAAACCACTCCCCGAATCGCTCTCTCAACCTCATTTCCCGAACGGGATTGCAAAGGTACTACTTTTTTCCTTACCTCCAAATTTTTTCCGATTTTTTTTCACCTCTTTTGGAAGGACAAATGTATCAAACCAGGGATAAACATCTGGATATAAAACGATTCCAGCTACAAAATTTTTTTTGACACTGGAACCGTTTTTTTAGAAGTATAAAAAACTTCTCTAATGACTACCGACACCGATTATTCCGACAAAATCATCCTTGCTATTCCTTCCATGAGGGAAGCCCCACTTGTTTGGGCACCCATCGATGCGACAGAATCAGTAAATGCGGCACCCCAATAATAATTGGCATACATCTGCGGATACAGCCTTCTGTCAAGGTTTTCCGACAAGGCCTCTCCGTTAGAGAGCAAAAGTTCACGCAGCTGGTCCTTTTCATGGGCCATTATATCCTTATCAAGTATGTAATTGACAACGTACGGAATCAGGACCATTCTTCCACTTTGAGCTCTTCTTCCGCATAGCGGCGGAGGACAAGTTTCTCGTCAACCTTGAAATACTTGCCGTCAGAAGTCTGGTATGTGTATGCCAGATTGAACTGGGGAGCGATACGGTCACTGGACCAGAATGTATAATCTCCCTCCTTTAAATATGTACATTCACTGCTGACAAGGGTAGCTCCATCGCACGTAACTGCAACAGTATAACTGTCTGATGAAGCATCGCTGTCATCCAGTGCAAGGCGCAATGTCCCGAGAGAAGTGTCATTGTTGCCGAGGCCAGGACAGAGAACTACATCAGGAAGCTCGGTTGTGAGTGCGACAGTAACATTCTTGTTCAGGTCCTTATCTTCATATACGACAGGATCCCCTATGGCATTGCCGCCGGCATCCACTTCTGTAACTGAACCAAGCCTGTAATATGTACCGGAATATGAGCTGATATACTTCACAACCACTATAGATGTCTCTGCTCCTTCGCGTATGGCTCCATTAGGCTGGCTTTCGTCACCCGGGATGGACGTGCCGGTAACCCTGAACGGAAGGGCATAATGGGCAGTCAGTGACAGAGCGTCAGCGTAAAAGGCATCGGTAAAGGAAATGCCGACATCTGCTATGGCAAGATTGGCCCTGCGGACACGGAATGTGTTCGGATCGTCCAGGGTATAGTAGTCAGACGGCATAAGCACCTTTCCTGTACCCTCGAGGAGTGTCTCGTCAAGTTCAAAGGTGGCCCAGTCGTTCATGTCAATTTCCCGTTTTCCGCCAATGGAGACCCCGACATAAATCTTGTTGGTGCCTGAAACAACGGTCCTCAAAGGCTGGTCCAGAGAGAAACCCATGTTCGGATACTCGTAGTCATAAACATAATCCTCATAGCAGGAGGATACCGACATGGCAATTAATGGCAATGAAATGAATTTAAGAATATGTTTCATTTTTTTATGTTTTATCAATTTGTTAGGCAGCGGGGAAATATTCCGGGGATTCTCCCCCCCGGAATATTTGTTTAATACCCCATATTATTAATCATGCCTGACGGATTCTTCATTACTTCTGCGTAAGGTATCGGCAGATAATAATAATGGATATCATCAAAACCACGCTTCTCGACCTCTTGAGTAGTATCGTATGACAATGTGCCGTCAGTTCCCCTTTCCACAACTACTTTACGGATCACAGTGTCAAGAGGGAGCAGCCAGCGCCTCATGTCCCAGAAACGGAAATTCTCAAAAGCGAACTCAATGCGCCTTTCGTTCTGTATCATCTCACGGAAAGCATCCTTGTCTCCTTTTATTTCTTCGATATAAAGGTCATTGGTGATGCCGCCTGATTTCTTGCGGATGTCCTTCATGACATCATAAGCGGATTTTGTGATACCTTCACCACGTCCATCCGGCCCCCAGGCCTCGTTGGCGGCCTCGGCAAAGGCCAGGAATATCTCAGCTTTTCTCATAGTCGGATAGAAATGTATGGAAGTCGAAGTCTGTATCGGATTTAGCATATCCACTTTCTTTGACATGAATTTGGCAAGATAATATCCTGTGCGGGACGCCCGACTTCCACCGGACATGAACGATTCAGAGTCTTTTCCTCCATATACCACATCAATATATGAGTCATTCTCTCCGAACTGGGATCCCTGATGATATACTGTGAGCTCAAATCTATTGTCCCTTCCGGCATACGGATTATTCTCATCATACCCCGAAGCATCATGATCAATAGGATAGCCGTTAGCCTTCATAGGATAGGCATCCACCAGGTTCTGGGACGGCGCAGTATTGCAGGAGCCGAAATAATACGGAGGGAAATGACGCGACTCCATGTTGTTCGCCTGGAAATAATATCTGAACACGAAATGGGACGGAGTAACAGGATTCGTCTCATTGACATCCACAATATCATTCCATTTCATGGCCACATAGTCCCCGAATCCCGAGAGATTCATTACCTTCCATGCCTGCTGTGCAGCACGTTCCCATTTTGCTTTATACTCATCCTCATTGACAACAGTGAATTTGCCCATGCCATCAATCTTTACAATATTGTCCGGCTGATAGGCTGGACTTGCGGCATACAACAGTACACGAGCCTTGAGGAATTCAGCCATGACGCTTGTCGCACGGCCGATATAGGCCTCTTCCGGAGCCGATGCCGGGAGGACAGCTGCAGCCATATCACAATCACTGCAAATCTGCTCCACACAGGCCTCGTATGTATCACGCTTAATCCAGCTGAAATCGGAAGCCTTCTCGGGAGTGATGAACTCTCTCACTATCGGATATCCGAGGGCCTGGCCGTCCGCAGTCTTACCGCCATAATGGAGAAGAAGATAATATCCCCACCATGCCCGAAGATAGTGCGCCTCTGCTTCAAGCTGCCTTTTTATTTCCGCATCTTCATCAGTGCTTGTAGAATATTTAGTGTTTTCTGTAAGCCCTTTCAAAAGGAACTCATGGATATTCTGGAACTGATTGTAGGCCTGGGACCATACGCCCAAAGGGCAATTGGATGCCGTAACGCTCCCCAGCCCAAGCCTGTAAATACCAGAATTGAACGAATTGGTGACAGCATTGTCAGTAGCCGCATCAAGGAAATTGCCATCCCAGGAATCAGGACGGTTGGGCATAGCATTATACACTCCCATCAGGACCCCCTGCGCCATATCAGGGACGATCCACATCCTGTCATCCGCCACCTCAGCAGTCTTTTTGGGCTCGAACATACTGTCACAGGACCACAAAAGGACGCCGGATGCAATAATCAGAAATATTCTTTTAATATTCATACTGTTTTCACTTTTTTAGAATGTAAATGAAAGACCTCCGGTGAAAGTGCGGTATACAGGATAATTGGTTATGCCCGCATCAAGCCTTTCAGGGTCAAGGTCCTTGATCTTCGATATGACGCACAGGTTTGTGCCGCGCAGGAAGACCTTTATCTGCTTCATGACACCTTTTGCCTTGTAGTTGTTAAACGTATAGCTAAGTTCGACATTCTTCAGGCGGAAAAAGCTTGCATCCTCTATCCAGAAGTCGGAATTCCTGTAGCTGTTCGACCCGGTAGTAGTAGTAAGGCGAGGGAGTGTACCGTCCGGATTGTTAACCGGATGCCAGCGGTCAAGGGCTTTCACCGAATATGAATCAGCGCCATTGTTCCAGTAATAAGCATTCGAGAGCAGTGCTGATGCTCCTGTCTCTGCTGTACCAAGCACATAAAGTCCGAAACCTTTATACTGCAGGTCCACATCGATACCCCATGTGGTCACAGGGAAGCTCTGACCTATCATGGTCTCGTCCCTGTCATCGATGACACTGTCATTGTTCAGGTCCTTATACGCTATGTCTCCTGTTGTATAGTACCCGAAAGCCTGGCGCGGATGTCCCTCCAAGTCGACATCCCGGCCGAACAGGCCTTCTGATATCTGGCCAAAAATGGCACTGGTAGGGCGCCCCACAGTCTTGCGGTATTCCTCTATATTGGTCAGTTCGCTGGCTTTTACCACCTTGTTCTTGGTATAGGTAAAGTTCACACCTACAGTATACTTGAAATCCCCGCCATGCAAAATATCACTCCAGCTCAGATATGCGTCCACACCCTGATTGAGGACATCCCCGACATTGGTGGACGGCAGATAGTCACCGACAACTTCACTGTATTCCACTCCATTTTTACCGATGGTTCCGCGCCTCATCTCCCTGAACCAGTTTGCCTCTCCGCGCAGGCGTTTATCAAGAAAGACGCCCTCGACTCCTACATTCCATTCAGAAGAAGTCACCCAACCAAGGTTCGGATTACCTATACGGCCAAGGTTCATTATATATTCACCAACATTGTTGGTATTACCTGTCGCATACGACCCCCCGGTATTCCATGCGGTATTGTAGAGCAGATAGTTAGAAGCTGCGAAGAAGCCGAGCAGGCCGTAACTTGCCTTGAGCTTCAGGAAATCGACACCACCGGCAGACTTCATGAACGGCTCATTGGAAATCACCCAGCCTGCACTGACTACAGGGGTAAACATGAAACGGTTGGACTTTGCCAGCTGGTTGCTTCCCATGACTCCGAGTACCACTTCAGCAAAATATTTAGAATCATAGCTGTAATTGAGTCTCGGGGTAAAGTTGGTAGTAACGACATTCTGGTTAGCCCCGAGCTTCTCATCCTTGTAGTAACGGAAAGCTGCCACAATTGAAGCGGTATGTTTGCCGAAAGTCCTTTCATAACCGGCATTTGCCCTCCATCCGATCTGACGCGTGGTCTGTTCAGAAGATATATTGATATCGTCATTCTCATTGACCTTCTTCATCTGGGCGACACGTAGAGCATCTTCCCCGTTCTCATCGAGATAACTGTCAACAGCATAAGTGGCGAATGTCTTCGAAAGCTGCTGTCTCAAATAGTTGTAATTGTCAAAGGTGATATATGCATCGGCAAACAGGCCTTTGACGTATTTATCAAGATCCAGCTTTATCCCGAAATTGGTCTGACTGTTAACATAGCGTTCAGATGTATTTCCGCCATAGCCCATATCTACAAGCATATTGCTTTTCTGGCGTACGCTCGCCCCGTAATACGGGCTGCCGTCCTCATTCGGTTCCATGCCTATATCTTCAGCATTTATTGTAAGCGGATATTCATTCGGACGGTTTGAAGATGCCGTACTGTATACCGCAGCCCCATCAAGTCCACCCCAGTTCTTAATTTCCAGTCTGGCGGCGACATCAGCAGTAACTGTAAGGAAATCGGTAATGCCAATATCAAGATTACCTCTAAGGTTAATCCTGTTAAGGTCCGACCTCTTGCCGACCTTCTCAAGTCCTGAGCCTCCGGTATAGCCGGCAGTAAGGGCGTAACGGACACGGTCCGTACCTCCATTGAACTCGACTATAGCCTTGCGGTATGTACTCATATTGCGTGTAAAACGTCCGTACCAGTCAACATCAGGATAGAGAAGGTCATTCTCCCCGGTAGAATTTTTATATCCTTCAAGCTGATAATCAAGATAATAGTTAGGAAGGCCGTCATTCTGGCGGGCTTCATTGTAGAGTGTGGCATAGTCATACGAGCCGAGCCACTTAGGCACGCGGGTAGAAGGGCTGACACCATACTCGGCTGTAGCACGGATAATCTTTTTGTTCGCCTGTCCGCGCTTGGTAGTGATAAGAAGGACACCGTTGGTGGCACGTGGACCGTAAAGCACCTTGGCCGGGGCATCTTTCAGCACCTGGATAGTCTCAATCTCTTCGGCAGTGATGTCATCCATCGGACGTTCTATCCCGTCTATAACCACAATTGCCTGAGTGCCTCCGGCATGGAGGCCCCTGATATAGATTTCCGCCCCATTATATCCCAGGCCGCCATTGGTAGAGCGGACAATCAATCCGGCAGCCTGGCCCTGAAGACCGTTGGAAATATTCAGGTCCGGATATTTCTTGAGTTTTTCAACATCGACTGTCCCGATAGCGGCAGTAAGGTCATGCTGTGAAGTATATGCTCCGTCCATCCTGTCAAGCATATCCCTCTCCCCGGCAAGGAAAGCCTCAGATTCAAGTACAATCTTAGTCGGAGCCTTAAGTACCCGAAGATCAAGGACATAATCCTTGTAACCCTCCGCATCGATGAGGATTACGGAATTGTCTTTGGTTCTGAGGGTAAACCGGCCACTGGCATCTGTATACAGTGTGATAGCTCCTTCTCCGGTTATTACAGCTGCTTTGCTGACAGGGTTCCCAGCCTCGTCAGTGACCTGTGAAACGACGGTCACGACTTTAGGTTTCTCTGCCTTTTTCTGTGCGGAGGCATCAAATGTCCCGCAGCAGAATATCATTATCGTAAGTGCCGTTACAAGCGGCATCAGTATTCTGTTCTTCATTTTCAGGTCATTTAAGTTTACCAACCAGGATTCTGCTGAAGATTGCTCAAAGACCCGACTTCAGCCCCCGGGAAAGGATACCAGTAATGTTTTGTGTCGTAATTGCGGACTTCCACTGTATTAGGCACTATAGTATAGCTAAATGTCAGATCCTTACCTTCATTATAATCTGCAGGATCTACATCTGCCCCCTGGTCGCAAGTCCATACAAAATTCTTTATAGGGGTGGAAGTAGGGAATACCTCGTCAAATATCATCCATCTCCTGATGTCCTCCCACCTGTGGTTCTCGAACATCAATTCGACAGTACGCTCCCTGCGGTAGGTTTCTCGGAATGTGGACGGAGTAGCATAATCATCCACTATCGGAGTGACCCCGACACGGGCGCGGATAATATCCAGGGCCTCTTTCGGTGACCAGGCAAAACCTTCCGGCTTACCGGTCGCGTCTTTAGTAGCCTCAAAAAGTGCCTCGGCATAATCAAGGTACATTTCTGTCACCCTGATATAGAAGCTCTTTACCCTATAGATATTATACCCACGGTTTTTGTTGGATGGATACTCCCACGGCTGACATTCAGGCCATGTGTATTTTCTGGCAAGCCATCCGGTGAATTCCCTCTGGGCTGACAAGTTGTTGTCCTGGGTGATATTGATATAGCCTGCACCGCCTACCCAGGAGGATATATAATAGTCCCGTTGGTTCTGGCCCTTCTTGCCCCATTTGGTGCCAGGAAGGAGAAGATTGTTATAGAACCTCGGGTCCCTGTTCTGCATGGAAGACCATTCCCCTTCCACATATCCGGACCTCTCGTCAGTTATCGGGTAATATTTCCCGTCAGGCCCCTTACGCTCATAGTATGCGACAATGTTTGCTGTCGGCATGCCTACGATCGCAGCATCCTGTCCGGTGAATGTATCAAGGTCGGCCCATATCCAATATCTCCTGAGGGTATTGGCCTGTTCTTCCTCATTCATGTTCCTGCGGTCCCACCAGAGATATTCCTCATGACAGAACGTGGTAGTAGGGAGGACGAAAATCCCCTTATATGCATCGATGGTGCCCGGTTCGATAGTTCCGGTAGTGAACCTGCGTCCTGTATCATTGTCCCTTATGAATTCCAGACATTCCTGTGCAGCCTTTGCAGCTTCAAAACAAAGATCTATGTCATAGGGTTTCTCTACAGTAGATGCCAAATCATTCTGCATCAGTGGGCTGGCAGCATAAAGCAAGGCCTGGGCCTTGAAACCCATGGCTGCGGCCTTGTCCGGACGGGAATAGTTGGCGTCATCCCATTTCACCGGAAGGAGAGCAATGGCCTGGTTGATATCCTCCATCATCCAGTTATGCGACTGCCGGTAAGTCATACGGGGAATATCATCATCGCCGCCATTGAATACCCTGTCGAGCTTAGGCATCCCTCCATAACGCTTGATAAGCTGGTAATAGTACCATGCCCTATAAAAATGGGCCTGGCCGAGGATATAGTTGCGCTCCTCATCAGTAATATTCTGGACTCTGTCAATGTTTGCAAGGATGCGGTTGCATATACGCAAGGCTTTATATGACTGGCTTATTACGCTGCTTCCCTGCATACCGATTTCCCAGTTGCTGTTACGTGTAGCGGAATACCAGTTGCCGGTATTGAAGGTGTTGACCACGAAATTCTCCGTATTGATTGAGGATGCAAGTTCATCTGTAATACACATAGGATTCATATCGCGGCTCATCTGGTTTGCCCCTGTCATATTCCATCTCTCAAGCAGAGGATAGCAGCGGTCCAGATACCCCCTTATCGATTCATAGCTTTCATATATGGTATCCTCGTCAAGGCCGAGATCAGGAGACTTGTCCAGGAATTTCTCGCAGCCGGTACTGAACGACAGAATGCATAAAAAAGCCAAAATATTGTAATATATCTTTTTCATAATCTTTTCCAGTTTTTATCAGAAAGAGAATCTGAGACCTACAGTATAGGAACGGACTATAGGATATACATTCTCCCCTCCTGTCTCCGGGTCTACCCTATTGTCACCGCCCCACCAGGTCAAAAGGTTGTTTCCATTTGCAAACACCGTACAGCTTGACATCTTGACTTTCTGTATCCATTTGCGAGGCAGGCGATAGCTTATCTCCACATTTTTGAGCCTCAGATATGAATAATCCATGTATTTGTATGTATTGCCCTGATTGTTGTGCTTCTGTGCAATATGGAGCGCAGGTCTCTGGACCCCGGTGGATCCGGCCGTAGCATAAGTCCAGCGCTTCTCCACATCGGGCTGCCCCTGTATATTTCCATTAGGGAAATCCCAGAGAAAAACATCAAAGCCGTTCTTATACAGTCCCGTAGGGGCATACAGCATGGCGCTGAAACCAAGGCCTTTCCAGTCGAAGCCTAACGTGAGGCTGTATGTAGTCAAAGGATAATTAAGCTGCTCGACAACCACATTGTCCTTGTCATTGATAACACCGTCGGCGTTGAAGTCTATATAGGCAAAATCTCCAGGAATAATATTTGCCGCAGCATCAAGACTGGACTGCGCCCCATTGAAGATATCGTCTACCGTCTGGTAATTTCCAGAAACTATATAACGTTTCTGAAAACCTATAGGCTTTCCCTGATCCTTCTCGTGCTCCAGAAAGTTCTTCGGGTCATCTCTGAAAGTGACACGGTTTTCACTTGTGGAGAAATTGAAATTGGCGAAGTAATTGAAGTGAGGACCTATCCTGTCCTCCCAGGCAACTTCCAGATCGATACCGTGGTTCTTGGTCTTTCCCAGATTAGCTGCAGTAATGCTTACTCCTACCCACGCTGCTGTGGTACGCGGAGAAAGCAATATACCTTCCCTTCTTTCATTGAAGAGATCAGCCTGTATACGGAGTTTTTTCCACAATCCTATTTCTATACCGAGGTTCTGCTTAACAGCCGTCTCCCATGTAGCATTCGGCTGGGCAATATTACCTTCAGAATATGTAGGGCCGAAACTTGTATTCGAATCCATACCGAAATTAATGCCGCCTTCCTGATTAAAGAGCTGTATATACTGGAATCGTGTCGCCCCCCTGTCACTTCCGACCTTGCCCCATGAATATCTGAACTTAACATTCGAAAGCACATCCTTTATACCCTGCATGAACGGTTCCTCGGTAAGACGGTACCCCACAGAGAATGACGGGAACAGTCCGAAACGTTTGCCAGGAGCGAATTTCTCGGATCCGGTATAGGAAATATTGAACTCAAAAAGGTAGCGTTCCTTCCAGTTATAAGTGACACGGCCGACCCAGTCTTCTGTATACTGCGGAAAATCCAGAGTCATATTGCTTGCTTTAGAGTCTATTATCTGACGGTTCATAAGAGCAAGGGCACCGACTTCATGACCTTTGAATGTCCTGTTGTACTGGATGGCAAACTCATAGTAAAGCCGACGTCCCGCCGACTGCAGGGCATCGAAATCGACACCAACCGGAAGCTGGTAATACTGGTTGCCATGGAATCCTGAAGCGTTTTCTATAATAGGATAGGTTACAGACCCGTCTTCCCCATAAATAGGGGAAGAGTAATCATAGGTACGAAATTCCCTCGGGAACAGGTTCTGCTGCTGGAGGTCAGTGCCTCCCCATATACCGCCGTTCCTTATGCGGTCCCGGTTCTCTGAATAGGAATTGTAGGCAATCTTCGCATGGACCTGAAGACCTTCCGTGATGAAATCGAGCTTCTGGGTAAGCTGGGCATCGTACCAGCCCTGGAAAATCTTGTTCCTGACCTGGCCTCCGGATGTCTGGTTGGCAATAGGGTTGTACCCCTGGTTGGATTTATCACCCCAATATCCGTCAGAATATTTTATAGGGAACTCATTCAATGGAGCCTGCAGAATCTTCTGGTAAATATTGTTATAATACTGCTGATTCCTATAGGCCATTTTGCCGGCTATGCGGACAGAAAACACTGTAGACTTCGTGATGTTAAAATCAAAATTAGCACGCCAGTTCAGTCTTGAGTAATACTGGCGTGGATCGAAATCCGGTTGTTTCTTAATGTTATAGATTCCACCGTCCCTCTGGTAGCCGACAGATGCGAAATAGCGCATGAACTCGGACTTTCCGTTGATGTTAACATTGTAGTTCTGGGAAACAGCGGTCTTGGTCATCTCGTCATACCAGTCCACCTGAGGGAAAACATCATTATAAGGACCGTAATTGCCGGTATCAAATGCATTCTGCCATGCATCTATGGTAGACTGCGGGATAATCTTGTCCCATCCGCCTTCATTGGCTGCAGCCTCGTTATACATCTTCATCGAAGTAATATAATCCGCCCATTCAAGTCTGGCCGTAGGCTGTTTGAAGCCGAAATTGGTGCTGAAACTTACAGTCGGCTTATCAAGCGACCCCTGTTTGGTGGTAAGAAGAATGACACCGTTTGCACCGCGGACTCCGTAGACAGCTGTTGCAGAAGCATCCTTCAAGACAGAAATGGATTCAATTTCATTGAAATCCACATCATTCATGTTCCTTTCGATTCCGTCTACGAGCACGAGAGGGTCAGTGTTCTGCCATGAACTCTTGCCTCGGATGTAGATAGATGCGGAATTACTTCCCGGCTGACCTGTAGAATTGATAGTGATGACACCGTTCAGTTTTCCCTGAAGGGCCTCGGAAACGGTATTCATGTTTCCTCCCTTCATAATTTCTTCACCGTCCGTCTGGGTGATGGAACCTACGGAAGAGACCTTTTTCTGTACTCCATATCCCACGACAACGACCTCATCCAGAAGTTCGTTTTTCTGTGAGAGGGAGACATTGCCGTTACGGCGGATTTCACCGAGGGTAGTATTCAGGTCATCATAGCCGATATAGGAAAACAAAACAACAGCATCGTCCGGAATAGACTGATCTGCAATATAATAACGGCCTTCCAAGTCGGAAATAGTCCCGGTATTGTCGAATCCTTCTACCGTGACATAGACACCGATCAGAGGCTCGCCGTTGGCAGAATCTGTTATCCTACCGGCTGCCCCCCCCTCTGACTGTGCAAAGGACAGCGAGGCCGGCAGCAAGGCAAGAAGAAGCAGACTCACAAGACTCATGATTGGATGATCATGCTTCATAATGTCATTAATTAGTTAGTTTATAATATATGTGGTTATAGGCAAATCCTCCGGCTTCATCACCCGTATGCGCCTTATGTCATCCGGAGCGAAACCGGAGGATTCTTGTCCAGGTTATCTGGTATACATGCCTTCAAGCATTTTAATGTAGTATCCGCCGACAACGGAGCGTGCCTGGAAGCCTGCCTGACGAGGGGTATCTGTATATACCCAGTCCGACATAGGCACACGGACAGGCGTCTCGTCCATATATTTCCATACAGGAGCGACGAATGCCTCGAATGTCTCCTTGTCGTCGGCAAGGGTAGCCGTCCACATGATCCAGTCAGTTTTCGTATATGCCTTCCTGCTGTCAAGAGGCAGGCCATACGTGTTCTGTTTAGTAAGGTAGTACGCAATCTCCGTCTCAGCGATTTCCGGATCAAATATGCCGAATCCAAGAATCTTGTCCCATACAAGATTGTACTTCTGGCTCCATGTTCCCGGCTTGTCGAAAGTAAGCCTGTAATGGTCATTGTCGTAGGCCATCACCTTCCATTTGGCAGCCATATCACGGGCTGTAGAGACATATTTCTCTTCCACATCCTTTTTGCCGAGCATGCCTGCAAGCTTGCCGTAAGACGCTATACCCATAATAGCCTTGATGGACAGGTTGGCATTGTGGGCGAAATGACCTGCAAAATCATCCGTACAGAGCTGGTTGGCAGGATCAAGCCCGTTCTCCACCAGATAATTGGCCCACGTGGTAAGTACATCCCAGTGTTTTTCAGCATAGCCGGCATTACCTTCCGCAGCAGCTATTGCAGCAGTCAGCACCAGCATGTTGCCGGACTCCTCTACAGGCATGTCCCCTCCGTATGTCTGGCCATTGGCAAGAGGGTACGTCCCTACATCATGCGCAGCAAAAGGTTTGGTCCATTTTCCGCTTTCACTGTAATAGAAGATGTGGTTCATCAGGCCTTTCACCAGTTCAGGATTGAAATACAAGAACATAGGGGCTGAAGGGTATGTAATGTCCACTGTTCCGATAGAACCGTTGGAGAAATTCTCCTTGGAAAAGAACAGAAGATCACCCTGCGGAGATTCGACAAGCTTATGTGCAGCTATGGCCTGCCTGTAGGCAAGGGCACAGAGTTCGGCGTATTTCTGTCCACCTGCAGCGGCGGTCTTCGTCATCAGGTCTCTGTCGAAGGAAGAACATTTAGCCATCAGCGAATTATATTCATTTGCAGCGGCTCTCATCTGTCCTGTAATGGTCTTGTCTCCGTTCCTGTTCCAGTACGGACGGAGGTTGTCTCCGAAATACTGGATAGAATATATGTCATCGTACGCAAGAAGAATATAGTCAGAAACAGTCTTTGCACCTACCTTGCCCAAATTATTTGCATATGCCAGGGCAACGGGAGCCTTGAGCATGCTCGAAGTTTCAATCTCCTGCTCTGAAGGGAGCAGGGCCCCGGTAGAGATGAAGCTGTCTTTCATATCATGGTAATCGCCAAGGGAAACATTTCCCTTACCAGAAGGCGTACCGAGATAGAAATAACCCCAGTCGATACGGACATTGTCCCCTTTGCGCCCAAGAATGTTCTGTTCTACCGTACCGGTCTTTACAAAGTCAATACCGTCAGCCGCACCGGTCCGGGAAACAACTGCCTGTGATATGTCATTGACTGCAAGCTGCGGAGTAGCCTCGACATATACCTGGACATCATGCTCTTTGCCGTCAACGGAACGGACCTGATATGTCAGATAGTTGACCGGACGGGAAAGGAGCTCGAGGTTGTCCATAAAGAACGGAGCCGTGAACACCATGTCCACCTCAACACCGCCGCAGGCAAATGTAGCTACCGTACGGGTAGGAAGGACATCCAGAGATTTCTGCTCGGCCACATCGGCAAATGTGCCGCCTTTTTCCTTTTTGAAAAGGCCGAAGTCGACATAGGAGCCGCCCACCGTATTGTGGCAGTGCGCAGCGACAGTCAGTTTTCCTGGCTTGAGGGTTTTCAGTACCTCGGCAGGAAGGCCCATACGGACATTGTTTTTCCATTCATAGCCGGTACCGACCACCTTTACACCGTTTATATACAGTTCGAAAACATCGTCATGCGAATATTCAAGGACTATGTCCGCGGCAGACAGGTCCTCCGTAAGTTCCACTGTACGGCGTACATATATGTCCTTGTCGTTACCGCGCCAGATAGTTCTTACCCCAGGCATGTCCTTCGATCCGAACGCCCCCGGTGCACTTTTCCATGAAGAATCGTCATAGCCAGGAGAGGTCCAGTCCCCGGAAGGTTTACGGTCTGCCATATACTTCGCCTCCCACGGTTCTACCGCAATGGTAGGAAGCACAGGCACAAGACGCGGGCTTTCAAGGCCCAGGACCCTGTATGTCACACCATCGACACGCACCGCACCGACTATGGACTGGTCACGGCCCGTCCAATGGCGGGTGGAAGAAGCATTAATCCGGTCTGTAGCCGACCAGACTGAAAAATACGGATCGACTGTTACCAGAGGAGCAGCAGGAGGCCGGACCTCACTGGAAAGTGAAGTGTCCGCCTCCTTTACCGTGCTGCCGCATCCGGTAAGAGCAGCTGCCGCTAAGGGCAGCAATATTGATTTGATAAGTTCGGGTTTCATCTTTTGGTTATTTCTTTTTGGCCTGACGGTTCTGTCCAGGATAAGGTTCTACCATACATCTTTTGGCCCAGGCCTCGTACTGGCTGACCATTTCCGCAAGGCGGTCAGGATACCGGGAAGCGAGGTTGTGCTGCTCGCTGCGGTCCTCATTGAGATTATAAAGTTCCCAGTCAGCTTTGTTTCCCGGTTTTACAATCTTCCATCCGTCATCAGAAAGGAATGCACGTTCGTTGAAGTGCTCGAAACCGAGATACTCATGGCCTTCCCTGTGCCCTGTCTTGAAGACCGGCACGAGGCTCAGCCCTTCCATAGGGATAATGTCATGGCCTTTGTATGTCTCAGGATATTCAGCGTCAGCAAGTTCTACACATGTAGCCATAATATCCATGACATGTCCGGTCTCCTCGGTAATAGTGCCTGCACTTTTCTTGTCAATACCTTTCGGCCAGAAAGCAATCATAGGAGTACATATACCGCCTTCATAGGATTTGGCCTTCCAGAAACGGAACGGTGTGTTGGCGACATTAGCCCATTTGGCTCCAATGGACGCATAAGTGGTTTCCGGTCCTGGCAGCACTTCCTTGTTTTTAGGGTAGACCATCTGGCGTCCGTCGCGGGTCATGTCAGGACGGTCGTTGTCTCCAGGAGAATAATTCTGGCAGACTTCGCTGCTGCAGCCGTTGTCGCTCATAAAGAGAATAAGGGTATTGTTGAGTTCTCCGGTCTCCTCAAGAGCAGCAATCACTTCTCCTATCCCCTGGTCCATACGGTCAACCATGGCAGCATGCACAGCCATAGCCCTTGCATCCCATTCTGCAGTAGGGTTGTCCTCCCAGCTGTCCTTGAACTGGCGCTCTGACAGGAAATCCTTCTGATCACCGAACAGGCCCATCTCCTGCTGCCTTTCATAACGAGCATTGCGTATTTCCTCCCAGCCGCATTTATATGTATCCTTGTATTTCTCGATATCCTCCGGAAGCGCATGAAGCGGCCAGTGAGGGGACGTATAGGCAAGATACATGAAGAACGGACGGTCCTCCTTGGCATATTCCCTGATCTCGGAAGCAGCCCTGTCGGAAAGTGCCTGAGTGATATAATATCCCTCCGGTACTTCCTTGATCGGTACCTCACCTTCAACCAGGCTGAACGGATCAAAATAATCCACCACTCCATATATAATACCGTAATGACTGTCAAATCCCCTGTTGACAGGATAGTTGCACAAGTCAGAATAAGTATCATAGAATACCTGATGGTTCAGCCAGTCCCTCTGGTCCTTGCGCAACGGGGTCTCGGCCACATGCCATTTCCCCACCATGCTGGTACGGTAGCCGGCCTCTTTGAGAACTTCAGCAATGGTCACCGCGTTCCTTGAAAGAGTACCGCGATAGCCAGGAAGGTGATCATCGAAAGTCATCCTTCCTATGCCTGCCTGATGCTGATACAGGCCTGTAAGCAGGGAAGCCCTGGTCGGGCAGCTGCGGCTCGTATTGTAGAAATGGGTAAAGCGGAGACCTTCCGAAGCGAGCCTGTCAAGGTTCGGGGTCTGTATCTCTCCGCCATAGCAACCGAGGTCTGAATATCCGAGGTCGTCTGCAAGAATCACGATAATGTTAGGACGCTTGTCCTTCTGGGCAGCTCCTGCTGTCACTGCTCCAACTGCCAGCATTGACAGCGGTAAAAGAACTTTTTCCGGTTTCATCGAAAACAGTTATTGTTTAAGTATTATTGTTGAATTAAAAAGTCGGCAAAATGTGCACGGAACCGATACAAAATTACATTCCACATGCAATTTCAGACATACGATTCCGTGCAATTTTAGTACGTTTCACGGCAACAGCCTAAAAAGCCTTTAGGCCGAAATCAAGAATAGTATCCTTTGCTGTATTATTGTCTACAGAAACTTTAATCATGTTTTTTCCGGGCCGGAGATAGCCAGTAAAGTGACTGAGATTATACTGGTTGTACGTCTTTGTCCTGCGCTCTGGAGCAGAATGGACCTCCTTGCCGTTGATCCAGACTTTCACATGTCCGGAAGTATTGAGAAGAAGACTTAAATGGCCATAAGCCTTGTCAACCGAGAATTCTGCCTCTGACTCTGCGGAATCCTTCACCGGAATGTCAATGACTTTCCCGTTCCGGAGGACAGGGACCAGGACATCAGCCTTTACGGGAGCAAGGTTATAAAGCCTGCCGTGCATGAAAGACAGGACTTCTTCCGGCAGTTTGATAACCTCACGGTCATAGGTAATAAGTCCGTTCACCTCTTTTTCAACATCGGTTGTCTGCGTGTAAATAGCCGCGCTGAGCCCCTGAGGGACAAGCAGTTCAAGGTCATACACCAGCCTGGAGTAGTCCGCCATGAGATCCATGTCCCTGCTGGTGCTCCTGTATCCCCAGCCTTTGCCCTCGTAGAGCATGTGGCCTGATACTGGAAGTGACAGTCCGCCGAACTCGCCAAGGGCTGAAATCCTTCCGGATGTCTCCTCTGCAGGAATCATGGCTGTGGACGGATAGTTGTGGATGTCATAGTAGTCGCCTACATTCCTGTCAGCCCAGCCAGAAACGCTGTTCACAAGACGGCCGTTAGCCATGGAAAGGGCATATTCGGTCATCTGAGCCGTATTGTGCTGCCCCCAGCCTTCGTTGAACACCACCCATGTAGTGATGCACGGATAGAAGGAGAGCTGGGACACCATTTCGGCATATTCGTATTTCCACTGGTCAACAACCTCCTGCGGAGCATCCCAGTCATGTGTGGATGCAGCAGACACGTGCTGCTCGGAAGCCTTTGAAGAGTCGAATCCGGAAGGCATGTCCTGCCATACCATCAGGCCGAGAGAATCCGCATAATAGTAATAAAGTTCCGGTTCAACCTTTATATGCTTACGGAGAGTATTGAATCCCATGTTCTTGAGCTGCACCATATCCCACAGCATGGCTTCCTCGGACGGAGGGGTAAGCAACCCGTCAGGCCACCATCCCTGGTCAAGAGGGCCGAACTGGAAAAGAGGGGTCCCGTTGAGGGCAAAACGCTCGTAGCCCATCCCGTCCTTCATTTTGGACACTTCCCTCATGGCAAAGTAGCTTTCTGCATGGTCCACTTCCCCGCCTTTTGACATAAGCGAGATTTCCACGCCATACAGCTTCGGAGATGACGGAGTCCAGAGACAGGCGTCAGGAACCGATACTGTAAGAGGCTCTGATACAGAGCCTTCCGCAGAAGCAATCTCCGCCGTGCCATCTTTTACGACTACCTTGACACTTTCACCGCCCTTCAGGCCCTTTGCAGAAAAGCTGAATGTAACAGTCCTGCTGTCTACATCAGCCTGAGGCATTACACCATCAATATATGCACTGCCTACCGGTTCAATCCAGACAGTCTTCCAAATGCCGGATACAGGGGTGTACCATATACCGTTAGGTTTGAGTTTCTGCTTGCCCCTGGTAGCAGGAGTGGTATCGGTAGGATCGGTAACCGACACTACAAGAGTGTGAGGGCCCTTGCCTTTGAGAGCCTTGGTGATATCGAAGGAGAAAGCATTGTTACCTCCTGTATGCGTGCCGACAGACTTCCCGTCTACAAACACTTCACACTGATAGTCGACAGCCCCGAAATGGAGTATGATGTTCCTGCCTTTCCATGCAGGGTCCAGGGTGAACTCCCTCTTGTACCAGAGCCTGTCATCCGGAGTAAATGCCTCCGCAATTCCCGACAGGGATGACTCAATACAGAACGGGACAAGGATTTCCCTGTCGAACGCAGCATCCGTGATGTCTGCAGAGGATGGCGTCACGCTACAGTTCCATATTCCGTTGAGATTCAACCACTGAGAACGCTCCAGACGGGGCCTCGGATAGCTGCGCCATGCGTTTTCCGGGGTCACTTCCTTTCCCCAGCGTGTTATAAGCCCGTCTCCTGCAGGTTCGTAGGCGGACAGGGATGATGGCAAAAGTATGCAGCCCGCAAGGGCTGCAAGTATTGTCGTTTTGTGTTTCATTTGATAATTGGTTTGTAGTATTGCGTTTTCAAGTCAATTACAGTTTCATTTCAGGAACAGGAGTGGCTTCATCGGGCCCCGGGGTTGCGTAATGAGGGTCGATGGCGCGGATATACACATCGCCGTCAGGAAGAATACGCACATCAAGAGGCACAATCGTAGTTCCGAGCTTGTTTATGGTCTGTGCGGTCTCGCTGAGATCCTTCTTCTCGATTCCGGCAGGATTGAGAGGCGGGACATTCCCGTTGAAGAATGCCGTACACCACCATCTTCCCTGCTTGTCCTGGAAAGGAGTGCCGTGGCCGAGGAAGCGCCCTACGAAACGTCTTTCGCTGTAAGGGCCGGTAATCTTGTCCGCTGTACAGTAATAGAGGTTATATGAACCTTTCCTGCCCTGGTCTGTGGACCATGCCGTACCGAAGAACACATATTTGCCTCCTATCTTCATGATAGTCGTGCCTTCATGTCCGATCTTCCTGTCTGCGGGGTCGATACGCACCTGCTCGCCCACACCGGAGAATCCGTCATTGACAGGGACGACATATCCGTTCCCGTGGGCAAGATACCATTTCCCGTCATCGTCCTTGAAAAGGGACGGGTCATGGCGCTTGTTGAAAGCCTCGAGGTTTGTAAATTTCCACGGTCCCATGATATTGTCACCTTCGGTTACGGCAAGGGTGCTGACAGCAGAAGGACAATGTACCATGACCCAGTTCTTTCCTGTCCAATGTATCTCCGGGGCCCAGAGACGGGAACCGTTACCCTTGGAGCGGTTTACTTTTAAAGGCAGGTCATCCGTAGAATACGGGGAGCCGAGATATTCCCACTCGACAAGATTGCTGCTTTTCCAGATTCGGAGCTGGTTTCCCACTATACTGCTGTCTCCAAGGCCAGTGTTGAATTTGTCAGTCTGCTCCCTCGGCTCATTCTCATTGGGTGTAGTCCCTGTAAGATAGTATGTGCCGTCCGGTCCGAGGACTATATAAGGATCACGGATCCAGCCCGGCTTGACAAGTACAGCCTCCTGGTGGAGGTCTATCTTGTTGTTGAACGGAATATCCATGTCGGCACCGGTATCCCCCTGCTCTTTCATCCATTTTTCAAGTTCGGCACGCATTTCCGCAATCTTTTCCTGGTATTTGGCCTCTCCGGCAAGATTGTGCATCTCCCACGGGTCTTTTTTTAGGTCATAGAACTCCACGGCAGGACGGTGTACGAAACGGTCGCACAGATATGCAGCCCTTTCATCGGTCTCGGCAGCCCTCTTCCATGCAGGCCATACGCCGGTGATATTGTTCTCGGCCATCAGATGCTTCTCATGGTAGTCTTTTTCCGGAGTGAGGTTCAGGATAAGGGCATAACGCTCGTCACGTATACTGCGGATAGGGTACGGACGTCCTTCAGGATAGTTGTTGTGGATACCGTAGGCGTATTTCCTTGCTGTCTTCGACTCGCCGAAAAGAGCCTTCTTGAAACTGACACCGTCAAGTTCAGGACGCGATTCCCCGCCTGCGATATCAATAAATGTAGGAAGGAGGTCCTCATACTGGACAATGGCGTTGCTCTTGCTTCCGGGCTTGATCCTTGCCGGATAACGTGCCAGAAGGGCACTGCTCACCCCGGGGTTCCAGAGCGTCCATTTCCCGCCAGGGAACTGAGGGCCCTGCTCACCGAGGAAGAATACGATGGTATTGTCAAGCTTGCCGATTTCCTCAAGAGTCTGGAGAACGGATCCCACTTCATTGTCAAGCGCACGGAGCTCGGCCAGATAATGTGTCATGATCTCACGCATCTCAGGGCTGTCGACACAGTTTCCAGGTACTTTTATCTCATCTGGATCGAACTCACTCGGGTCACCCCATGTCCATGGGGCGTGGGTATTTATACTGCAAACGAACAGAAGGAACGGGTCATCGCTCCTGCTCATCCACTCCCTGATCCCGTCAGTGCTGTATGGGGCCTGTTTGGCCGTACAGCCCACAGTAAAGCCCGGAATCTCATCGAACTTGTAGACCGACTTCGGCCCCGGGTGATCTTTTCCCGTACGTCCGACACGATACCCTACCTCCGGCATGTACTCATTGACAGTCTTTGTCCCGGGAAAAGTGTTCTTGTGGTTCTGATATGAACCGTGGTGGGCCGGGTAAAGCCCTGTGTACATGGAGGCACGGATAGGGACACTCATTGCCTCTGAGGCATAATTGTGATAGAACTGTACCCCCTCATGCGCCAGCCTGTCTATGTTCGGAGTCTTGATATTCTGTCCGCCATAGCAGCCCAGTTCCGATGAAAGCAGGTCATCAGCCATGATGACCACGATATTAGGCCTCTGTTCAGGCTCCTGCGCCGGAGTCCGGTCTGCCGCACCGGCAGCGGCCGCAGGAACTGCGGCCACTGACAGGGCAGTTGCTTTAACTATGTTTCTGTTCATTAGCTTTAAATAATATTAAAATTGGGTATTTGCAGATTTCTCTACTTCCTTCAGCCGGTCAGAAGCCCCTCCACTCGTAAAGGACGCGGCCATCACCCTGGTCGTTACGGACACGGTTACGGAACACCATGGTGTCCTCGCAGGTCCATTCCACACCGTCGGCATCAGTATACTTATATCTGAGGACGAACGTCTTGGTGGCCTCGTCATAAGTGCAGTCCCCGTTCTGGGTGACTTTTATGTCCGGAAGGAAATCAGGATCCGGTTCAAGTGTTACATTTCCACCTCCATCGACAGGGACGGTAATAAGCATGGAGTATTTGCCCTTGGCCGGGTCATTGGTCCCGTTCTGGTCGGCATAAACCCTGAACCGGTCTGCGGCAACAGTCTGGAGCTGACGGATGCTGTTGGTAGCAGTAAACTGGTTTTCATACTCGATAGTCTGCCCGTTGGAACCGGTGGCTTTCCCCGTATAGGTGTAGTTCCCGTACTGCCTGCCCTGGTAGCTCAATGATATGAGGGTATAGTCCTTGCCGCTGGAAATCTCATCGGCATCAGCCCCGGTAATTCTCACCGGGAGGATGAACTCGCCGGTAAGGGCCCTTGGATCATTAACAAAAGCTGCCGAATCCAGATGTACCGGCATATATGCCTTCAATGAACCTTTCGGGATCACTATTTCCGAAGGGTTGTCGAAAGTATACATATCTTCAGGCAGCGGAATCTGGTTCTCGTTGGTTACAAGTGATCCATCCACAGTATATTTCACTACCCTGTCACGGTCATTTTCAGGAAGGCCTGCAAATACGAATCCCACCTTCAGCTGCAATCCCTCCCCAACGACTACCTGGTAATTGTAGGTCTGATAGGTGAACAGCACTCTCTTGGTCGGATACTCGATATCGTAGTCACCGAATCCGCAGCCGGACAGAGGCAGTACAGCTGCAACGGTGATGAGCAATGTCTTAAAAACAGGTTTCATATTATTGTCTTTCATTTGTTGTCTTTATTCATCATCTGTGTATCACACGCCTACTGCCATCCCTTGTTCTGCACTATACCGGCATTGTACACCTCTGAATAAGGTATAGGCTGGTAAGGAGAAGCAAAATAACGTTTTTCCAACTCTACTGTCCTGTACTCTGTACCAGAGTCGGTTGTCGTAATTTCAACTCCGTTTACAGGGACGTTGATATGGTCCGCCCAATCCGGTTCAGCGGCATACCACCTCCTGAGGTCATAGTAGTAGTGGCCCTCAAAACTCAGCTCTATACGGCGCTGGAGACGGACATATTCATTGAACTTGTCCCTGTCATCCGCTATGACTTCGTCAAGGTACTTCGCACCGGCAGCTTTATTGTCACGAGTGAGGATACGACGGAGAGCATCCTTGGCGGTGAATCCATATCCCTCAGGATCTCCTGACGGTCCCCATGCCATGTTGGCTGCCTCTGCATAATTAAGGAGAAGCTCTGGAAGGCCGTAGAGGATGTTGGCACGTGGAGTAGCAGTCTGGGCACCTGGAGTAAGGTTAACAGACATCCTCAAAGTCTTTTTAAGATAGTACCCTGACCTTGATGTCTTGGCAAGCGGATCATATGCATCTATTCCCCCTTCTACAGTGTTAAGCTTATAATTGGAAGAACCAATGGTACCGCCATTATAACAAACGAATAGAGCCAGACGGGCATCCCTGTTTGCATATGGATCAGCCGGATCATACGCAGTCCCGTCCTCCGTTATAGGATATCCGTTCTTGTCCGGAAATGCTTCAACAAAATTCTGGGAAACATTTATCAGGGCATTACCATAAAGCTGAGGCGGGTAGTTATCGTTCTCGAAAGCACGGTTTCCGGTCACGACCTTTCCCCGCATAATCACATCATTGTTTTTCCAGTCCCTGTTATTAATCTGCGTAAAATAATATTCATCCCTTGATGACATTGCAGCATTGATTCCCCCGACGGCAACAATGGCTTCAGCAGCAGCAACGGCTGCCTGTTCCCATTTCTTGGCATCATCTCCTTCAGGATTGAATGCCGGGCTTGCGGCATACAGGAGTGCTCTAGCCTTTATTGCCTTTGCTGCAGCACCTGACAAGTGATCCCTGAAAGAACTTCCATACACTGCATCTGTCCCGGAATACAGGTCCGGCAGTCGACAAGCCACCGTAGCACTGTCACAATCATCAATAATAGCCTTTATACACTCTTCATACGTGGCGCGCGGGATATCCAGGTCATCCACTCCTACTTCAAGAATCCTGTCCCCTACAAGAGGAATACCCAGGACACTGCCATCTTCAGCTACACCTCCGAAATTCCTCAGCAATTCAGATATCCAATATGCCCGCATAGCATAAGCCTCACCTTTCAGACGCCAGAACATTTTGAGATTGTTTTCTATGTCAACCTCGCTTTCGAAAGGGAAAAAACGTACCGGTGTACGCCATTCCGTATCATCATTCAGAACCATATGGCTCATGAATACATTGAGAGTACGAATGTTCTTATAGCCGTTAGTCCATATATCCAGCGGATTCTTATTCGGCGACATCGCCCCGATTGCGCATCTGTAATACTCTCCGGACTGGTTTCTTATGACAGCATTGTCAGTCATTACATCCATATTGTTGTCAAACAGTGTCGGGAGACTATTGTACACGCTATTCAGCGGGCCGCAGAAATATGCCGCCTCATCAAGTATACTTTCGTCTCTGGTATTATCCGTTTCCGGTTCCAGAAAACTGCAGGAAACAGCACTAAAGACAGAAAGGGTAATACATATAATATCGTTTATTTTCATGTCAGTATAATTTCAATATTCCATAGTGTCAGAAAGAGAATGAAAGGCCTCCTGTTATAGTCGTTGCCAAAGGGAAATCACCGACGCCAGCATTAAGGCTCTCCGGATCAAGATCCTTTATTTTCGAAATGGTAAACAGGTTTGTTCCTCTAACAAAGAACTTCAGCATATTCAGACCTATTTTCTTTGAGGCTTTATATGGTAGAGTGTAACCGAATTCTACATTGCGAAGTTTGAAATAGCCCCCGTTCACAACCCAATAATCTGAATCAACAAAATTGTTCGTAGAACTGTCAGCCCTGAGAACAGGATGAGGATTTCCATTCGGCAGACCGGTATATACCACATTTGAATATTTCCTGTCTCCATAGATCTGATAATACTTATTCGTCAGCATCCTGTCAAATCCGGCAAGTCCGTATCCGAGAATATCAAGATTGAAACCTTTATATTTCAGACTGACAGTAATTCCGTATGATACGGAAGGCTGCACATTGGCTATAACATCACGATCTCTTTCATCGATTATACCGTCACTGTTTATATCCCGGTATTTTAAGTCTCCAGGATATACTTTACCGAACGTCTGTTTCGGAGAAGCATCTATATCAGCCTGATCCTTGAACGTACCTATTACCTGATAACCTTTTGTATCACCGTCCCTGCGCACCTTTGCAAGAGCTCCCAATTCATCAGGCCATTCAATATCCGCTTCCCTGGTAACCTCGGAATAACCATAGGCAAAGTTACCTCCAACTGTCATCTGGAAATCCCCGAAACGTTTTGTATAATAAAGCTCGGCTTCGGCTCCCTGCGCAAGATATTCCTTATAATTATACCATACCAATGCACCACCCTTGCCGCTTACCCCAGGTGTAATATCCGTAAGGTTAGCAAGGCCTCCATCCAATACATTCCTGAAATACCCTACAGATCCACTGAACGAATGGTCGAAAAATTCAAAATCGACACCGGCATTGAACTCATGACTTTTCTGGAACCCGATATTCGGATTGCCTGTCTGGTTGAAATTTACTATATTATTGAATGATGTAAACGGATATGTCCCATTTACAGCCCATTCCGTCCTGTAGTAATAGTTAGAAACGATTCCCTGCTCTGTATAGGAAGTAGAGCCAAGAATACCGTATGATGCCCGGAGTTTGAGGAAATCCACCCAGTCAACATTTTCCATAAATGAATTTTCTGACATAATCCATCCGGCACCTACAGTAGGGAACACACCGAATCTTTTATCAGGGGCAAAGCTTGGAACACCAACACAATTCAAGCTTACATCCACGACATAAGTCTTGTCGTACATATAGTTGGCCCATATCCCGGCATTGACACGCCTTAAACTGTGGATCTGGTCGTTAAAGTCCTGCTGCTGCATGAAATATACTGCAAGTGCAGAAATATCGTGCTTCCCGATTTCCCTGTCATAATTGACAGTGGTATTAAAAGCCCAGTTCCGGTTTGTAGCAACAGCGCCTCTTGCTTGTTTGGTATTCGGATTATCATATCCCCATTGTTTATAAGAAGCTATTTCATCATCGGGACCGCCAATAAGCTCGTAGACAGAATATCCTCCGTCTTTTTTCGCCGAATACTCATTGTAAAGGTCAAACGTAACACTCGGACGAATGCTAAGACCTCTCACCCATTTGTTGAGATCGACATCAAGAGTAAAATCCGACTGCAGATAGGAATACTCTCTTTCAACATATCCGTTACGGGTCAGAATTCCCAACGGGTTATTCTGTGCTACCGAAGAACCGCCCAACACATATTCCTCAGGGCTTCCGACCATATCTCCCGGGATTGTAATAGGATACTCATTAGGCCTTGTTTCAGACAAAGAATTTATAAAGTTCTGTGTAGAAGTATTCGGCCATGTCTTCATCTGTATAGCAGCATTGAGGCCAACCCTCAAAGTTATAAAGTCATAGATGGTATTATCTATGTTTCCTCTCGCAGTAATGACCTGGTCCCTATTGGGATAATCGGTATACTTTTCCAGGCCTCCGTTTGTCTGGAATCCTACATTCAGAAAATACTGTGTATTCTTGCTTCCTCCGGTAAGCTGTGCATTGGCCCTGGTAATTGTCATAACATCGTTCAGGAACTGGTCATAAAAATCCACATCAGGATAAAGCAGAGGATTCGAACCATCATATTTGGACGGATCATATATAGGCGCCCTGCCTACATTTGCCAAAGCCTGGTTATACATTTCCGTATATTGTCTGGAATTGAGATACTGCGGAAGCCTGGTAGGAACCTCAACTCCAGACTGGACGTTAACGCGCACCCCATTCTCATATGCCTTGCCTCGTTTTGTCTTTATCATGAGGATTCCGTTTGTCTGGATACCTCCGAAAAGAGACTTCAGGGAAGCATCTTTAAGAAGCTGTACACTCTCTATGGTCTCCGGTTCAATATAATCAAGGGAGCGTTCCACTCCATCAATCATTATGATAGGTGTACCACCATTTGGTGCACGCACAAACCCGTTGTATGAAGTAAATCCAGGCACCAGGGCATTGTTCATTATGTACAGACCGCCAAGCCTTCCGCCCAAAGCATCCCACAAGAACATCGTAGGGTTTTTCTCAAGTTCCTCCCCATCTACCTTAGAGTAAGATCCAACTACACGGTTTTCTGAAATATAATCACCGGTAACCGTATAAAGCTGATGAGCCTCATCTTCATATTCAGAAAGTTTTTCCAGTTCAATAACTGCATGTCCGTCCCTAATATCAGATGCACTTATTGTTTTTGAACCATATCCGTCGGCTTTGACTTTCAGTACATCTATAGGAAGGATCGAAATGGTAGATACTCCCTGATCATCAGCAATATAAGTATGTCTGTTTCTTGATGAGGATATTTCCGAATACCCTATAGGTGTGCCGGCCTCATCAACAACCTCTATTGTAACAGTACTTCTTGACTGTCTTCTGTTCTTGTTCTGTCCTGATACCGGCTCAATAGAGCAGATAAATACCATTGTCAGAAACAAGGTGCAGAGATATTTATGTATATGAAATTTCATGTCAGTTTTTTCTATATGTTATTCCCATCCAGGATTCTGCTTGAACAAAGGACCGATATATGTGTCATCCCTAAGAATCGGATAAAGATTATGTTTTTCTTCATATACCCTCTGAAGGACAGGCGTATCCGGATACTCATATCTGAAGCCTGTAGGATATACATCAGGATCATAACCTGATTTAAGTTTTACAATATTCACTGCATAAATGTCGTTGTCATAATCCGGATCTGTTCCTATAAGCCACCTGCGTATGTCATAAAAGCGGTGATCTTCGAAACAAAGCTCTACCCGACGCTCATTGCGAACCCTTTCAATAAACCTTTCAGTAGTCTGATATTCCGGAGGAAGATCGGCAATGCCACCTCTGTTCCTGACCAGATTTAGAGCTTCAAGGGCAGAGTATGTGCTTCCGTTTCTCTTTTCATCTATTCCCCATCCGGCTTCTGCAGCAGCTTCAGCGAAATTAAGATACAGTTCAGACATCCTTATATATGGCCATACTTGGTCTAGAGCCGTATTCCAGTCTTTCCCCATCCATTTCTTCACGTATGTACCCGTCTTGGTATATCCAGCCATGATTTCTCCTGAAGAATATGAAATATCACCACCTCCCATTGTCGATGATCCTTCTTCCTGGTGGTACAGGTTCATTTTCCTGTTGCCGAACACTGTACACTGATTGTATATGATATCATGCTCGAATCTTATACCACGGTCCACGTATGGATTCTGATCATTATAGCCTGATTTCGGATCAGATATAGGATAGCCGTTAGTCATATCATAGCAGTCAATGAACTTCTGGTTAGCAGACACGCCATATGTTCCGGTCAGTTTTCCTGGAGGCCTGATGGTAATTTTATAAGCTTCCGACCCCCATGCAATTTTAGCCCTTCTTCCGAACAGCACTTCTTTAGTATATATACTATAGTTCACACCTTTGAAAATATCATAATAATTCTCCCCTGGTGCGAGCTGGTAGCCGTTCGACTCGGCTGCCTTGATAGCCTCATCTGTAGCAATCGCAGCTTCCTCCCACAAATCTTCACGCACTTCACCGCCTTCCAGGGTTGCCTGAGGACTGGCTGCATAAAGCAGTGCTCTTGAACGCATGGCAAGAGCCGCAACACTTGTTGGATGCTGCCATTCTGAATCCGGAATTACCGGCTCAAGATATTTTGCAGCCTCGGCAAAATCATTCGCGATATTCAGATAAGTAGTCCTCATATCATCCCTTTCCCTGTCCAGATTCTCGGAAAGATCTTCGAACGGCTCATAAAAATATGGCATTCCTCCCCAACGGCGGCATATTTCAAAATATGCAAATGCCCTGTAAAAATAGCAGGTACCGATTATTTTATTCCGTCCAGCCTCATCTCCAGGGTACATATCTATATGCTTAAGCCCCATATTGGATATCCGGACATATTTCCACATCTTCTCCCAAACACCTGTATTGCACATTACAGATCTTCCGTTCGTGATCATAGTCATATAATCACCTGCGGCAGACAACAGACATGGCACTGTAAACTGCATGGTACACATGGAGTTGTCTGCGACATCATCCCATGTTCCATGAGGGTTGGCCCCGGCCTGAAGATATTTGACCATAGTATTCTGTGTCATCCAGTCTATATACAGTTCAAAATTGTTCGCGTTCCCGAAAACTTCTTCAAGCGTAAGACCGTCGGTCTCTTCCCTTTTGTCAAGATAATCGCATGAGACTACAGACATAAAGAGAGATAACGATAATATCGTATATTTAAACAAAGCTTTCATTTCCTTACTGTTACTTCAATTAAAAACCGATTTGGAGGCCCAAAGTCACTGTCCTTGTCATCGGATAATAACCATTAGTTACATTGCTTCCGCCGTCACTTGCCTCCGGATCGGCCAAAGGATATCCCGGGGCCCATGTAAACAGGTTATTGGCTCTGGCATATACAGAAAATTTGGAAAGACCTATTTTCTGTACTATGCGTTTAGGCAGATTATATGCAACATTAATATTTTTCAGACGAATATACGAAGCATCATAGGCAGCTACGGACCTTGCCTGTCCGTCACCTATATTATTATGGATCCTGTTAGTATCGAAATGGTAAGCAGGATACCTGGCGTCTCTATTATCAGGGCTCCATGAATCGAGCTGATATTCAAAAACCTGATTGGACAGACGGTGAAGCGGCCATGCAAAATTGTCCACAACCGTCCTTGTAAGGTGGCTCGCAGCCTGGAACATCATGTCAAACTCAAAATTCTTGAAAGTAAAGCCCAGAGAAAAAGAATAATTATAAAGCGGATATGTCTGTGCGTATCCCAGAGCATATATGTCATTACTATCAATAATTCCATCGCCGTTAAAATCCACATACTCTGTATCGCCCAATCCCATAAGGCCTCCGCCATAACGTGCTGCAGTCATCGCAACGTCCGCATCCTGGATCCAGCCTGTGTGATGATAGCCGAACACCTGTCCTATACGGTGCCCTTCTTCCTTCAGATATACTGGCGTATACATAGGTTCATCCTTGGATATGATACGGTTGTCACTGAAGCTCACAGCCGGCCGTGCCCATACATACCAATTGTCATCCGGAGAAGACCACTGGAATTTAAGTTCAATTTCGTATCCTTTTGTCCTTGTCTCTCCAAGATTCATTTTCTTAGGCTCAATTCCAGCATAAGTAGGCACAGACTGGCGAGAAAGCAATATACCTGTCCTGTGTTCATCGAAGAAATCCATGGAAAGCACAAACATGTCATTCTTAAGGAAACTCAATTCAAAACCGATATCACGCTTGGTGGCTATCTCCCATCCGGCATTTACATTAGCGGCTTTTTCTTCTACTATAGGAGTCCTGTCCGGACCGGCTATACCAGGAAGTCCCGGAGTATAGACATCTCCAGACCCGGTTACAAACGAAGATGAAAACAGCCATCTGTCACCGCCGGAAGCATCACTTCCCACCTGTCCCCATGAAGCACGGATCTTGGCCCGGTTCACTACCTTGCGCAAAGGCTGGAAGAATTTCTCGTTATGGAGATTGTATCCGACAGCGAATGACGGGAACAATCCATATTGCTTTGAACTTGCAAACTGCTCTGATCCGTTATATCCTAGATTCGCTTCAAACAAATACTTATTGGCATAGTCATACGTTACTCGTGCGGCAATACCCTGTTCATAACTTGGAAACTGCGCATTGCGCATGGTCTTGCGTCGCTGTCCGACTATAAGGCCCGTAACCCCATGCTTGCCGAATGTCCTGTTATAGTTGAGGGAAACCTCATAGTAATAATTCTTCGTAGGATATGGATCACCATCCATAGAATCAGTATTCACTGTAGGAATTTCTTCCGGATCCTCCCGGCCTGTTTCTGTTCTTCCCAATCTTCTGACCCATGTCAGGTCAGTATTCAGTTTATATGTGATGGCACTGTACTCTATGGTTTTCGTCCATCTGCTAATATTATTATAGGAAGCCTGGATCTTTGCGCTCAATCCCTCCGTTATAAAGCTCAGATCCTGATTCAAACGTATACTTAAATTAATATTGCTTGTCTTGACAGTTCTGCTTCCGCTGAAACTGTTCGCTACCATTGGGTTCTCTGCATTTGTTATATCGGTTGACCCGAGTCTCCATCCCGTTTCATCAGGATGAACCGTATCAGGATACTGCTCCAGAACATCTGCCGGATAAAAAGGAACTCCATCCATAGGTCCAAGTGTAAAAATAGGACGGAAACGACGCTGTGTATTAGTCTCGAACGGAGCATTCCTAAAACCTATATAACCGCCCGCATCAATTGAGACAACCGTGGTCTTGGTGACATTCATATCCACATTGAACCTATAGTTATAACGGTCGTATTTGTATGACGGATCATAAAGTTCATTCTTAATCGTATTGATGATGTCTCCGTCATGCATATAAGAAAGCGAAGCGAAAACACGAGCGAAATCTGTACCTCCCGATACATTCAGATTGTATTTATGCTGTATACCGTTTTTAAGCATGACATCCTGCCAGTTCGTGTTGGTATACACATACGGCATATCCTGCACCCTATAATGCTCTATAACCTCATCCGAAAGCATCGATCCCCAGTCATTATCGTTTTTTCTGGCTTCATTTATAATCAAGGCAGTAGTATAACTGTCCATTGGCGCAATCATATTGATAGGCTGTTTTACGCCTACTTCAGATGAGAAATTCACCTTGACTTCTCCTGCCTTACCTCTTTTAGTCGTAATCAGGATTACTCCGTTAGCTCCACGTACACCGAAAACAGCAGTTGCAGATGCGTCTTTCAATACTGACATTGTCTCGATTTCAGAAGGATCGATATTGTTATAATCACGCTCTACTCCATCCACCAGTACCAAAGGATCTGAACTAACCCACGATGACACCCCGCGGATCATTATTTTAGAGACTTCACCGCCCGGCTGTCCGCTATTCATAACCACAGACACACCTGGTATCTGGCCTTGAAGAGCAGAAGCGATTGATGTAGTATTTGTCCCGGCAAGGTCATCCCCCTTCACCTGGGTAATCGCAGCCACCGAACTTTCTTTCTTCTGTACACCGTAACCGACGACCACCACTTCATCAAGATTCTGCGCATCCTGGGCAAGGGCAACATTGATGGTGGCATTACCGGTTACAGGAAACTTCTGCGTCTCGAAACCCAGACAAGAGAAGACCAGCTCCGGTGCATCCCCGGTAACCTCTATCGAATATTCACCGTCCAGGTTGGTCGACACACCATTCGTAGTATTCTCCACGAAGACATAGACACCGACGAGAGGGACTCCCGATTCGTCGGTCACAATTCCGTTTACAGTCATAGCCCCACCCTGCTGATCCGCACTCTGGGCAGATGCCGACCAGTCCGACATAAAGACCGGGAACAGCAAGACAAAACCCATTGCAAGGACATGGCAGAGACTATTCTGCAATACATGCAACACTTTAACACGAAAATCATTCATAGATTTAAGGTTGTTAGTTCATTAATTCAGTTAGTTGTTTTTTTTTAATCCGTAAAGACCAGAACGTCTTTTTTAACGGCGCGAATTTATGTCAAACACCTTAATATCAACAAACGTCTTTTCCCGAAAATCTACACTATTGTTCCGGAGCCGAAAAACATAAAAACAGGACATAAATATAGATTTTCGGAACATTATTGCACATAAACAGACAATCCGCACGGTCCGGACGCATCAACAGATGCAAAAAAGAATTAACTTTGCTCCCGACCGTAAAGATGCAGGATACGTCTTGTAAACTGCAAAAAATGGATAACAGAATACTATTAGCCACGCTGGCAATCCCGGCCGTATCAAACGGCGTCTGCAATGCAGCAGAAAGCCAGCCGAAAGAACAGGATAAAAATAACAGGCCGAACATAGTCATCATGATTGCAGATGACTGCACTTACCGTGATCTCGGATGCTACGGCAGCAAGAATTCAAAGACACCCAATATCGACAGGCTCGCACAGGAGGGAGTAAGGTTCACCAACTTCTTCCAGGCGGCCCCGATGAGCTCTCCTACACGGCACTGTATGATGACCGGGCTGTATCCGGTAAAGAGCGGTGCATACCCGAACCATACCTTTGCACAGGAAGGCGTAAAGTCCGTAGTACAGTATCTCCGGAATGAAGGCTACAGGGTTGCCCTTCAGGGAAAGAGGCATATCGCCCCTAAAGAGATATTCGACTACGAGTACCTCAGCCCGGACAATGTGGATGTGGATACAAGCCTGATCAGACCGTTTATCGCAGATGCCAAGGCGAAAGGGCAGCCGTTCTGTCTTTTCGTCTGCACACACCAGCCGCATACACCATGGAACAAAGGGGACGCAAGCCAGTTCGACGCCGACAAGCTGATTCTCCCGTCTTATTATGTGGACACGCCCCAGACAAGGGAAGGGCTGACAAGATATTATGCAGAAATCAGTTTCATGGATTCTGAACTGGGCTCGGTGCTCGACCTGCTGGACGAGACAGGCGTAGCGGACAACACAGCCATGTTCTTCACATCCGAGCAGGGCAATTCCCTGCCTTTCGCCAAGTGGACATGCTACGATATGGGGCTCCAGACAGGAATGATAGCACGCTGGCCAGGTGTCACCGAACCTGGCAGCACATGCGATGCAATAGCTGAATATGTGGATATTGTCCCTACATTCATCGAAATTGCAGGAGGAGAACAGCCTGAAGGGCTCGACGGCAAAAGTTTCGTAGGACTGCTTAACGCGAAGGAAGACAAGATAAAGGACTGGTCATTCGGGCTGCAGACATCCAGGGGCATCATAGGCGGACCGGAATACTACGGAGTGCGTTCAGTTCGCAACGACAGATACGTATATATAAAGAACCTGACACCTGAGGCAACATTCCAGTGTACCACGACATCCGAGAAAGACAAGATATGGATGTCCTGGGTCGAAAAGGCCAAGACCGACCCCAAGGCTGCAGAGCTTGTGAACAAATACCAGCACCGTCCTGCCGAAGAACTCTATGACAGGATCAAGGATCCTGACCAGCGGCACAACCTCATCGGGAAAAAGAAATATGAACCGGTAAGGGAGGAAATGGCCGCCGTACTCGAATCCTGGATGAAGAGCCAGGGAGACCTCGGACAGGAAACCGAAATGGAGGCCAAGGAGCACCAGGCATCCGTCCTGGCAAAGAAGAATGCCAAAAAGACGGCAAAAGGCTTCGTATTTGAAGACTTCAACGGAAACGGGAAGAAAGACTCCAATGAAAAAGGCATTCCGGGCGTGGCTGTATCGGACGGGATGAACATATCCACCACCGACGGGAACGGGTACTACGAGCTCAAAGTGAGGGACCACTGCGTAATATTCGCAATAAAGCCAAAAGGATACATCTCCCCGGCAGATGAATACAATCTTCCTCAAAGCTGGTACATTCACAAACCGGCAGGATCACCGCAGCTGCAATACAAGGGTTCAGCACCGACCGGGAAACTTCCGCAGTCCCTAGACTTCCCGATGCACAAATATGAAGACCCCGAAAATTTCAGTTTCTTTGCATTCGGAGACCCGCAGCCTTACTCGAAAACAGAGGTGGAATACTTCCGCAGGATGATTGTGGATGAAGCCAACGACCTCGAAGGGATATCATTCGGCATAAGCCTCGGCGATGTAGTAGGAGACAAACTCGACCTGCATCCATTCTACAGGGAAGCCGCAGCAGGTATGGGCATCCCGTGGTACAACGTCATCGGGAACCATGACAGGAACTATGACTGCAAGGAAGAAAAATACGCCAATGAGACGTTCGAATCCAATTTCGGTCCTTCAACATACGCGTTCCGGTACGGGGATACGCATTTCATTGTCCTCGATGACATTTTCATGAACAATGCCCCGAAGGCCAACCCATATAAGGGAGGATTTTCTGAAGACCAGTTCAGCTTCATAGAAAACTACATGAAGCTGGTAGGGAAGGATGAACTGGTCGTACTTGCCTATCATATACCTTTATATTATAAGGAAGGACAGTTCATCCCTGAGCACAGGGAAAGGCTGTTCGAAATACTGAAAGGGCACAATGTACTGGGTCTCAGTGCTCATACCCATATTCAAATGCAGTTTCATTACGGGAATGAAGCAGGATGGGACGGTCCGGTGAAATTCCATGAGTACAATGTAGGAACTACCAACGGGGACTGGTACTCCGGCAAGACAGACGTGAACGGCCTGCCTGACGCCACAATGAGGGACGGGACTCCGGCCGGCTATGCCATAATCAACATTGAAGGCAACAGATATTCCTTCAGATACAAGGCGGCAAGGGAATCCGATGATTTCCAGATAAGGCTATATAATCCTGAAGTGGTCCCATACCGCCAGGGAGGCAAATATCCGCTGTACGCGAACTTCTTCATCGGGGACGTTGACGATACTGTGGAATTCAGGATCAACGGAGGGGAATGGAAAAAAATGAAGAGGGTCACTGACGAAGCGGACCCTACTTTCCTGAAACGCCTGTATGAATGGGACAGCGCCGATACGGCAATGAAAGGCCGCAGGCCGAATTCTGTCCCTACAATGTGTACGCATTTGTGGAAAGCCACACTTGACAACACTCTGGAGCCGGGCACACACAGCATTGAAGTACGTGCGACCGACATGTTCGGCAACATCCATACGGCATCAGGATCATACAGAACCGAAAAACCAGAGTAGAAAAGGCAAAGCCTGAGCCGCATGCCCCTGACAGGGTCTGTCACCGCAGGTGACTGGGGTTAAAACATAAAAATAAAATGAAAACAAAAAGCATCAAATACATGGGCCTGATGGCGGCAGCCCTGCCTGCCGCCGTCTCATGCTCACCGGAGAAGGGGGCAAGGCCGAACATAGTGGTGATACTTGCCGATGACATGGGATATTCCGACCTCGGATGTTACGGGGGTGAAATTGAAACACCGAATCTGGATAACCTTGCAGAGAACGGGATCAGATACAGGCAGTTCTACAACAATGCCAGGAGCTGCCCCTCAAGAGCGGTCCTGATGACGGGGTTGTACCCCCACCAGGCCGGGATGGGATGGATGGCGGCCGCAGACCTGCAGACGCCGCAGTACCAGGGGCATCTGAACAACAACTGCGTAACCATAGCAGAAGTGCTCAAGGAAGCCGGATACGGCACCTACATGTGCGGGAAATGGCATCTGAGCAGTGACAGGCAGAACCAGGGGAAAGTAGAGGAGGCATGGCCTGCACAGAGAGGGTTCGACCGTTTTTACGGTATACCGTCAGGAGCTTCGAACTATTTCAAGACTACAATGTACAATGAGAATACTCCTTCCCCTACACCGGAGGGCTTCTATATAACCACGGCACTCAGCGACAGCGCAGCCACGTTCATAAGCCGCCACGACTACAAGGAGAAGCCGCTTTTCATGTACCTGGCATTCAACGCGCCGCACTGGCCGCTCCATGCACCGCAGCAGACAATAGACAAATATGCAGAAAGGTACATGGCAGGATGGGACAGGCTCAGGCAGGAGCGTTTCGAAAGGCAGAAGGCGATGGGCCTGTTCAGACAGGACGTCGTCCTTTCGCCACGGGACAAGGATGTACAGGCATGGGACTCCCTCACACCTGAGGAGCAGAAGGAATTTGCAATGCGCATGGCCATCTATGCGGCGCAGGTAGACCTGATGGACCAGGGCATAGGCAAAGTAGTGCAGGCATTGAAAGAGACAGGCCAGTTCGACAATACAATCATAATGTTCATGTCCGACAACGGGGCCTGCGCCGAGTTCATCAGCGGAGGGAAACGCAAGGCTGTGGACGGTAAGGAAGACACGCATGAAAGCTACCGTATAAACTGGGCAAACCTCAGCAGCACCCCTTACAGGGAGTACAAGCACTATACGAACGAAGGCGGTATCGCCACCCCTCTGATAGTCAGCTGGCCGGAAGGCATCGACAGCAGTCTTGACGGGACATTCATAGACGAATACGGATATTTTGCGGACATCATGGCCACCTGTGTGGACGTTGCCGGGGCAGAATACCCGGAAACATACAGGGGCAATGAGATACATCCTATGGAAGGGGTCAGCCTTGTCCCGAATTTTTCAGGCGGGAATACAGGCAGAGGCATGACTTTCTGGGAACATGAAGCCAACATTGCCGTCAGGGACGGCAAATGGAAGATTGTCCTGAAGACAGGCGAAGGCAACACGTTCAAGCCGGAGAACATCGAGCTTTACGACATGGAGGCCGACCCTACCGAAATGAACAATCTCGCGGCATCAGACCCTGAAAGGACGGCAAATATGTTCAAGGCCTGGGAAGAATGGGCGGAAAGGGTACATGCATATCCTCTGGACACCCGCTTCTACGGAGAACGCCAGGCTGCCTACAAAAGGGTGATAAACGGAGAATTCGACGACAACTTCGGAGGATGGAGTGTCAAAGAGCCGGAAAACGGGGGCATCTCCTTCAGTATCGATACCGCATCCATGATGTCAGGGACTAAATGCGCCAGGGCGGACATTGCCGCAGAGGGTAGCAAGGACGCCGACGCATTCCTCAAATGGAACTTCCCGAGCGGCGGGATGAAGAAGGTCAGAGTCGCATTCGACTACAAGGCGGACGGTGCCAACACATTGTCCCTCAAGATAGAAAAGGCAGGGGCCCCGGCAGAAAAACTGTTCTCGGAGACAGTTGCCATAGCTCCTGATGGAGGACAGTTCGACACAGGTGAGATCAGCATACCGGAGGACGGGCGCTGGCAGGTGGTATTCTACTTCGGCAAATCGTCCAAAGGCAGAATCTGGATAGACAATGTAAAAATGGACTTCCGCGAATAAGAATCGGAAAATTTCAAAACAGCTTCTAATCGGACAAATCAGTTTAAACCATTAATAACACAATTATGAAAAAGAAACGGAACGAGGCTGCCATAATGCAGCCGTTCAGACAGGCCAGAGTGCTGCCGGCAGCGGCGCTCGCAGTCACAGGGCTCACAGCGGCAGGATGCGCCCAGGCAAACGCCAAGCAGGAAAAGCCGAATGTCATCCTCATCTACATTGACGACATGGGATACTCCGATATAAGTGCTTTCGGAGGAAACTACACCCCTACCCCGAATATCGACAGGATAGGCCA
>CALVCB010000018.1 GCA_944325965.1 uncultured Bacteroidales bacterium
CTCAGGTCAAGTACCCTGTCATTCCCGACAGTGAAGTCCTCCACAATCTGTGTGGCTTCAGTCCCTTTGTTCCATAGTGTCTCGGCCATTTCAGAGTTTCCTGTTTTTGTAGTTCTCGATGGCTTTCGGGATAATCCTCTCATAGTCTTCGCTTTTGTAAAGCGGGGACGAGATTATGAAGTCCGCCGTGCTGCGGTTGGTGGCGAACGGCACGTTGTAGAGGGAGGCGAGGCGCACAAGACTCATAACGTCGTTCTGGTGCCCCTGCATTATGAGGTTGTCGCAGAAGAACACGAGCATGTCCACCTTGCCTTCGGCAATCATCGCGCCTATCTGTGCATCCCCTCCGAGAGGGCCGCTCAGCAGGCAGTGGACTTCCGGTTTCCTGTCCCCGAGGACATCAGACAGGGCCGCTCCGATAAGGCGTCCTGTAGTCCCGGTGCAAAACAATGTACAGTTTTCGAGCGAACCGGCATTGAACCTTACCCAGTCTACCAGTTCGGCTTTTCTGGCGTCATGCGCCACAAGTGCGATATTCTTTATCATGATCTGGAAAATTTTTCGGTTTTATCCGGAAAGTTCCGGAATATCAAAAACTTATTGTCTCCTGTAAATTTGGCAGAAATTCCTGATGAAATCAATGTATGTGCCGACTGCATTTTCTATTTCATCTACATACACGAATTCATCTTTCCTGTGCGACCTGCTGGATTCGCCCGGCCCCATTTTTACCGCTTCGCAACCTATCCTCATCCAGTCTGAGGTGGTGGGGGAGGAGAATGTCCTGAGCCCCATTGACCTGATGCATTCTGAAAGAAGGGATTTTCCGGGGGTGGCGGATGACCTGTTGTCCAGGTTCCTTGCCGTCAGGCGGCTTTTGCATACGGCCTGCAGTTCGTCAAGTATTTCACGGTTGGAGTACATTTCGGTAGGGCGTATGTCTATTACGAAACTGCATCTGTCAGGTATGATGTTGTGTGCAGTGCCGGCATTTATCTGGGTCACGTTAAGGTTGACCCTGCCCATCTGGCCGGACACTTTTGTGAACATGTGCCTGTGCAGGCTTTCTATGTCCTTCACGGCAATGTCGATGGCGTTCACCCCTTCATTCCTTGCCGCATGACCGCTGACACCTTCAGCCACGGCGTCTATTACCAGCAGCCCGCGCTCAGATGTAGCAGCTGCCATGCCTGTAGGCTCCCCGACTACCGCCCATTGCGGATGGCTGAAGGACAATGGGCTATTGCTGTCACCGCTGGAGCCCCAGGTGCTTCCTGACCGCATCGTCAGGCGGTATGCCTCTCCGGCTATACGGGGGAATTCCGTCCATATTTTTTCCATTCCGTTTTTCCCTGACCTCTCCTCCTCTGACGTTAGGACAAGTATGAGGTTTATCGGGAGGGGTGCATCATAGAAATGCCTGAAGGCGGCTGTCATTGACACTGCGGAGGCCCCGTCATCGTTGCTCCCGAGCCCGCAGACATAATCCCTGTCCCCCGGAATTGATGCCGCAGCCTTCGTGTAGTCCGGCCTGTACGGGTCGAAGGAATATCCGCCGGCAGGAGGGACCGTATCTATGTGCGCGTTGAGCATCAGGCTCTTGTATGCAGGGTCGAAATGCCTGTTCAGGGCGATGATGTTGTTCTTTTCGCGGTAGTGGACGATTCCGCACCTGTCAAGGAAGCTGCATATATGGCTGCACACCTCATCTTCATGGAACGAGGGTGAGGGGATGGCTATCATTTCCTTGAGCAGCCGTACGGATTCCTCTATGTATGGATTGCAGGTATGCATTTATAATATTATCGAAGTCCCTTTTGCGTTCAGCAGGTTTCCGGCATTCTTGATGACCACCCTGGAAACTCCGTGCCTGATTGCTCGGAATGCATTGTCTATCTTGGGAATCATCCCGTCAGCGACACGTCTTTCGGCCTTCAGGGCCTCATAGTACTGCGGAGTTATTTCCGGGATTATGCTGTCCGGGTCATCCTTGTCCTCCAGGACGCCGTCCTTTTCGAAGCAGAATGTGAGGGTAGTTTCGTGTCCGGCGGATGCGAATGCCTCTGCTATGCTTGATGCAACGGTGTCGGCGTTTGTATTGAGGAGGCTGCCGTCCCCGTCGTAGGTAATGGCACACAGCACAGGGGTCATCCCCCGCTCAAGGAGCATTTCCAGCAGGGCCGTGTTCACTCCGTCCGGCATAATGTCCCCGACAAAACCGTAGTCCACCTGACGGGATGTCTCCTGCCCCGCCGCGTCGGGCATTGCGACCATGACAGGAGGCCTTTTTGAGGCCGTTACCGCTTTCCCGTCCGCTCCGCTAAGGCCTATGGCGTTGCATCCGTTCTTCTGAAGGGACGCGACTGTGTGCTTGTTGCACCACCCGGCGTAAACCATTGTGGCTATCTCCAGTGTCCGGGCGTCAGTGACCCTCCTTCCGGCAATCATCACAGGCTCGATACCGAGGTTTTTCTGCATGGCGCTGGTCATCTTGCCTCCGCCGTGTACCAGTACCTTAGACCCTTCAAGCGCGGCGAATCTGCAGGCGAAGTCCTGCAGCATCCGCTCGTCCTCCACCACGTTCCCGCCTATCTTTATGATATTTATCTTCATTTCTTATGTTCCTGTACTGTATCAACTCCAAATGTCTGTCCGAAAAACGGATGTTCCTGTACATAGGTCCGGACATTCTTTCCGCGAATGTACTACAAATTTTTCAAGTCGTGCATTTAATTGCCCGGGACAAGGCCTTTCCATCCCGTTGAAGGCAATATTGCAGGATTAAAGATTGTAATGTTGTAATTTCAATTCTCTTTTCATATCTTTGTTTCCGGCAGGATCTGATTATAAATTGAATCTTCATCGCTAACCACAACAATAAATCCTCAATCTTTATAAATATGAAAATACTCTCAATCGGGGATCTTGAAGCCGTCATGGGCAGGGCAGCCGGAAGACTGCAGCTCAGGGAACAGGGCGACAGGAACGCTGACGGCCGCTGCTGCGGACTGGAATCAGGTACCGGACACATGCAGGTGCTGATATGCGGAGGAACAGGCTGCAAGGCCTCCTCAAGTCATCTTATCTGCGGGAAAATCAAGGAACTGCTGGAAGAAAAAGGCTTTTCGGACCGTGTGGACGTGGTCACTACGGGATGCTTCGGCTTCTGCGAGAAGGGGCCGGTGGTCAAGATTATACCGGACAATACTTTCTACACTCAGGTGAAGCCTGAGGATGCCGTGGAGATAGTGGAGGAGCATATCGTAGGGGGCCGCAGGGTGGAGCGCCTGCTGTACCTGGACCCGAAGTCCGGGCAGCATGTCAGCGACTCCAAGCACATGGATTTCTACCGCAAGCAGAAGCGTGTGGCCCTGCGGAACTGCGGGTTCATAGATCCAGAGAACATAGAGGAATATATCGCCAGGGACGGTTATATGGCATTGGCCCATAGCCTTCTGGACAGGACTCCGGAGGAAGTGATAGAGGAAGTGAAACGCTCCGGGCTGCGCGGACGTGGAGGCGGAGGCTTTCCTACGGGGGTCAAATGGGAATTCGCCAGGAAGAGCGTGTCCGACATCAAGTATGTGGTCTGCAATGCCGACGAGGGCGACCCGGGGGCTTTCATGGACCGCTCAATCATGGAGGGCGACCCCCATTCCATAGTCGAGGCAATGGCGATATGCGGGTATTCCATCGGGTCCTCAAAGGGCCTGGTCTACATCAGGGCCGAATATCCGCTGGCTATCCACAGGCTGCAGACGGCCATAGCACAGGCCCGGGAATACGGACTGCTCGGGGAAAACATCCTGGGCACCGGATTCAGTTTCGACATCGAGATACGCTACGGGGCCGGAGCCTTTGTATGCGGAGAGGAGACGGCCCTGATACATTCGATGGAGGGCAAGAGAGGGGAGCCGACCATGAAGCCCCCTTTCCCTGCGGAGTCAGGATACCTGGGGAAGCCTACCAATGTGAACAATGTCGAGACTTTTGCCAATATCCCCGTCATCCTTACCCGCGGGGCTGACTGGTTCGCATCCATCGGGACGGAGAAGTCGAAGGGTACCAAGGTGTTTGCCCTGGCCGGGAAGATAAACAATGTGGGGCTTATAGAAGTGCCGATGGGGACGACCCTCCGGGAAGTGATCTACGAGATCGGAGGCGGCATCAAGGGCGGGAAGAAATTCAAGGCTGTCCAGACAGGAGGCCCTTCCGGAGGATGCCTTACGGAGAAGCATCTCGACATACCTATTGACTTCGACAGCCTGCTGGCGGAAGGCTCGATGATGGGCTCCGGCGGCATGATAGTGATGGACGAGGACGACTGCATGGTGTCCGTGGCGAGGTTCTATCTGGATTTCACCGTGGAGGAGTCCTGCGGGAAATGCACCCCTTGCCGCATCGGGAACAAGAGGCTGCTGGAGACGCTCAACAAGATAACCGAGGGCCGGGGTACAGAGGATGACCTGAAGACCCTTTCTACGCTCGGGAAGGTCATAAAGGACACTGCGCTTTGCGGACTGGGGCAGACTTCTCCGAACCCGGTGCTTTCCACTCTGAACAATTTCTATGACGAATATCTGGAGCATGTGCGCGACCATAAATGCAGGGCGCGCCAGTGCAAGGCTCTGCTTACTTATGTCATAGACTCCAAGCTGTGCATCGGCTGCCATCTGTGTGCGCGCAACTGCCCGGCCGAGGCTATCATCGGGGATGTGCGCAAGCCTCATGTCATCATCCCGGACAAATGCATCAGGTGCGGGATGTGCATGGCCAGGTGCAAGTTCAAGGCTATTTCAGTATATTGACACAGAAGATTATGTACATGGGCCGGAGCAATGCCGGCCGGCAAGCATCGGAAAAATATGGAAGAGAAACAGATAACACTCCAGATAGACCATCATTTCGTGACGGTGCCCCAGGGGACCACAATCCTGGATGCCGCACAGAAAATAGGCATAGACATCCCGACTCTGTGCCACATCGACCTGAAAGGCACATGCATCAGGAACAATCCTGCTTCATGCCGTATCTGCGTGGTAGAGATCGAGGGGCGGCGTAACCTGGCTCCTGCCTGCGCCACAAGATGTGCACAGGACATGGTGGTGCGCACAAGCACGTTGAGGGTGATGAATGCTCGTAAGATCGTGGCCGAGCTCATTCTTTCAGACCATCCTAACGAATGTCTCACCTGCCCCAAGGCAGGGGACTGCGAGCTGCAGAACCTTGCGCTCCGTTTCAACATAAGGGAGATGCCTTTCAACGGAGGGGAGCTCTCCCAGCGCAAGAGGGAGGTGACTGCCTCCATAGTGAGAAACATGGACAAGTGCATTTTCTGCCGCAGGTGCGAAAGCGTATGCAATGAGGTGCAGACAGTCGGGGCATTGGGGGCGATAAGGCGGGGGTTCAACACCACCATAGCACCGGCATTCGACAAGATGATGTCCGAGAGCGAATGTACCTATTGCGGGCAGTGCGTGGCCGTATGTCCGGTGGGCGCCCTGACCGAGAGGGACCATACCAACCGCCTGGTAGAGGACCTTGCCGACCCGGAGAAGGTGGTCATAGTGCAGACGGCCCCTGCTGTGAGGGCTGCCATAGGGGAAGAGTTCGGGCTTCCGGCAGGGACGCTCGTGACAGGGAAGATGGTCGCTGCGCTCAGGGAGCTGGGCTTCGACTATGTGTTCGATACGGATTTCGCGGCCGACCTTACTGTAATGGAGGAAGGAGCCGAGATGCTTGACCGCCTGACCAGGTATCTGGGCGGCGACAGGACGGTGCGCCTTCCGATCCTTACATCATGCTGCCCCGCCTGGGTCAATTTCTTTGAGCACCAGTTCCCTGACATGCTTGACATACCTTCCACTGCACGGTCTCCGCAGCAGATGTTCGGCTCCATAGCCAAGACATGGTGGGCAGAGAAGATGGGAATCCCGAGGGAGAAGCTCGTGGTGGTGTCAATAATGCCATGCCTTGCAAAGAAATATGAGTGCGACAGGGATGAATTCAAGACAGACGGCAACCCTGATGTGGACTATTCACTTACCACGCGTGAACTTGCGCGCCTTATCAAGAGGGCCAATATCAGCTTCACTCTGCTGCCTGACATGGATTTTGACCAGCCTCTGGGGGCCTCTACGGGAGCAGGCGTGATCTTCGGGGCTACCGGGGGAGTGATGGAAGCTGCTCTCAGGACTGTCTACGAGCTGTATACGGGAAAGACTTTGAAGAGCGTCAATTTCCAGAATGTCAGAGGTATGGACGGCGTGAGACGGGCTTCCGTGGACCTGGACGGGTTTGAACTGAAAGTGGGGATAGCGCATGGACTTGGAAATGCCCGCCACCTGCTCGAGGACATAAGGCACGGCAGGAACGAGTACCATGCCATAGAAATCATGGCCTGTCCGGGCGGATGTATCGGCGGTGGAGGGCAGCCGCTTCACCACGGGCATTCGGAAGTGCTCTATGCCAGGGCCAACGCCCTCTATAAGGAGGATGCAGGGAAGACCCTGCGCAAGTCACATGAGAATCCTTATATCAGGCAGCTGTACAGCGAGTTTCTGGGCAAGCCTCTGAGCGGGACGGCTGAACATCTGCTCCATACGCACTATTTCAACAAATCGATCTAATACAGGAATGTCATGCCAGATATAAAACTGCCTTGTGATGTCGCCGGAAAAGTAGAGGAGATCTGCGACCGCCACGGGAACAATCCCGGTGAACTTATCAATATCCTCCATGAAGCACAGCATATTATGGGGTATCTTCCGGAAGAGATGCAGCGGATTGTAGCCAGGAAGCTGGGCATACCTGTCTCTAAAGTGTACGGTGTAGTCACTTTCTATGCTTTCTTTACCATGACGGCCAAAGGCAGGTACCCTGTTTCGGTGTGTATGGGAACGGCCTGCTATGTGCGCGGTTCCGAGAAGCTCCTCGACGAATTCAAGCGCATTCTCGGCATAGACGTAGGGCAGACGACACCGGACGGGAAATTCTCCCTGGACTGCCTGCGGTGTGTGGGGGCCTGCGGGCTTGCCCCTGTCGTGATGATCGGGGACAAGGTGTATGGCCGCCTCCAGCCTGTGGATGTGAAGCGTATCCTTGACGAACTGGAGTAGGGAAGTCCGGTCCCGTCCATGTACAATGGTCATTCAGGCCCCTCCCCGGGGCATGGCTCCGGGAGTGTGATGCTGTCGAGGATACCTGTAAGCCAGGCTATGGCTATGCCGTAGTTGGTGATGGGGATTCCCTGTCTTCGGGCGGAGGCGATCCGGTCCAGGACATACCTGCGGTTGAACATGCATGCCCCGCAGTGGATTATAAGGTCATATGCAGAGAGGTCCTGCGGGAAGTCATTGCCGCTTGCCGTGTCTATTCTCATACCCTGCCCGAACCTTCTGCGCAGCATTCCCGGGATCTTGACCCTGCCGATGTCCTCAGCGGCCGGGGCATGGGTGCAGGCTTCTGCTATCAGGACCCTTGAGCTATCGTTGAGGCGCTCCATCGCCCTTGCCCCTTGGGTGAATGTCCTGATATCGCCTTTGTATGCTGCGAAAAGGACTGAGAAAGAGGTGATGCGGCATCCTTCGGGCTTGGCCGCCATGGCTTCTGGGAATGCCTGAGAGTCAGTGATTATCAGGTCGGGCCGGACCGATAGCCTCCCTATTGTTTTTTCTGCATCTCCGGCCGTACAGCACACCACTGTGCATTTCCTGTCTAAAAGTTCCCTGATGGTCTGTACCTGCGGCAGGATGAGGCGGCCTTTGGGGGCCTGGGAGTCCTGGGGCATTACCAGCATGACCGTGTCGCCTTCACGGACAAGGCCTCCGGTGATGGAGCGGTGTGAAGTTGCGTCAGGCAGCCTGTGAAGTACGGCGGAAAATAAATTCTCTATCCCTTCTCCTGTCAATGGATTGACCGTCACTGGTTTTTCTCTGCAAAGGCTTTCTGTGTACCTTGCTGTCCGGGCCAGGTCATTCTGCGGATGCGCCCCGTGCGGGCCGCCGGTGTTTATCACCGGGATTACCGGTATGCCCTTCCCGGAGAGCCTGCCGTACCATTCCTTTTCCTCTGGGTCGCAGTCCCTGAAGATCATAATGGCAATGTCTGTCCCGTCCATTGCCTTGGCGGCGAGCCACACCCGTCCTGCCCCTATTCCTTCGGCGTCATCATCGAACCCTGCGGTGTCGGTGAAGATGCATGGTCCCAGACCCGGGATTTCCATCGCTTTCCGTACAGGGTCGGTGGTCGTGCCCGGCATGTCCGACACGAGGGATGTTTCCTGGCGCGTTATTGCATTTATCAGTGAGGATTTTCCTGTGTTCCGTTTTCCGAACACCGTTATGTGGAGCCTTTCGGCGGATGGGGTCTGGTTCATCGGATGATAATTAACGTCAGTTCGACGAATTGATGTTTAATAATATTTGTTAAAGGGCGCCACCTCCGCCAACACCTCGCCGGGGGTTCTGCCGCAGGCCTGCTCCTTTATCAGAAGCGGAAGTCACGCTGTCCGTCCACTATCTCCTTCAGGCGGAGGACTGTGAGTTCGCGGACTTTGCCGCTGCCGATGTGCTCCAGTTCCCTGCGGATGGCTTCCATTCCTTTGGCCCTGGTCTGCGCGGAGGCATAGTCCTGGAGGTATTCCATCAGGGTCATCAGGGCGTTGGGCTGGCAGCAGTCTGCTATCTTGCCGCGCTTGACGAGGGACATGAACCTGTCACCGGTGCGTCCCTCCCGGTAGCATGCAGTACAGAAACTCGGTATATGGCCGGTGTCCAGCAGCCATCCGACTATTTCATCAAGTGTCCTCCTGTCGCTGACGTCGAACTGTGAGCTGTCTGCCTCATACGGGACTTCCTTGCCCGCCATCCTGTCCATGGCATCGGCATATCCTCCTACGCTGGTCTTCGAGCCTCCGCTGATCTGGGAGATGCCGAGCCCCAGCACCTTCTCCCTTACGGCTGCGGACTCCCTGGTGGAGATGATCATCCCGGTGTATGGCACTGCAAGCCGTATGACCGCTACAATGCGGCAGAAGACATCATCCGGGACCGCATCGGGGAAGTCCCCGGTGTCTATGCCGTCTGCAGGGCAGATCCTCGGTACGCTCACCGTGTGCGGTCCGACCCCGAAACGGGCCTCCAGATGCTCTGCGTGCATGATGAGCCCGGCCAGGTCGTACCTGAATGTGCCCAGGCCGAAAAGCACCCCTATCCCAACATCGTCTATCCCGCCCTGCATCGCCCGGTCCATTGCCTCGGTATGCCATGCATAGTCGCTTTTGGGACCGCTCGGGTGGAGGGCTTCGTAGTTCGCCTTGTTGTACGTCTCCTGGAACAGTATGTATGTCCCGATTCCCGCCTCCTTCAGCCTGCGGTAATTGTCCACCGTGGTCGCCGCGATGTTTATGTTCACCCTGCGGATTGCCCCGTTGCGGTGGCGTGTGCCGTAGACGGTAGCGATGGAGTCAAGTATATATTCTATCGGGCTGTGTACGGGGTCTTCCCCGGATTCTATCGCCAGCCTCTTGTGCCCCATGTCCTGCAGGGCGATGACCTCTCTGCGTATCTCTTCCTGGGAGAGCCGCTTCCTGGGGATATGCCTGTTCTTTGCATGATACGGGCAGTATACGCAGCCGTTTATGCACCAGTCCGACAGGTAAAGGGGGGCGAACATCACAATCCTGTTGCCGTACAGCCTTGCTTTGATTTCTTTCGCGAGGCGGAACATGCGTTCGTTCAGGTCCGGCTGGTCACATTCCATCAGTACGGCCGCCTCGCGGTGGGTGAGGCCTCTGCATTCCGATGCTTTCCGTATTATGCCTTCTATCAGGCTGCGGTCGTTCCTGTGTGCGGCCGCGTATGCCAGTGTGTCGAGGATTTCCCCGTGGTTTATGAATTCTTCCGCCTTTTCCGAGGCGGGGTTATATGGTATGCTGTCCATGTGGTGGATTTTTTGTCGTGTTCATTCCTGTTCTTCCGGTCTCCCGGGCCTGTCTCCCCGGCTGACTGAGATATTGTATCCCGTTTTCCGGAGCTGTTCTTTCAGTTTTCCAATCCCTTCGGCCGCCTCTGTCCCGGAGCTGGCCTTATTGTCATAAAGCGAGTATCTTGCCCGGACGGAAGGAGGGGAGAGGTTGGGCATTATTACATTGGCTCCGGCGAGGATTCCTTTTTGATGGCCTTCGGGGTCGAGTGTGGCGAGGGCCGTCGTCGCGGGTATCAGGCTGTCAGGGAACATCAGCCTGAAGATGGATATGAGCTTCAGCGTCAGTTCGACAGCCTCTTCCTTATGGCTCTTGCCTTTCAGGATGGCTGTTTCGGAGTTCCAGTAGTCGGCGAATACGGTGTCCCTGTGCGGGATGAATGGGCCGAGGCCTATCATGTCAGGCCCGAATTTCCCTATGTAAATGATGTCCCCGATGATGCTGTCGATGCTCTGGAAAGGGCTTCCGACCATTATCCCGGTGCCGGTCTGGTATCCGTATCTTTTAAGCGTGTCGAGGCAGAGGAGCCTGTTTTCAAGCGACATCCCCGGCGGATGGAGCCTTGCGTAATGTCCCGGGTCATGCGTTTCATGCCGGAGCAGGTACCTTGACACCCCGGCTTGCCTGAATCTCCGGTAGGCCTCCTCAGTGCGCTCCCCGATGGAAAGGGTGATGGCGCAGTCCGGGAATTCCCTATGGATTGCCCGGCAGATGGCCTCTATCCTGCTGTCCTGCCCCAGGGGCGGTTCACCTCCCTGCAGGACGAAGGTCCGGAAGCCGAGCCCGTAGCCGAGACGGCAGCATTCCATTATCTCCTCTTCCGTGAGTGTGTATCTGGAGACGGCCCTGTTGCTCTTCCGGATTCCGCAGTAGAGACAGTCGTTGCGGCAGATGTTGCTGATTTCTATCAGCCCCCTGATGTATATGTCCCTTCCGAACCTCTCCACGGCGGTCTGCCTCGCCCTCTCATGCAGCCTGCCGACCGTCTGCGGGTCCTCACATAAAAGCAGGGACCTGTATTCACAGGCCTCGAGTATCCGTTTTTCATGCAGTTTGTCGACAAGTCTTTCCATGGCTTTGCTGGTTTCCGCTTTCAGACCGAGAAGAACAGCCATATCGAGGCTGTGATCATGACGGCGGCGACTATCTTGCGGAAATTCCTGCGCTTGATGTTGCGGATGTTCTTCATTGCTATGAAATTCCCTGCGGCCATGGCCACGCCTATGTATATGCCGTCCCTCAGGACGTGGATGTTCAGCAGGTCGAACTGTCCGTACATGACCATCTGCACCACATGCATCACTGTGGCTGAAGCCGCCTCCGTGGCGATATAGGCGACAGGGGAGAGCCCGAGGGTGAGGAACACTGCGCTGCTGACCGGTCCCGAGAGGCAGAGCAGCCCGTTTATGACACCGGATATGCCTCCTCCCGCAAGCATTGTCCAACGGGAGCGTGGAAGCCTGATCTTGTCGTACAGCTCCAGCAGGGCGAATATTATGAGCATAACGCTCAATATCTTGGTCATCAATTCTTTGGGAACAACGACAAAGCCGTATGCCCCTAATACCGTGAGAGGAAGGGCCGGAATGAGGAAGCGGACAACCTGCCTCCATCTGATGGCCTTGAATCCGGCCCCCATGCGGAAGATGTTGCTCAGCAGCTGCGATACGGTAGCCATGGGCACAGCCGTTTCAATCCCGGAGAAAGACGTTATCAGAGGAAGCAGAATCAGGCTGCCTCCGAAACCCACGGTCCCGGAGATAAGGCCGGAGACGAGTCCGGCTGCTATCAGTATGATGTCTTCCAACATTGTATCGTCTTGACGGACCTACTGTGTCTGCCCGGATTTTCCCGGACTTTTTTCCTCTACCCCGTACACGTCCTCCGGACAGGTCCCGTATGGCTCCAGATGGACTACTATGTCGTATACCTCAGGTATGCTGCTGCGGATATTCTGTTCCACCCTGTTGGCCAGGGCATGGGCCTGTGAGAGGGTCATGTCCCCGCTTGCCTCCACATCCAGTGTTATCATGTATTTCCCCCCGATGCTGCGAGAGCGTACCCTGTGCGGATTGCTTACCCCCTCGACAGTACTTATGGCATCGAATATTTTCTGGTATATGGAGGTGTCCTTCACCCCGTCCATCAGCTCTACATTCGAGTCCATGAATATCTTGATTGCGGAACGTATGATGAAGCAGCTGACCAGCAGGGCAGTAATGGAGTCGAATACAGGCATTTCCAGGACGAAGGAGAAGAACAGCCCGACGAGGACACTCAGGGAGATGATCACGTCGTTGCGCATGTTTATGCCGTTGGCAATCAGCATTGAAGAACCTGTTTTCCTTCCGGCGGATGTCTGGTAAAGGGACAGCAGGAGCTTGCATACTATCGACGCTGCCGTAACATATATTGCAATTGTGCCCGGCATTTCGCGAGGCTCCTTTGAAAACAGGTGGCCGACAGCGGAGAAGAGCATCTGGCCTCCGGCAAAGAAGATTACCATGGAGAGTATCTTGGTGGCTATCGACTCTGCCTTGGCATACCCGTATGCGTATCTGGCATTCGGCCTCTTCTCCATTATCTTGGCTGTCACGGCGATGACTGCCGATACAGCTACATCGGACGCGGAGTCGATTCCGTCGCTCACGACCGCGGAACTTCCGCTGACGGCCCCTGCCACCAGCTTTGCCGCAGACAGGACCCCGTTCCCGATGATGCTCCCGTAGGACGCCCGCAGTATCTGTTTCTGGATATTATGTTGTCCGGTACTTTCCATAAGCAGGCTCTAAGATAGCGAAAAAAATCATTCCGCGTTCGCGGGGCGTATGTCAGGAAGGAAGATTGCCACTATCCCGAGCAGCGGGAGCCACGTGCTTACCTTGAATATGAACTCTATGCCGGCAATGTCTGCAAGCCATCCGAAAAATGCGGAGCCTATGCCGCCGAGCCCGAACATGAGCCCGAAGAAGATACCTGCGACCATACCCACCTTGTCAGGTTTGAGGTCTGTGGCATAGACCACGATGGCGGAGAATGCGGAAGATATTACAAGCCCGGTGATTACAGACATTACAAACGTCCAGAAAAGGTTCAGATACGGCATTGCCAGGGTAAAAGGCGCCGCCCCGAGGATGGAGACCAGGATTACATATTTGCGGCCGAACCTGTCTCCGAGGAAGCCGCCTGCAAGGGTTCCGGCCGCGAAGGCTGCGAGGTATGCGAAAAGGCAGACCTGGGACTGCTGCACCGTGACGCCGAACTTTTCGATAAGGTAGAACGTGAAGTAGCTCGTCATGCAGGCGTTGAAGAAATATTTGGAGAAAATCATCAGCACGAGAATCCCCATTGCAATGCTTACAGTCCTGCCCGGCAGGCTGCATGCCCTCCGGAATACTTCTTTGCGTGTCGTCCTTATTTCATCAAGAAGCATGCTGTACCAGTGTCCTACCCTGGTCAGGAGCCCTGCCGCCAGCATTGCCGCCATGGCGAACCATCCTACGGCATGCTGTCCCGACGGTATGACTACAGCTGCGGCAAGGAGAGGGCCTATGGCGTTGCCTCCGTTACCGCCAACCTGGAAAATGGATTGCGCGAGGCTTTTCTTCCCTCCGGAGGCAAGCTGCGCCACCCTGGAAGCTTCAGGGTGGAAGACCGACGAGCCGCATCCGATGACCGCCACCGAAGCCAGGATCAGCATGAAGGTTGTCGAATATGCGAGGGCAAGCAGGCCCAGCAGCATGAATCCCATTCCTGCAGCCATGAAATACGGCTGGGGATGCCGGTCTGCGTATCTCCCTATGAACGGCTGGAAAACAGATGAAGTCATCTGGAATACCAGCGTGATGACGCCTATCTGTGCGAAGGTGAACCCGTAGTTCTCCTTAAGAAGCGGGTATATCGCCGGAATGACCGACTGGATCATGTCGTTCAGCAGGTGGCAAAGCCCCATCGTGAACAGTATTGCATATGCCGTACCCCCTGTGATATGGGGATTGCCCTTTATCTTGTCAAGTATGCCGTGTATCATGCACCGAATTTTCCGGCAGCAAAAATAACAATATTCGGGTACAATTAAAATTTCATGTATCCGGCCAGTTGATTAAATTTGCGGTCTGCCGGAAGGGCGGGGCAGCCTGCCGTACCGGTATTAAATCTCAGTCAATGATGGAATTGTTGTTTGTCGCGGTAGCCCTTGTCTTTGTCAGTGCGGCTATCATTATAGTACTGCTCGCAGTGGCAGGTGCCGCTGTCGCTTTCGGAGCAAGTTTCCAGTCCGTTTTCGTGAACGGGCTCTGGGTGCTCATTCTGCCTCCGCTTCTTATCCTGTACGGATACCTGTGGGGCCGCAGCTCCATAGCCGTGAACCGTCTTGAAATCTCATCGGAAAAGGTCCCTGCCTCATTCGGCGGCTACAGGATTGTCCATATATCCGATATGCATCTGAGGTCATTCCGGGACAGGCCGCGTGTACTTTCCAGGATAATGGACATGGTGGCAACGGAAAATCCGGACCTGATAGTGTTCAGCGGGGACCTTGTGACTACTCTCCCTGACGAGATCACGCCGTTCATGGATGAACTCAGGCGTCTCAGGGCGGCAGACGGGGTAGTCTCGGTGATGGGAAACCATGATTACTGCCCATACAACAAATGGGAATCCGACAGGGACCGCATAGCCGCCGTAGATTCTGTCCGCTCGAAGGAAAGGGCTCTCGGATGGCATCTTCTTGACAATGCCCATATCGACCTCGTCCGTGCCGGAGCGCCGGGCGGGGCCCCGGATACAATATCCGTCATCGGAGTGGAGAACATTTCAGCGATGAAGCAGTTCGAGTCACATGGAGACCTGGCCAAGGCAATGTCAGGGGCGGAAGGGGAGTTCAAGATCCTTGTCTCGCATGACCCGACCCACTGGAGGGCGGATGTCCTCGGAAGGACGGACATAGACCTGATGCTCTCCGGCCACACCCACAATGCCCAGCTGCGCCTTTTCGGCATTGAGCCGGACCGGCTGGTATTCAAGGAGAACAGCGGCCTCTATACGGAAGAGGGCGCTTCCGGTACGCAGCGTCTCTATGTCAATGACGGGCTCGGCACCACGCTTTTCCCTGCCCGTATCGGAGTGAAGGCGGAGATTACCGTATTCACTCTGGTGCATGAATGACATGCAGGCTTTGTCCGCCGCAGAAAGACGATTTTTACATACTTTAAAGAGGCTGCATCAAAACATTCATTTTGATACAGCCCCTTGTCGTTCAGGTTTCTGTTATCTATCTTACGCGGTTGCAGCATGGACGTTCAGGTCCGTTGCATGGATGCGGCCCGTCGCAGTACGGACCTCCGCACGGTGCCGGCCTGCGGTCCGGACGGCGGAAGTCTCTGTTGAAATGCGGGCGCTGCATATCGTACACCTTCTGTATCTGTCGAGGGTTCAGGAACTTGCTGTATTCCTCATAGTATTTCACCTTGAGATCCAGCATTTTCTGGCTGCATTCGAGCCTGTTTCTGATGGCCTGGTCTATTTCCTTGTCGGTTTTCTGCTTTACCGTCTGTCCCGGCTCCTGCCCTTCCTGTGGCTTGTCCTCCGGCTTATAGCTCTGGAATATCGCATGCATTTCCTTGAAATAGTTGCAGTATGTGTCGATGAACTGCGTACGTGTCGCGTCATCCAGTGCGAGTTCCCCTGCTATGTGTTCAGCGCGGATGGCGACATGCTGTTCAGGGGTCATTTCCTGTTTCTGTCCGGTTTTCGGCTGGGCGACAACCGTTACGACGCACGCCGATATGGCTGCCGCCGTAATGATGATTCTGTGCAATGTCTTCATATCAAATAATTTAAAACCGATATATAAGACACCCGTACGGTAAAAAGGTTTATAAAAAAGGGTGAAAAAAAATCACTTTTTTCACCCTTCAAATGTCTTTCTTTGAACATCATTTCTGGAAATCCCTCAGGAGCCTTTCCCCTATACCTATGGTATATCCGCTTGAAAAGAAGGATATGTTCCCGAACCTGTCTACCACGGCAACAACCGGAAGGGCATCTTTTAATGAGTCCGCACCCTTTACCAGGGCTTCTTTCACGTTGCCGTCCATGTCTGTACCGAAGACAATGTTGCCGGGCAGTCCAGGGAAGTCGGACGGGTTGTACCTTGCGGCGTTCTCCTCGCTGGCAAACAGCATGAGCATCTTTATTCCAGCCTTATCAATCTCCTGCCTGAAAAAGGATATGTCATTGAGGATATGGTTGGTAGGTTCTTCCCCTGCGCCGAGTACCGCCACTACGCACCTGTCCGTCCCCACAAAGTCCTTCAGTGTGGCTTCATTGCCGTCCTTTCCGGTATATGCAGCGTCGAGGCTTGCGGTCCCCAGGATTTCGGAAGCTCCTTCCTTTTCCGGCAGCACGAGCTCTACCTTTACGGAGCCGTTTTCAGGAATATTGAAGGAACGTATCTCTGAGAGTACTTCCCCTCCGACAAGGCGTGTCCCGCTTGTGAGTATATAGTCTCCCGCCTCAAGCCTTGCCCCTGTGGTGAAAAGCTCCTTGACGGCTTCCCCGTCATCGAAGTTCATCAGTACCGGACTTCCGTTCTCGATTCTGGAAATAGTGAAATGCGTATAGTAGCGCGGCTCCCTCACATGCTTTGCCGGCCTGTAGGCAAGCGTCACCGTGCCGTAGCTGTCTGTCCTTGGTTCCATGGCTTCGAAATCCACATCGTATTCTTTCCCGTCATGGCTGTAGCGGACTTTTCCGCTTATCTCGTCTACCCATGCCGGAATACCGAGGCTTCTGCATGCGGCCACGAAGAACAGGTCCCTTGAGTACCGGTCGGAGACCTTTGATTTCCATGTGCCTTCAGGGCGTACCTGTACCAGCGGCATGCTGTAGTCATCCCTCAAGACCAGGTTTTCGCGGCACCATTCCACAAGAGTCTGCGGATCCTGGATGAACCTGTAGGCAAGCTCTACAGGGATGTTTTCCTGAAGAAACGAGCGGTATGGGGTGAGCAGCTCCATCCTGACCCTCGGACTGAGTATTTCCGGTGCATTCCCCCCGCTGTTGTACAGGTGGTCGTCAAGCACTTCCTTAGGTGTGTCGCTCAGGTCTTTGGGCAGGATGTATCCCAGCAGGTCGAGAGCTTTGTCCTCCATGTCCTTGCCCTTGGCCTCGGTCAGGAAGGCCTCGATTACGGCATGGTTGCCTTTGGAGTCCACAAGGAATTGTGCTGTACGGCCTGCATCGAGGTCGTTCTTCTCAGCAAAATCCTTTCCGTCCTCGAGAGTACAGAACGTTGACACGTATGCGTTGCGTATGGAGTCTTCCTGTGCCATGCGGCGGGTGTTCTCCTCCCTCTGCTCCTCGGTCACCGGCGGAAGCTCCCCGCTTTCCTCAGGTGGCACTACGGACATTCCGCAGCGGAAAATGTCCCCGGGCCCGCGCTCCAGCACGATGTCTGCTGATGTGTCTTTCCCGAAGGACACAAGCCGGAATCCGTATCTCTGTCCGTCGGTGGCCCAGATGAGCGCATCCCCGCATCCGGCCTCTATTGAGGTCATTCCCTGTCTGTCAGCTGTCCTGGTGGCTGCAGAGTAGAATTCAGCATAGTTGTATATCTTGAATTCCACCTTTGCTCCGGGGACAGGATTTCCCTCCGTGTCCACCACCCTTATCCCGGCTGTCGCTGTCGGTGCGTAATTGCCGGTGACATTGATTTCAGTGGACAGCTCCGTGCGTGACATCACCTGCTCAGGACCGTTGTAACGCCCGAACACGTTGGTATGCATGAGCATTCCTCGGCTCGCCGAGCTGTTGAACCAGCCCAGGTCGAGGACCGGCTCCGGCTCGCAGGCTCCCAGGAAGTGCCATTCTCCGTCAGCCCAGGCCTCTACCCATGCGTGGTTGTCATCAGTATGTGCCCATCTCGGGGTATAGACCTGCCTGGCCGGGATTCCGACAGAGCGCAGGGCACTTACAAGGAAAGTGGACTCTTCACCGCATCTCCCGGCCCCGCTGCTGACCAGAGACAGCGGGCCTCTGGTCCTGGAGTCGGTAGGGGTGTAGATCACTTTTTCGTGGCACCAGTGGTTGACTTCGAGGACGGCATCTTCCATCGTGAGGTCCTTTACCCTCGGGGCGAGCTCCTTGAAGAATACTGCACGGGACCCGTCCAGGTCTTCATTGTTAACCCTTACCGGCACAACGAAATGCCGGTAGAGAATCTCCGGCACCTCCCGTCCCCACGGCATGGTCTCCCTCGCATGTTCGCTCAGCCTGACGTTCTGCAGGAAATACTCTCCGCTGCAGTTGATCATATCCCCGTATGGCATATAGGCGTAGAGGAAGCGCAGGATGTCCTTCTCCCTCGGCGAGACGGAAGGGTCATCGACAATTGCTGTTGCGTTGTACCCGTTAAGCAGTTCGACCCGGTGTCTGTAGTCCTCCATGACCGTTTTCCTGCAGGAACGGTCTGAAATGAATCTGTCACCTGTGCTGCAGGAGGCCAGGAACAATATGGCAGCGCTGACGGCTGCCGGCAGGGAATGTCTCATATTTTGAAATGGTTAATGGATATAAGCATATGTATGGTCAATCGGCATCAAAATTATTAATTTATTCGTAAAATTGCAATTTGGCAGCATAGCGGTGCTGCAGTTCGCACAGATTAAACATAAGGATGATGAAAAAGTTACTTTTGATTGTTTTTGCGGCATGTGTCTCATTCTCGGTATCAGGCCAGCCGCTGTTTGAGCGTTACAAGGCCGTTCTTACGGAACCCCGCAGCTATGACTGCTTCCGTACTGTGGACCGGATCAAAGTCGACGGAAATCTGAAGGAAGCTTCATGGCTCCGCGCACAGCCTTCAGAAGCATTCGTGGACATCAGGGGAGAAGGTTATCCTGCCCCGTGCAAAGAGACTACGGTCAAGATGCTCTGGGACGACGACTGCCTTTATATCGCCGCCACCCTCATGGAGGACAATATTGTGGCGAAGCTCACACAGAGGGACACTATCATCTATTATGACAATGATTTCGAGGTCTTCCTCGACCCTGACGGGGACGGGGTGCATTATTTCGAGATAGAGAACAATGCGCGGGGTGTCATCTTCGACCTCATGCTGGACAAGCCGTACCGCAGCGGAGGGTCGTTCTTCATCCCGTGGAACTGCGAAGGGCTCCAGCTCGCTGTCGGCTATGACGGCACGCTGAACAAGGAGAAGGACACCGACCGCAGCTGGACAGTGGAGATGGCCATCCCGTTCGAGGCGCTTACATGGAATTTCTCCGACCCGAGGCAGTACACCACCTGGAGGATAAATTTCTCACGGGTGCAGCACCTTGTGGAAGGGCAGCCTGAAGAGAACTGGGTGTGGACCCCGACAGGGCGGGTCGACATGCACATGCCTGACCGCTGGGGCTTCCTCAATTTCGTGGACGCACCGGCCGGGTCAAGGACTATGGGAGGCCATACCCTCGATCTGGATGCGTATAAGCTTCTCTGGGCCATGTTCTATGCCCAGCTTGACAACAAGTCCGCAAAGGGCAATTTCCTCCGCACCGTGGACGACTTCTTCCTTACGGAGGCCGAACTTTCCTCAATCGGCGAGAATGACAGGATAGATGTCGAGGCCACTTCGGGCAGCTTCCTTGTAAAGATCACGCTTGCAGGCAGGAACGAGTATTATGCCGTTGACCAGGACGGGAAATTCACCATAGGCAAGGTGCAGCCGCAGGTCGTGAAGAACTGGATGTGGATGAGGTTCAAGCCTGAATGGAGCGATGACCGCTACAGGGAGCATTTCGCCAAGGTCCACAGTTGCGGCATCAGCGGCATCCTGTTCGAGGGATATGACGAGGATGTGTTCCGCATGTGCAAAGAGGCCGGACTGGAGGCACATTACTGGAAGTGGACCATGAACCGTGCGGAGTGCCTGGAGACACATCCGGACTGGTTTGCCGTGAACAGGAAAGGGGAGTCCTGCTTTGACCATCCCGCATACGTGGACTACTACAGATTCCTCTGCCCTTCACACGATGGCGTGGCTGAATATCTGGCCGAAGATTACCTGAAGATGGCCAACCTTCCTTATGTGGACGGGATGCACCTCGACTATGTGCGCTTCCCGGATGTCATCCTGCCTGTCAGCCTGTGGAAGAACTACGGGATAGAGCAGGTACAGGAGCTTCCGGAGTATGATTTCTGCTACTGCGATGTCTGCCGTGCCAAGTTCAAGGCCCTTACCGGAAAAGACCCTCTTGAGCTTAAATACCCTATGGAGGACCAGTCATGGCTTAACTTCAGGTACGACGCCATCACCAATGTCGTCAAGACCATTACAGCCAGGCTCAAGACCGAAGGCAAGACCCTTACCGCCGCCGTGTTCCCTGGCCCTACAATGGCCAAGCGAATGGTCCGCCAGGACTGGGGCAACTGGCCTTTAGATGCTTATTTCCCTATGATATACAATGGGTTCTACTATGAAGGCCCGGAATGGATCGGCCGTTCTGTCGCTGAAAGCGTGAAGGCTGTCGGAGGTCGTGCACATATCTATGCCGGCCTCATGTTCCCTGACATCAAGGGAGATGATTTTGAAAAGGCCCTCGATGCCGCATACGGCAACGGGGCAAGCGGAGTCTCATTCTTCGACGGCCCTGACTATGAATACCTTGAGCGGCTGAAGGTTTATATGGACAGCCACAACATGGTCCCTGCCAATTAGCTGCCTGATTCACCGGATGGTGCGTCTTTAATGTCTGGGCGGATTCAAATCTGCCTCAACTTTATTATTTTTGTGTTATGACATATTTGAGATTATGACAAAAGAAGAGTTGATGCGTAAAGCTATAGAGTTGTCTATCAATAATGTAGCAGAGGGAGGAGGCCCTTTTGGGGCAGTAATTGCAAAAAACGGTGAGATTGTCGCCACAGGCGTGAACAGAGTTACGGCGGAGCATGATCCCACAGCCCATGCGGAAATTGGCGCGATCCGGGCTGCAGCGAAGGTGCTCGGTACCTTTAATTTGAGCGGTTGTGAGATTTACACTTCATGCGAACCGTGCCCTATGTGCCTGGGCGCGATCTACTGGGCGCATCTGGACCGTATGTTCTACGGGAATGACAAGCATGATGCCGCAGAGATAGGCTTCGATGATGATTTCATATACAGGGAGCTGGACCTTAAGCCTGAACACCGCCGCCTGAAATCGCAGCGTCTGCTCCCCCAGGAGGCGTCAAGGGCATTCGAAGACTGGAAATCCAAGCCTGACAAGACGGAGTATTGATGAGGCTTCCCATATCCGTTCTTGTGCCGGATTATGAACATTGTCCATGTCCTCAAGGTCCCGGATTTTTGTACGCGGGCAAAGGTATGGTGCGGTTTGCCTTTATGCAAGACCGGGCGCCGCTGCGTTCCATCCGTATGCTGATATGCCCGGACAGGTTTTCCATGAACTGCAGCATCACGCCCTGCATTATGTCCTGCTCCAGGTCAAGAGCCGGGACAGGCTGCCCCTGTCTCCAGCCCTTTCACCTTGTCGTCTGTGGAATCCTTCGTAGAGACGATGATTACCCCGGCTGGGCTGTTCTTTCGGCGGATTTCCCTCAGGATGTCTATCCCGTCTCCGCCCGGAAGCATCAGGTCGAGCATTATGCAGTCGTAGCTGTACAGGTTCACCTTCATTATGGCTTCGCCGTGGCAAGGTCCGAATCGATGTCTTTTACGCCGACCTTTGAAAAAATGGCAGTCAGTGCCGGCAGGACTATCAGCAATAGCGGGAGTCCTGCGATGAACCCTCCGATCACGGCTACGGCCAGAGGCTGCTGCATCTGTTCTCCATCCTGTACGGAACCGATTTGAAGCCCTCCGGTCATGGCGGCCTGGGATGGGTCCGGTTCTGCCATGCCTTCAGCCTGGCAGAGGGGGATGCCTCCGGTATAGGCTGCGACCTGTTCCTGGAAGCCTGTCAGAGAGATTCCGAACCGGGATAGCTTTTCTTCATCGGGAGTGAACACAAGGGACATCCCTGCAGGTGAATGGTAGTCAAGAACTATCGTGCCTTCGTCCAGGTCTGGAAGGAATCCCGAAGACAGTCTGCTGGAGGCAAGCCAGCCACCCAGGCCAAGGAAAAGGACGAGGGCAGCAGCTGCTGCCGGTTTTCTGTATATGGCCGTCAGAAAGCGTACTTTCCGTATGGAGGCCTCTTCCAGTTCCTTTACACCCAGCGACTTCGGGCGGAACTTTTCCTTGTAGCCGATTACCAGGTGCAGCACAGGCAGAAGGAGCCATGTCACAAGGAATGATGCCACCATCGTGAGCTGCATCGTGTCCGAGAGTTCCTTGAAGAAACTGCCGGCCAGCCCGCTCATGAGCCTGAACGGGAAATGTATTACAATGGTTGCAAGGGATGAAGCCGCCATTGCTCCGAGCGACATGACATTCACTGTTGTTCCTGCACTTCTACATCCGCAAAGTCACGCAGACGGATCACACGTTTCCCGTCATTGCGGATTACCGTGTTCCTGATTCCTTCCGCGTTATCCAGGCGGGTGTCTGTCAAAGATAAGTAGAGCCTGTCATATCCCTCCACATTCCCGTTGGCGGATACGAAGTTGGTGCCGGCAAATACAGCTTTGACCTGCTCGGGTGTGATGCCGAGTGCAGACATCGCATGTGCATCGGGCTTCACCACAAACTCTTTTGCCTTGCCTCCTCGCACCACCACATTGCTTATTCCCTCAACTTGAGAGAACATCGGGCGCACCAGCAGGTTGCCCACATCCCGCAAGTCTATCCGGCTGTGCGTCCCGCTTTCAAGGGTGAATCCGTAGACCGGGAAGAGGGACTGGTTCATCGCTTCCGTGGAGATGACCGTCCCTGCCGGGAGGAATCCCTTTATTTCATTGACTCTGCTTTCCAGCTGTGTCTTCAGTGAATATATGTCCAGACCCCAGCGGAAATACACGTCTATTACACAGCTTCCTCGCGATGTGCTGCTTTTGACCACGGTCGTGCCCTGTACTTTCTTTACAGCGCTTTCCAGGGGCTTGGTGTAAAGCTGGTGAAGCCCTTTTTTCTGTATGGTGTCCATGGCTGTCCTTTTATCTGGATACGGTTATTCTGGCTCCGTCAGCCAGTCCGTACCCTCCTGTGAGGATAATCCGGTCCTGGGGCGAAAGGGCAGGGGAGAGGATTTCGATGCTGTCTGCCGTGCTGAAGCCTGTTTTTACCGGTACCATTACTGCAGTACTGTCATCGGACAGCCTCATTATCCAGTATTCCTTCAGTGTCTCGTCGCTGTGTACTACGCTTTTTGGGAGGAGCATGACAGTTCCAGGGGCATCCTCGGACAGGAAATTCCGGCCCGGGCAGAAAAAAAGCAGGGGGCCGGCCGTTTCCGGCCAGCCCCCTGCTGTACTACATTATGCAAGTCCATCCGCTTCGGATGTTTGCATTATTTTACTTCTATCACTTTCTTTGGCTCTTCTGCCGTTTTCTGGATTTTAGGGATATTGACATTCAGGACACCGTTTTCTACATGTGCGCTGATGTTGTCTTTGTCCGCGTTTTCCGGCAGGACCATTGTCTGCTGGAACTGTGAGTAGGAAAATTCACGGCGGAGATAGTGCCCGTGTTTCTTCCCGCTCTTTTCCTCGGTCTTCTTTTCCATTTCGATTACGAGGTTGCCCTCTTCGTTTACATGTACTTTGAAGTCTTCTTTGGTCAGGCCCGGAGCGGCTAGCTCAAGGTCATACCCGTTTTCGTTCTCGATGACGTTGATGGCAGGTGCCGTTGCGTTCATCCTTTCCATCCAGTCGGTATCGAAAAAGTCATTGAAAATATCCGGCAACCAAGTACGGTTGTAATTTCTTCTTGCAGGTAGCATAATCAAATCCTCCTATTTATTAATAATTTCTTTTCCGTCCGTCTCCCGGACCCTTGTTGAACCTTCCGGTTTCTTTCGGGTCCTTCGGTCGGACGCCATGGATAACATCAACCGACGTGCCATTTCAGGATTATTGTGTATTTTGACTTATTAGTATTAAAAGGAGGAATTTTTGGCATGTTCCAATGACAATGTGTCTTTAAAAAGTGTCAAAATGTCGTTTTTTGGTGCCCATCCGGTTTGCGGGTCCGGTATCAGTCTCTATTGTAATGCGGTACACTTTCCGGGAGTGCCATGGATATTTCACACAGGCCCATGACTTTTCCTCCTTCTTTCCATGCACTCTGGTATATCATCTTGCGGATGCCGTTCTTTTCTATCGTATAGACATTCTGTCCGCCTGTCTCAATGAGCTTCCTGATGATTCCTTTCGACCTTTCTCCATGGCAGTCCATGAGGTTCCTGCCTGTGAGGTCCCCGTACCTGATGTACGTTTCCCTTGACATGGCGTTCATGTAGAGGATTGTCCCTTCTGCATCGCATACAGTTATGGCGCAGTTCATTTCTTCCGCCCAGGCAGGGACAGCCTTGCGTACGGCATTTATCCTGCTGCGGATCCTGCTCCAGCCGGCGGTGTCACTGAAGCAGCACCGGTCCATTGTCCCGGCCATTGCCCCGAATCTGCATGCCGGTATCACGAAACTGAAGACATCCTCATCGAACCACTGCCTTGCGGAAGGGTCGGTAAGGCCCACGAATGTCCTGAATCCGCCCCTGGCATTTTCCCTCGCTGCATTTGCCACTATGGACGAGCATCCGGAGCCGAATACCAGCGAAACTGTTTCGGGGTCGTTCCTGTCAAAGAAAGCCCATGCGCACAGTCCCGAAATGACATCCGGGGAGGCTATGAAAAGCAGTCCTTCCATTCCGTCGAAACTTTCCGCCTGGTCTGCCCTGACGAAGTTCAGGAACTTCTTCTGTGCAGGTACAGGCCCCATGAAATCCAGATATTCCTTTATGAGTCCGGGTGATTCCTTGTATTTTTCTTTCTGTGAGACAAATACCGGCACATGGTCCGGCATCGGGGTGAAACCTGCATAGAACCTGCCTCCCCCGCATGTTATGTTCCCGGAGTCAAGGCATACAGGCTGTCCGTCAAATGCCTGGCGGAGATATTTCAGAAAGCATCCGGGGACCTTCTCGGTCGCTGCTTTCCGATGGTCGCTGTAGAAGAATACGAGCGGAAGCGGGGCGGCCTCTCCGAAAGCCTCCCTGTATCTGGTGATGAAAGTTCTTGTATCCATATACCTGATGTGTTTTCCGCCTGCAAATATACGTAAAACAATCCTCTTTCCCTCCTTCCACGGAAGGCAGGGAAAAAGGCGGACTGCATTATTGTGATGTTTTTCATCCGTTTCCGGGCAGGACCTTGTATATTTGTCCTGGATTCCGGAGAAATACAGCCGGATAAAAGACAATTTATGACACAGAAAAAATATTGGGGAAAGACCGTGGCGTCTTTTTTCCTTGTGCTGTTTACGATGCCGCTCGGCCATGCGCTTATGAAAATCATGGAATCTTCAATGGATGAGGCCACTCTTCATTACTCTGCTTTCGCAATGGGGGCAGCGGGGCTTGCAATGGTAATAGCAGGGGTGTTTGTGAAAGGGGATACGAAGCAGACCCTCTGGGGCCTTTTCGGCGGGCTGCTTTTCTGGACCGGATGGGTGGAGTTCCTCTTTGCATATTATGCTGCGCGTTACGGGGTGCATTTCGATCTGGCCGGTTCGGGGATAGTCTCTACCACAACGGAATATCTGAACGGGGTGGGGATTATTCACGAAACTTTTATAAATGGTGTGAATATCAAGGATATACCGGCAGACCAACTGAAAGATATGACCGGATCCCGGCCGGAATACCTGATTATGCCGGCGACTTTCGGCATCTGGATGATGTTCATAGTCCTGTACCTTTTCAATACTCGTTCCGGCTGCCATGCGTTCAACTGGCTTCAGAAAATACTGTTCCGCAGCAGAAGGCAGGAAATAGTCCCCGGATCCATGTCGCACCATACCTCCATTACCACTTTTCTAGAGCTCAATGTAATGATGTGGACACTGTATCTTGTGCTGATGTTTGCCTATGACCCTGTTTTCCTTGGTGATCATCATCCTGTCACTATCGCCCTTGCCGTGGTCTGCCTTACCGGATCTGTGTTCATGTTCAGATACCAGCTGAAGCTTGCTTCCTGGGGAGCCAATATCAGGATGGGGATATCCACTGTAATCATTTTCTGGACATTTATCGAAGTCTTTTCCCGAAACAATCTGCTTACCGAGTTCTGGGTCGACCCTATGAACCACAAGGTTGAGATGGTCAGCATTCTTGTGTGCTTTATCGCACTTGCAGTATTTTTTGTGGGCAAGGCCTCACGCCGGAAGAAGGGCCCCGATGATTTGCCGCAGCAAAAAAGCTAATTCGGGAAAACCGGTGCTGTTCTGAATTTCTTACAGGTATCTTATCAGTTCTTCCACTTCATTCTGGCATGTAGCCCAGTCCGTTACAAATCTGGCCGGGGTCTTTTCCCCGTTTCTCGGCCCCCAAAGTTCGAAGGTGGCGACTTGCATCAGTTTGTCAATCTTGCCGTCAGGCAGAATGAAGAACTGCTGGTTGGTCGGGGAGTCTATATAAAGTTCATACCCTTTGCCAATGAATCCCTCTTTCAGTTTCATTGCTGCCTGGACGGCGTTGCGGCAGATACGCATATACAGGTCTCCTGTGAAAAGCGTCTCGAACTGGATGCCGAGCAGCCTTCCCTTGGCCAGCATGGCGCCGTGCTGCTTGATGAGCGGGGCGAAATGACCCAGGAGGTCCGGTCTGGTGGCCACTACCGCTTCTCCGAAAAGGGCCCCGGCCTTTGTCCCTCCGATGTAGAATACGTCACACAGCCTGGCTATGTCTTTCAGTGTCACATCAGTACCGTATGCCGCGAGACCGTATCCGAGTCTGGCTCCGTCCATATACAACGGGATTCCAGCCTCCCTGCATACGGAACACAGGCCTTCCAGTTCAGCCAGTGTGTAAAGTGTCCCCAGTTCGGTGGGATGAGAAATGTAAACCATCCCCGGAGCCACCATGTGCTCGTATGAACTGTCTTTGTAAAAATCTGAAATATACTGTCTTATGGTCTCTGCTGACAGTTTTCCCCCGGACGAGGGCAGCGTGATGACCTTGTGCCCTGCAGCTTCCACTGCTCCGGCTTCATGTACGTTGATGTGTGCTGTCCCGGCCGCCAGCACTCCTTCATGGCGTGAGAGCAGCCCGTCTATGACCGTGGCGTTGGTCTGTGTGCCTCCTGTGAAGAAATACACTTTTCCGTCTTTCAGTCCGCAGGCGTCCAGGATGAGCCTTTCCGCATTTGCCGTATGGCAGTCTGTCCCGTAGCCGGGAGTCTGTTCCATATTGGTCTCCATGAGACGCTTCATCACTTCGGGATGGGCCCCGCGCATGTAGTCGCTGTCGAAATGTAGCATGATAAAAGTCCGTTTAAATCCAGTCTGCTTAACTCACCGCAAATCTAATGATACTTTCAAAAGAAATGTCCATCCGGCCCGAAATATATGTGATATTTCATGTTTTCGGATTTAATGTTTTTTGCGTATCTTTGAGAATTGATGACCATAAGCTATGAAAACATATACACCCATAGATGACCCGGATCCGTTAGACGGCATCTGGAAAAGAATTGTCGTATGGCTTGTCATATGGATTATTCTTCCTGCCATCTTTTTCTCTTACAGGTATTACAATAATCTCCAGAAACATGTCAGGGAATATGTCCCTGAGGAGAAATATCATGTAATCAGGGATCCGGAGAGAAGCAATGCCGAAATCCGGGATATAGTGATGAGGGGAGATACTTTGGAGTATATCTATGAGGGAGACCCAAGAATCATTCATAAGCAAAGGGTCAAGGAACCTGATATCGACTCTGATTACGATGTGGATCTCAGTGACCCTGTTGTAGTGGAGAGAATATTCGAAACTTCTGATTTCTGGGAACTGTATGAAAGATATGCCGACTGAGCCGCGTATGATTCAAACTTTATAACTTTGACAGACTGAAAACAGTAAAACGGATAGGAACAGTAGCCTTGCCAAGGTTGTGAATTGCTTTCAAACTTTATAACTTTGACAGACTGAAAACAGTAGAGTCTGTGTAATTATATGATTCACAAAATGTTAAAGATTGTTTTCAGAATAAAAAATCCGATAGCGATATCGGATTTTTTTGTTGGAATGTTTTCGTTTTTCTGTTTTCAAAACAACTCCAGCTGCACATAATCTGTCGGTGGTTTCTGTACTTTCTTCTCTGTGAACAGCTCCATTGCGCCGAATTGCTTGTCTGTAATAGAGAGAATACCGACCTGTCCTAAAGGTGGAAGAAAACTTTTTACCCTTTTTATATGGACTGCAGCATTTTCAGCACTCGGGCAATGTCTCATGTATATAGAGAACTGGAACATTATGAATCCGTCGAGAATCAATTTTTTGCGGAAATCAGCCGCAGCCTTCCTCTCCTTCTTTGTATCGGTCGGAAGGTCAAAGAAAACAAGTACCCACATTATCCTGTATTCGCTGAATCTGTCAGTCATATTCACTTATATCAAGTCATTTCCGGATATATTATTTTACGGAGTTCCCCATTGAAACATTTTGCCAGAGAAGATGTCGTCTGGGATGCCGCCACCATCAGCGGACTGCCCCTACCGTTGATTACAACTTCTATTGTCGGTATTGACAGCAATTTGATTTTTATCTCTTTGGTAATCTCCTTACAGTCTGTGCTTCTCCATATATCGTATACAATCCTGTCGACAAACGGCCGATACGGCTCCATGATATCATCGGCAAGGCAGTATGCATTGTATTTGTTATGGTGATGGATTCCCAGAGTGGGAAGCAGACCGCTTGCGACCAGTGCTCTTGCAATTACCGCACGAAGCACTGCGTATCCATAGTTAAGGAGGTTGTTGGGTTCATCTTCGTCCCGGCCTCTGATAAAATCGGCTTTATCAGGAAAGATTGTTTTCCAGTAGTAAGCTGCCGCGCGGGCCTCCATATTGTCCGTATCCCCGCTTTTGACACTTGCTGCCCAGATTTTCATGTTGTTGTGCTCTTCTCCTGTTACATATCTAAGGACGCTTGCCTGGTTGGAGATCTTACTCTGTATGGTTTGCTGCCATAGTTGTTTTTTTAGAGGAAGAGAAGAGTCCAGCTGCTGCCTGAATCTTTCGTTCTGGAGCGTATTACCGTATAAAGGCAGCATCAGTCCTACGGGAAGGTGGTTTGACCCGCAGGTTATTACTGCGCAGTTGTTGTCAATCAGCTCTTCCAGAAGCCCTTGTGTGATAGTTATTTGCTTGTTGTCTAATATGACAATGCCGATATCTTCCACCGGCACTGTCTTGACGGTGGAATCATAGCACCTTGCATCATCGAAATCAGGCAGGTCTCCAGCATCGTCCGGTACTCTGATGACCAATTGCCTGAGTTTCATTGACAGGTAGGCTGGATTGCCGAAATATAGTGTGCGTTTGATCATAACCTATTGTTTTGTGCTCGGAGGATAAAATACCCACAGGCAGTTTGTTATACACGGCACTCAAAATCAAAGAATATTTTGATTGAATTTGATTATGTTGCCAAGTCTGTCAATTTTTAATGGTATGCAGGTTTCTTTGATCATTTCACCAGTTATTGCTCTTTCCATTTTATTCAGTGTAGAAAATTCTACCTTATCAACAATTGGGTTTGCAACTGAATATTTAATAAAGAAACATTGTTTACCAGAAGATGAGACCATTTTATAAATTCTGCTTCTATCCAAAGGCAATGACACAACCCCTCTTTCCAGTTCATCTTCATTAGGAAGATATACCAGATCGTTCGGCGACAGAGAGAATAGTAATGGTTCCCCGATATTGTTAAATTCGGGAACAGTATTTATCCCTGATTTCATGTTGTCTATAACCTTATTCAGAGGAACTGTATCGTATGACCGGCCATATTCTGATTTATAGATGGCAAAAAACAGATTTGTCCCCTTTGCGGCTTCTACAAATTTCTTAGATTTGTTACCGCGCTCTCCTATCGGGAACTTTTCAGCTTTTTCATATTTCCGCACTTTGAAAATAGGTTTATGCTGTTTCCCTCCATTAAGTGCAGTAATGTTGGAATTCATTTTGTCCATTCCGTCAGGAGAAAATGCAATGGCCGGGTCTTTCCCGAATGTGAGCAAATGGTTTTTGAGTATTTTCTGGATACCGGTATCGGTAATATTTTCTATGGCTGAATCAATCTTATCCTTGGAAATTTTAGATAAAAATCCGGATAAATCATTACGTGACGCAAAAAATCGCTCATTAGTTTCATTGGAAAATACATATGTCTCAATTTTGGAAATGTCTTTCCCATTGAATTTCATTTCTCGTTGTTTGAAAAACGATTTGATTGATTTATAGTCCATTCCTTTGGACAAAAGGTCCAGTATTTTCGATTTTAACTGTTTGTCGACAATTCTATCAGGTTTCCTTAATGCTTCTGAAAATGAGACAGATTTAGGATACCTTAAGTTCACTTCTCCAAATACCGTGTCTTTATGGAGCGGTTTTCGAATTGCCCAGTTTTCGCCGTGGCTTTGCTTTACGTATTCTTTTTTACCATTGTTATATTTGACATAACGATTTGATGCCTTGTTGATGACACGGAGATTTTTCTTGAAACTGATGATGATTTCAGATAAAGTATTCCTGGTGTCGACTATAAAATTATCCCAAGGTATGTTTACAGAATACTTGCCGTTTTCACCATGCACTTGATGGCAGACCAGATCCCGGAGGTCATACCTGCTAATACTGGATCCGTTGCCTGCCGATGCATTATTCAGATAGTTGACTATGTTCCGGTTTGCACAGGCAATGACAATGGCATCCATTGCATGATGTCTGTGATCAATCCTTTTTTTGCTGAATCCTTTTTGGAATTCGAGCGGCATATCAGGAATCAATTTCCCATTTGTATTATACCTGGTGAATCTTTTATCTAAAACTGATTCCATCCGCTCAAAACGTGGCAGTACAATCTCATTCCAGATGTTATTGACACCCCAGTCTTTTTTCAGCCTGTCTGTAATGGCCCCAGTACAGGTAATGACATTTTTTGACATAGCTTCTTCCTCTCCGTCTTCTCTGACAATATTTGAGAGGAGCGATTTGACAAGTTTGCTTATGTATCTACTGTCGTTCAACTGTCTTTGGATGAAATCATCCGGTATCTCGTCCATCAGAAGCTTCCGTTTCTTTACTTGATTGTGGCTATAGTTGTCATTGACAAGTTTTTCATATGCGTCAACAGTTAGTATTTGTACAGTCCTCCCATAATTCAATGTTACGATTTCGCCTCCATGTGCCTGGATGAATTCATGGCCGAGAAGTCTGTCTTTAAGTTTATTGACCTCAGATTCGCAGATTACTTTATTGCTAAATGAGTCATCAAAATATCTGACTTTAGGTATTATGTGTTCTATTTCATAGGCAGGGGTGAACAGTTTGCCTAGGGGAATCGGATTTCCTGTATAAGGAGATATGTATTTCTGGTCAAGCCATAGTTTGTATTTTAATATTTCAGAAGTTGTCGGTCTCTTCTTTATATCTGATTCGTTGAATTTTTTCAGAATGCCTTCTATTTCTATATCAAGCTGTACAGCGTTCTCGAGCACATTTTCCTCATAAATCTTGAGGATTTCCTGCTGGTATGGAGAATATGGCCGGACATCTTCAATTCCAAATTCCGGATTAAGGAATTCACTTAGCAATGCCTTGATTCTGAGGTTTGTATTCTCATTTTTATTAATCTGCTCCGATATTTTTCTTCGTTTATCGGCAGGATTTTTCATCTCCCGTCCGAGCTCAATATGAATTTCGTCTATGTGTCCCACTTGTTTCCATATATCCCGGACGGTGCGAAGTGTTTCAAGTACTACTTGTTCTACTATAGGATTATGTAGGGAGTGCTGCCTGAATGATTTAAGGTAGAAATCGATATCTTCAGGTGTTCTCCACTGGGCTGCATCTGAACTTTCAGAATGTCTGTTATAAACAATATAGCAGGCCAGCCATAATGGCAGTCCTTGGAATGCAGAAATATCAGTCAGTGAAATAGCTTTTTCTCTGACCATATCCTTTATTTTTGGGTCGTATTCCCCGGATAGTATTTTTATGATTCTGTCCTTTGTTGCTATATCAATTGATGCTTCGCTCCAGAATTTACCAGCCCGCATCAGAGGCAGAAGTTTTTTTATTGCTTTAGCTGAATATGCCCCGTAGTTTCTTTCGAACGGTGGAAATTTACTGAAAATATCAACAAAAGATCCAATATCATCAATATTGTGATTTACAGCAAATCTGGTGAGTGCTTTTTTCAGTTCATCCTTAGTCGTAATTGAATACAATATGTGCCATAGCTGTATCTCTGTGTCTCCCGATAAGAAATCTGCACTTAACCCAGCTTTTTCAAGATATTTGACAATATCAGACCTGGTTTCATTCCCTGGATATGTTTTCTCTGTGGGGTAGTTCCATCTGTATTGTTCGACTTCTTTTTTATTGATTTTAAAAAGCGGGCACGCCAGCATGGTTTTCATGCTGATTTTGTCCTTGCTGGCAAGCCATTCATATAGAGATGCATAACTGTTATGGTCTGGAAGCAGTTCTTTGGTGATGTTGACATCATTGATGAACTTTCCGTTAATGTCCTTTCCGTCCCTATATATCCTTAGATTTGAAATGAACTGCCATAACCTGAATTCCTGGAATAAAGGATGTGACTTTGCTATGCATTTTATGTGTGAAATAATTTTTTCGTTTGTCTGTTGATCGAGATATACCCGATGTTCATAAGGACATTCATCAATAGTAGTTTTTTTACTTTTGAGAGGCCTTTGATAGAAAATTATATCGTCAAGGAACAGATATGAAAAATCTTTATTTTGAATATTTGCCTTGTGGGAATCATTATGCCTGTATAGCAGATTCAAGCATCTTTCATATAGTGCATGGTCATTAAGGTCTGCATTATATTCCCGCTGTTTTGCCAGTATTGACTGAAGTTCTTTTTTATAGTATTTACGTTCAATTGTCCTGACTAATTTGCCTTTTATTTTTTGGGAAGGGTTTGCGAGAAGAGAATCATAGATAAATTCACCTACAGTCTTGCGTGAATTTTCTATATCTGCTTCTGTCTTTTTTTTTGATTAAAGTCCAGTCGTTTTCGTTAGGTGCACGGAAAGATCGTTTTACATTGCCCTCCTTGTCCACGACCGGGTTGCCGTATTTGTCTATATCTGTTGTGATGATGAGGTCTTTTGTTTTTCCGATCCAGTCTGGTTTGTTATTGAATGATCTTCTGAAAGACCAACCATTTTCAAGGATAACGGTATACCATGTACCTTTGCTGCTTTTTTCCTCTGAGTCTGCTATAATATCTGTAACGGTTAAAGAGAAATATTCAGTTCTTTTCCCCGATTCCTCTTCTTCCTCGTTGTCTCTTAGCTGGTAGTATCCTCTTTTCTGATTGAAATTAAGGAGGATCCATGCCAATTCGAATTTACTGACCGGTTTTTCGAGTGCTTTTTTCCTCAAATAGTATATTGTCCAGTCATATGGGATTTTCAGTCCATGTTCCGATAACTCAGGATATCGGGCGCTGAAATCGTCCAGCATTTCATTGAAAGACTCGATAAATAAAAACCTATACCGGTTATCAGTATCTTTTACCCAAGCGATTTTCGGCTCCTGGTTATTTATGAAATTACCGTATCTGTCAATATGCTGAGCATAATGAGAAGGCAACCAATCCATTTCCATGAGAACCCTATGCAATCTTGCTCGTCTCAGATGACTTCTTTCTATAAGCCTGCGGATACTGCGAAGTCTTGTTCTTTCGGCTGTTTGAGATATTGAGTTTCCTTTATCGAAATCCCCCAGAGTTTTAGCATCCATGGGAATGATACGGCTACCGGCACAGTCTATTCCTTTCAAGAATTTCTTGCCATCAATATTATCCTCATTGACAACTGCCCATCCTATTGAATTTGTCCCGAGATCAAGTCCTAGAATGTTTCTCATGTTTCAGTGTGGTTTAGTTATACTGTTAATGTTTCAAATTTAAGAATTAATTTGATATTTAATTAAAAAAGAATATATTCGCGGAAAGTTTGAAGCAATTCACAATAAGGATTATTCCGTTGTGAAAACATTTAAGGCGGCGGGTTTTCCCGTCGCCTTCTGTTTGTATGCTCGGCATGAGTATCAGCTAACGGGTGCAAGACCCTAATGAGCCCTGATAGCGGGAATCATACAGCC